>JAFIEY010000003.1 GCA_020832345.1 Cryomorphaceae bacterium | reverse complement strand
TCAGCACTTGGATTTGTATCGTATTTATTTCTGTTTTTCCAAAAAAACTGTTGCCATTCTTCCCATTTTATCCCCCAATTATATAACTGGTCTGGCTGAACCATCAATGCTGCTTTAGTAACTTCATTGTCTGCCAATTCTTCACCTCTTGCATTCATTGTAATGTAGAGTTCTTCGCCTTGTGAAGTTGCTTCTGTTTTGAAATGCCAAAATACTATGTAATTAATCAGATGATTGTAATAGCGGGTATTATCCAAAAAAATAGCTTGAATATATCCTAATGCTTTTTGGATTGCTTTTATGCTCACATCATTTTGATAGTCTTTCAGAAACCAAGTTTGCTTATCAATTTCTTTTAGTTGTGCAGTAGTTTCAATTTTTTCAACCAACTCAAGCAGAAATCTTTTTGTTAAATCTCTAACTCTAAAATCAAAACACATTTTTAATTTTTCTTCAAATCGTATCAGTGAAAGAAATTCGGATTTTCGTTTCTCTTTGAGTGCACAAGCAAATAATAAGAGAAATAGGGTAGTAAAACGCTGCTGACCATCAATCAAGTTTTCATCTAAAAATCTTTCGTGTTCTATTTTTACATATTCAGGTTTATATGAATAAAGGAAGCCAATGTTTATTTTATTTTCTGATGATGGCAATTTGCACCCTGTACAGCAAACACCAATTTTATTTTTTACGTCTTTTAAAAAATCGGTGATTACTTTTTCATTTTCACCCCAAACATATTCACGCTGGATTTCAGGTACAATAAAATTATTCTGCGAAAGTAATGTAAGGAGGTTCTCCTCTTTTAGAAAGGCTTGTTTTTTCTTATTCATTGTTCCACCTCATTATTAAAGTTAAAGAATGTCTTGACAGTGTTATGTATCTTATCTGCATTGTTTCTTATGTCCTGCATTGTCCAGCTACTTATATCTTCATTGTCTGTTTGTTTTACAAATACTTTTAATGTATGATGTCTAACATACTCGCCATTTTCAGTATTATTAATCACAGTTATTCTCTTGTCGGCATAATAATTATTGCCAAAACCCCTGTTAATACTTAAATGCAATAAAACTAAATTACCTATTGAGTTTATTGGTCTTTTTTGGTGAATTTGCTCTTTCAATTCAGAAAGTTTATTGTTTTTTTCTTCTTCTGAAAATTCATCCCATTCAATTTCCGAACAACTCCATTTTATTTTATTGTCGGCTTCATATCCTTTGTTTAATTCCTTTATGTAATTTTTTATGCCAAGGACTGATGCACTTTGTTTTTTGAAGTCTTTAAACTGTGTTGGTGTACCAGGATAAATATGTTCTTTGTCCTCTCTAAAATTTTTGAAATATTTTGGTTTAAGAAAAGGTAATGGAATTCCGTTCTCCTTTTTTTTGGAATGATCTATAAAATCAAGCAATAAAAGAATTTTTTCCAATTGTGAAGTTTCATACCAATTAGTAGGGTTCTCGGTATCATAATCTTTTATTTTATCTAACCAAAACTGAATTCCTGTATCTTCTGATTCATTTGTAGATTCTTTTCCAAAAACACAATTTTTCAATTCTGTTTTTAAGAATAAAATAAACTGGTCCCGAGTTCTGTTTTCTTCGTTCCATTCATTCCAAACTTCATTAAATGAAATGCTTTTTTGTGAAAATAAAAATCCTAAATAGTGATAAATTTCACGGTCTTCATACCAATCTTTTAATGTGCGATGCAATAAAATAATAGAAACATAAAGGTCTAAGGCATTTGTGTTTTTGGTTTCAAATAAACCAAGTTTAATTTCATTTTCGCCCTTTGATTCAGCCCAAATTTTGTAAAGTTGATTAATAGGATGTTTCCCTTGTTCAAACTTAATAGTTTCCTTTTCTCCCGTTTTAAGATTAGTAAGATTAGAAAAGTATTCTAAAACATTATCCTTGCTCCACCAAGCATTAAGCTCATCTAATTCCCATCCAATTCTAATTCTTCTTTCATTCAATCGCACTACATCTTTTACTTCTGTGGAATCAAACTCCTCCATTTCCTGCTTTGCAACTCTTGTTATCAAAATAGCTCTTACCAAATCAGAACCATCTAATTGCACTTTCCCTGCATTAAGATTCATAAATAACTCTTGCTCCTTTGTATTTTCAATTCGATTTACAATGAGTTTTACATTTTTTAATAATTTTTCTTTAAAGGCTGTTTTAACAATAGATTCATTATCATCAAACCAATTATCAATTGTATGAATGGCTTGATACATAAAATAAATATCCTGATAATCATAATCATTTCCATTAGATTCTGTTTCAGAAAGAAATGCATCAAAATCATTAGTAGCTACAATGTTTGTTAGAAAAGAATCATTATTGGAAATTACGTGTTGTATAAATTCATTTGATGGTTTCCGAACCGAATAAACTAATTTGGATTTTACTCTTTCCGATTCATCAAGATATGCTAATAATAAAGCTATAGTTGTAAGTCTTTGTTGACCGTCAACCACATTTAATTTGTTTTCAGCATTCAAAACAAGCGTAATGTTTTGAAGACAATAAAATAAATCTTCATCATCACCAGTTTCAAATTCTTTTATATCATCCAGCAATTGATTTATTTGTTTATCAGTCCATTTGTAGCCACGCTGATACTCTGGAATATTATAAAACTGATTATCTTTTAAATAATCTCCAAAAACCCGTTCAACACTATATATTAATTCCGCCATATAAGTTTAGTCTATGTTTTTGTTTTACGATTTGTCAAATTTACAATTCTTGAAGGTGCGTTGGCTAAAAAGTGGCTCTTTTGGTTTTGCGAAGTATTGGCTTCGCGTGTCGGGGCAAAACCAAATGTGCCAAATGCGGGTGGGCTTAAAATTGTTTTTAAAAAAGTGCGGTGGGGGAAAAAATAAAAAACTTCGGGTCGGCTTGAGTGTCGGATTACTCGTTGTTCCGTTTGAATATGGTCTGTATGTTGGTCACCTGTCAAAATGGTTTGTCTTTTTTTTTATGTTTAAATTTAGGTCGGTCAGTTGTCGTTGGAATGGTCGTCCCACCATTGGCTATAACTTAAAGCGATTTATCTTAAGTTTTCCATGCAAATATACCCTTCAGGGAATAAATCTCCTTTTGGTTACAGAATATAATTCAATGATCGAGGAAAACTAGAGATAAATCGGAGTTGTACTAAGCCTTCGGACGGCCT
>JAFIEY010000002.1 GCA_020832345.1 Cryomorphaceae bacterium | reverse complement strand
AACCTGAAGCAATATCAAAAAGGCATCAGAATAGACAAAACAGAACTGGATAAAAATCGAATTGCTCACCATCCAATTATTCCTGACCTAAACTATCGAATTTATCCATAGTTTTGTTCAAGTTGTTTTGTAAATTTTACTTACAGAGCTGCAAAATCCTCACTTCTGATTTTATTTGCCTTTGGTGTATTTAATATTGTAATCGCAGTCCTCTCTACGTTTCTTTTCAAAAACATTGCAAGTGAACACTTTGGAAATCCATTAATCTCCCTTTACAACATTTTTAAAGTTTTTACTGTGGAAGGATGGTATGAAATTCCAGACTCAATGATTGAAAACAATACGTTTTCTCCATTTGTGGAGTTTTTTATTAGAATCTATTTTGTTACTATTTTATTTGTAGGAGGAATATTCGGTCTTTCTCTTGTGAATTCCATCTTTGTTGATTCCATGATTAGCGACAATAATAATCCGCTTGAAGAAAAAATTGAAAATCTTAACAAAAAGGTAGATGAACTTACTGAGATCATTAAAAATAAATCTTGAAATTACGCTGTGCTAGTAAACCCCCTCTCCCCCACCTCCGTCACAACACCATCCAACTGAACATCATGCATCCCTATCGGTAGTTTATCGCAGGCCTGAAAGGCATAGAAAAGTCCGAGTTTGAAGGCATCCGGATGGTTTTTTAGAAAGGCGTCGTAGTAACCGCCGCCGTAACCCAAGCGATGACCCCGCTGATCGTAGGCCAGTCCGGGCACCAAGATCAAATCGTAGGTTCCCAAATATTCATTTTCACCCGAAGGATAAATGGTGCCCATTACGCCGGGGGTTGTGGCTGACAAATCACGTAATACCAAATGCGACATTCTGCGGTTGGGAAGGGCTCGTGGACAAACGATGGTTATGCCTGCTGCTATACTTCGTTTGATCACAGGATAAAAATTTATCTCACTATTGATGGGTAGAAATGTGTGAATGACCCGGGGTTGCAATGCCTCGATTTTTTTCCAAATCCCTTCGCATATCCGACGATCCATTTCCGCCTTTTGCTCCGGAGCAAGGTCGTTTCGGCGGGACAAAAAAATGGTGCGTAATTGTTTTTTGTGGTGCGATATATCCACCTCACTCATTTTTGACCATACGGGGCACCTTGATGTAGGCCGTGTCGTGGTCGGGTGCGTTGCGCAATGCATCCTGCTGACTGCTCTCCTTGCCGAGCACATCATCGCGAAGGGCATCTACGCGGTCGCTCACATACTCCATCGGCGCCACCGAGGACAAATCCAACTCCTGCACCTTCTCGACAAAGGTCAGTATTTTGTTGAAATCCTTTAGCATATCTTCCTTCTCAACTTCGCTGAGTTCTATACGCGCCAGGTGGGCAATTTTTTCAAGTTCCGCAGTAGATACTTTCATTTTACAAAAATTTTCAGCGGCAAAGATAGGTAATTTATATTTCTACCCAGCACACTCGAAATTTACATATTACGTTCTGAGTCTGCTCTAAAAAGTCCCTTTCTGCCAAAATCTTTCTTTAATAGAGTGGACTCCGTTCGTAAATTTATAAAAAACTAAGGCTGCATCAGAACCTCACCAAACAAATCACCGTAGGGTTTTTGCAGAAAAGGTGAAATTTGATCCCAGGTAAATTCCAGTATAATGGCCCCCTCGCTGTAGGGTGCAATCTCGTAGGCGTTGTAAAAAAAGAATAAACCACTGCTGTCTATTCCGTAATTTTCCGGTAGAAAAAAAACATTATCTTCAAACCAAAAGCCGGCTTCTTCCAGCGTGGTTTTGTCGCTAATGTTGTTGTCCTTGCGAAATTTTCGTTCGGCATACGACAAAAAAGTTATCATTTGCGAAGCGTCAAAGAAGTCTTCCCAACGGAGCATTTTTCCATCGTGAACCCGAAAAACCCTTTTGACGTGGAAGCTATTGGGGTGCGCCCCGCCAGTAAATGAGTAATCCGAAACACTGACGCCGAGCAGTCCGTTATTGTTATAACTAACCAGGGCCATTCGCTCTATTTCCCAAGGCATATCGTAGGAAGGAATTTCCTCCAGCAACCGAGAAAATTCTTCGATGGAAACGTCAATCAGTGCATCAATGTTGGCATGACTGCCAGAACCCATGGAGAGCAATGTGCTGTCAACGGTTTTTTGAATTTCCGGTGCGCCTTGCAATCTGAGCTGCTTGATCCGAATCGACAAGCACGATTGCTCGCAATCACCAGTGGTCTTTTCGAAAACCTTGTAATCAAAAGTCAGTGAGTCGCTTTCCTGAACCACGGCTGTCACCTCCGCCTCCTGACCGCAACCTACCATCACCGCGAGGGTAAGTGCGAAAATTAATTTTACCGTGTTTTTCATAATTTCAATTATATGTAATGCCTGAAAGAAAGCCTGTTCAATGCCCCAAAGCTACGACTAAAAAGCGTTTCAGAAATAAGGTTTCAGAAATGATAAACTGCATTGCTGTCCTGAGAATTAAGCTGTACCTTAGCCCCAAATTATAAACCATGCGGAAATTATGCTATCTTCTTCCACTGCTTTTATTGGTTGGCAGTTTAAAAGCGCAAAGTGATTCTATTTCCAAGAAGGAATTATGGAAGAAAAAAATGGAGGAAAATTACGATCTTTATGTGCGTAAAGTCAAATATCAAAAAGAGAATCTTCCCTGGGCAGACATACATTTTGGACTTAACAACTGGGTTGACAATAGCTTTGCTTCACCCTCCGGATCAGAAACTGCGGAAACATTTCGGTCGTGGATGTGGAAATTTGGTTTTGGCGCAAAATATCGTTTTGATAAAAAGCCCTTTGTGCTGCAATATGGCCTTGGGTTTTCGGTAAACCGCATAGGGCTTCCTGAAAATACCATATTAATGAAAACCAACAATGGCACTGAGCTATTGACGAATCCTTTGGGAGACATCGACCGAAGTCAGTTTGTGATCGCCTATCTCAATATCCCCCTGATGTTTCATCTCGATTTAAGTCCTTATGGCGTTGACAACGGCTTTACTTTTGGTATTGGCGGAGAAATCGGCGTTCGAATGAATGGTTACCAGCGACAAATTTACACCGACAACTACGGTGACCGCATGAATATAAAATCTAAGGGGAATTACAATTTCAATATGTTTCGTTACGGACTCGCCACGCAAATTGGGTATAAAAAACTAAAACTCACTGCCGGATACGATATCAATCCGGTATTTAGCCGGGGACCGGAACATAATTTTGTCTATCTCCTTCTGGGCATTATCATTTAAGTTAGACCTACACACCTACTTACCTTGGAAAATTTCTCAACCAAAGTCCCGCTTTCATCACCCCCTTTTCAATTAAATCCCAACGAACCCTTATTGTTTGTAGGTTCTTGCTTTAGCGAAAACATCGGATTCGATCTACGGGACAAAAAATTTCCCGTTGTCGTTAATCCCTTTGGAATCACCTATAACCCGTTGAGCGCCCTCCAGCAATTATTGGTGATTCAGTCCACCCTGCGATACGGAACGGATGACTTGGAAAAAAACGACGATTTATTCTTTTCCTTTGATCACCACGGACAGTTTTCCAACACCCAGGCAGATTTTTGTCTGCGAAACATCAATCGGTCATTGGAGAATTCCCGAAAACTCAAAAACCCGACAGTGGTGCTCACCTTTGGTACGGGTTGGCATTGGCTACACAAAAAACAAAATCGGGTGGTCAACAACTGCCACAAACTACCGCAACAGCATTTTACGCGCACCCTTGCGGAATTGGAAGAGTTACAGGCCATGTGGAAAGCCGTGCGCAACGCTTATCCACATACCCGCTTTATTGTGAGTGTAAGCCCCATCCGATACGATAATCCGGTGGACAACCAAAGGGGCAAATCCGTGCTCCACTTGTTTTGTCATTGGCTGGAAACCGGAGGAGAGGCTTTGTATTTTCCCGCCTACGAAATCCTTCACGACGAACTCCGCGACTACAGATTTTACGCCGAAGACCTAAAACACCCATCACCGGTAGCCATAGAACTCATTCGCAAGACTTTTATAAAATGGATCTTTTCTGAGGCGGCACAAGCCCAACACCGTGATCTCACAGAACTGTGGAAGAAATTACAACATCGTCCGCTGCACCCCGACACACAATCGGCCAAAGCATTTTTACAAAAAACGACTGAAAGCCTAATGGAGCTGCAACTGCGCTACCCGGATCTAAACTGGCAATCGGAAAATGCTGCCCTAGGCCGACTAACAGATTATTATCCCAAAGGGTGATTGGTGCTGGAGCACTGTGGGGATATCAATTGCTATTAAGTTAAGGATTAAAAATTTCATTATAATCAGTATTTTAGGTGTAAATCAAATAACTTCACCTACCAAAATTGCTAATTTCTAATCACTAATTTCTAATTAAAAATTGCTTCCCCAAAAGTCTCCTTTCTCCCGCAATCCCCACAAATACCGAAGGTCGTTCGGCATCCAACTTCGTCAACTGTCAATTAAAAAACGTCCCATTTTTATTTCGTAGTTTTGCCGAAACTTATGACCAAAGGAATATGAATTTACATCCCGACGATATCCTGTCGGTCGCCCTTGACCAAATCAGCCGATGGGACGATACCGACTACGACAAGAATACCCAGATTTTACTCGATGAACAACCTTATCTCTTCCGGTTTGTGATGAACTTGGTAGAGGACTTTCAGGAAGAGGACATCGAGTTTTTTATTTTGACCCTGATGAGTTTGCAATTGGGATTCAAAATACGCGGCATTCCTTTAAATATTTCCTCAGCAGAAACCATCGAGAAAAAAGTTAAGTCGATGGTCACGCGTTATGACAACATTGAATATCAGGAGGAAATAAGCATAGATGACATTTACGCCAGTGCGGAAAATCCAAAAGTCCTTCAACAGTTTTTCGAGATTTACATGTCTGATTTTTTACGCGAGGAGCGCATTGGCATGGCGGAGGTGCTCAATTTACTTCTCGTAATTGAGGTTATTATTGGCGCCGTTGAAGAGTGTACCATGGAACCCAAGCCCACCAACGCATAATTTGCGAAGTATTTACTTCATTTTAAAAGCATGACGGCCAAGCAAATCGTGGAACAGATGATGAAAAACGATGCCTTCAGCCGCTGGCTTGGCATTGAAGTGCTGATTGCAAACCCCGGACTTTGCAAACTTTCTCTGGAGATTCGTCCCGAAATGCTCAATGGTTTTTCCGTAGCGCACGGCGGTATCGCCTACGCACTTGCCGATAGTGCACTGGCTTTTGCCGCCAATGGACACGGTGAACAAGCCATGAGCATTTCCTGTTCCATGTCTTACGTCAAGCCTATTTCTTCCGGGGATAACATTACAGCGACGGCAACGGAAAAACATCGGGGAAAAACCCTCGGCAGATATGGCATTGAAATCACCAACAACCAGGGAAAAACAGTTGCGTTTTTTGAAGGTACTGTTATGTTTTTGGGCAAAAAATGGAATTTAACCGAATAAAAAAATTCAAAAAGATTTAAACAATATGGAAGCATTTATCATCGATGGATTGAGAAGTCCGATTGGCAATTTTGGCGGATCACTTTCCGGCATTCGCGCCGACGATTTGGCCGCGAACATCATCAAAGGTTTGGTTGCCCGAAATACATCACTGGATCCTGGCGCCATAAATGATGTTATTATGGGATGTGCCAACCAGGCGGGTGAGGATAACCGAAATGTAGCCCGAATGGCTTTGTTGCTCGCGGGCTTGCCCCACAGCGTTCCAGGCGAAACCATCAATAGATTATGTGCAAGTGGTATGTCTGCCGGCATTCACGCTGCCAGAGCCATTCGTTCCGGTGATGCTGACCTGATCATCGGCGGCGGTGTTGAACACATGACCCGGGCGCCTTATGTGATGAGCAAGCCCAGCAAAGCGTTTGGCACCGATAGCAAGATGTACGACTCGAGTTTTGGATGGCGCTTTATCAATCCCCTGATGCAACTCGAATTTGGCGTAGATGCCATGGGGGAAACCGCTGAGAATTTGGTCGAACAATACGGAATAAGTCGGGAAGACCAAGACGCATTCGCCCACTGGTCGCAGAAAAAAGCGGCCAATGCACAGGAAAACGGTCGATTGGGTGAGGAGATTTTGGAAATTGAAATTCCCCGCCGGAAAATGGAAGCCCTAATTGTCCGCCACGACGAGTTTATCAAGCCCAATACAAGCATAGAAAAACTTGCCACATTGCGACCAGCCTTCCGAAAAAACGGAAGTGTTACGGCCGGAAATGCTTCGGGCTTAAACGACGGTGCAGGTGCTCTGTTGTACGCTTCGGAAAATGCCATTAAAACCCACAATCTAAAGCCGATGGCAAGGATTGTATCTATGGGAGTTGCCGGTGTGGAGCCACGCATTATGGGTATTGGCCCGGTATATGCCTCAGAAATTGCCCTAAAAAAAGCAGGACTCAGCCTAAACGACATGGACATTATTGAACTCAACGAAGCCTTTTCTGCTCAGGTACTGGCCTGCACCCGAAAAATGGGATTAGCCGACAACGATTCGCGAATCAACCCAAATGGCGGTGCTATTGCACTTGGACATCCACTGGGCATGAGTGGCGCCAGATTGTTACAAACCGCAGCGATTCAGTTACAAAAAACCCAAAAAAAATATGCACTTTGTACAATGTGTATCGGGGTTGGACAGGGTTATGCAGTGGTAATTGAACGCGCATAATTCCATCAAAAATGAATCCCGAAGAAATAAAAGAAACCATAGAATCCGAAATTGTAAAAACCCGAAAATATATCGAGGAATTACGCGATGCGACAAAACCCATTACACCGGATGTGGCTTATGGAAGGGTTTCAAGGATGGATGCCATCAACAACAAAAGTGTGGCAGAAGCATCACTCAGACAAGCAGAGGGAAAACTTAAAAATTTGGAGCGGGTACTTTCACGTTTTGGAACACCGGATTTTGGCATTTGCGTAAAATGTAAAAAACCAATTCCTGTAGGTCGGATTCTCATTCGTCCGCAAAGTCTTCTTTGCGTAAATTGTGCACAATAAAAACCAACCTTATGGCTTTTTATAAGTTTAATGGATTTACCCCTGTGGTGCATCCCGATGCCTTTGTTCACCCCCAGGCCACCGTAATTGGCGATGTCATTATCGGAAGAGATGTGTATATCGGTCCGGGCTGCGTACTTCGCGGCGACTGGGGCAGAATTGAAATTGGCGATGGCTGCAACGTTCAGGAAAATTGCACCGTACACATGTTCCCAGGCGTCACGGTGGTATTGGAAGAAAATGCCCATATCGGTCACGGGGCAATAATTCACGGGGCAAGGGTGGGGCGAAATTGCCTCGTGGGCATGAACGCCGTATTAATGGATGAGGTAGTGATAGGCGAAGAATGTATCATAGGTGCGCTTGCCTTTGTTCCTCAGGGCACAGTCATTCCCAACCGAAAAATCGCAGTGGGCAATCCCGCTAAAATTGTAAAAGATGTTACCGACGAGGTCATCAACTGGAAAACTGAGGGGACCAAGTTGTATCAAAAATTACCCGAACAATGGAAAACCCTTTCAGAGCCTTGTTCGCCATTAACCGAAATTGAAAAGGATAGAAAAAATCACCCTAAAGATTATCTGCCGAAGAAGTAGTTTTTCGTGCTTTTTTATCAATCCCATACTTGAGTCTACTCCAAAAAGTCCCTTTCTGCCAAAATCTTCCTTGTCGGCAGATTTTTGAATCCTCACTAACAAATAGTTAGCTGCGGTTCAAAAATTCCCTCCGCGTCGATTTTGATTGAAATCATCCTTTTTGGAGTGGACTCATACTTTACCCAATAAGGGTTATCTTCGCAGCTTCAAATAAAACATTCAAAATCATGCTACATATTATCCTCTTTGGCCCACCGGGAGCAGGAAAAGGAACCCAGGCAGCGTTTCTTCAGGAAAAATACAATTTGATACACTTATCTACAGGAGATATATTTCGCTATCATATTAAAAACAATACCGAACTCGGTGCTAAGGCGAAAGCTTTTATGGATAAGGGGCAATTAGTTCCCGATTCCTTGACCATCGAGCTTTTAGAAAGCGAGGTAATTAAACACGCCGATGCCAAGGGGTTTATCTTCGACGGATTTCCGAGAACTTCTGCTCAGGCAGAGGCACTTGACAATTTCCTAGCTTCCAGAAATGAAGCCATTAGTGCATTGTTATCACTTGAAGTGCCGGAAGCGGAATTAAAATCACGTTTGGCAGAGCGAGCAAAAACATCTGGAAGGGCCGATGATGCGGATCCCAAAGTCATTGAAAACCGAATCGCGGTATATCGCAAAGAAACCGAGCCTGTAAAATCGCATTATCAAGCATTGGGCAAACATATAAAAATCGATGGCATAGGCAGCATTTCCGAGATTTCGGAACGCTTGTTTGTCGCCATTGATGCACTTTAAAACATGGCAGGAAGCAACTTCATAGATTACGTAAAAATTCACCTTACCTCCGGAAACGGCGGCGCAGGTAGCGCGCACCTTCACCGGGCGAAATACATTCCCAAAGGCGGTCCGGATGGCGGTGATGGCGGACGAGGTGGACACATCATTATTCGTGGAAACGAGCAAATGTGGACCCTTTTGCACCTAAAATACCGAAAACACATCCGCGCCGGAAACGGTGAAAACGGACAAAAAAACCACCGCACCGGCAAAGAGGGTAACGACGAATATATTGATGTTCCATTGGGTACCGTCATCAAGGATGGGGAAACCGGGGAAATCTTTGGAGAAATTACCGAGGCCGGAGAAGAGATCATCGCTAAAAAAGGCGGAAGGGGCGGACTTGGCAACGACCACTTTAAATCACCGACCAATCAAACTCCTCGATATGCCCAACCCGGTGAAGAGGGCCAGGAAGGTTGGATTATTCTCGAACTCAAAGTCCTTGCGGATGTCGGCTTGGTTGGACTTCCTAATGCGGGAAAATCAACTTTGCTTTCTTCTATTACTGCAGCCAAACCCGAAATCGCCGATTACCCCTTCACCACCCTGGTGCCCAATCTGGGCATCGTAGGTTATCGCGGACATCAATCTTTTGTGATGGCCGATATCCCCGGAATTATTGAAGGCGCTGCCGAAGGTAAAGGTCTAGGTCACCGGTTTTTGCGCCATATAGAACGCAACGCCGTATTGCTTTATCTATTACCGGCAGATAGTGAGGATATTGAAAAGGAGTTTAACGTTTTACAGGAAGAATTGAAAAAATTCAACCCCGAATTGTTGCACAAAAAGCAAATGGTGGCCATCAGTAAGGCTGATATGCTGGACGAGCAAATGATGCGTGAAATGGAAAAAACCTTTACACTGCCCTTGCCCTATATTTTTATTTCCTCAGTAAGTGGGTATAATTTAGATGAACTCAAAGATGAACTCTGGAAACTCATGCAGTAATGATGAATCTTATTCGCTGGTTTGTTGAAGCCGATACACAAATATTTTTGTGGATGAACAATAATAGTCCGGCCTTTCTCGACGGATTTTTTTTGTTCATCACCCGTGTAGATGTTTGGATTCCATTGTATGCCTTGCTATTATTTGTCCTTTATAAAAAATATCCGGGCAAGGCATTTCTGTGGATTATTGGCGGATTGGTAATTATGGCGCTTTTGGCCGATCAGGGTTCAGTGAGATTGTTTAAAGAAACGTTTCAGCGATTACGGCCTTGCAACGAACCGGCACTCGATGGACTTTTCAGAGCTTTAAAAGAAGGTTGTGGCGGCAAATACGGTTTTGTTTCCTCTCATGCGGCCAACACATTTGCCCTTGCGTTTTTTGTGGGGATTACCACCAACAAAAAATGGTGGACATTTATGGTCATCTGGGCGTTTTTGGTGAGCTACAGTCGCATTCACATTGGCGTTCATTATCCGGCCGATATATTCTTTGGCGCTTTATTCGGTGCGATAATCGGACTGTCGGTAGGATTTGCGGCAAAAAGACCGGCTCAGGTTAGCGTACCAGCATAAGATTCCCCGTTTTGTGATAGGGGTATTCCTGATTATCGATTACATCGAGGCGGAAAACGTAAACTCCACTGGGTGAGGGCTCTCCGTTATAGGTGCCATCCCAGTGATGTTCAGGATTGTCTGAGTAAAAAACCTGCTGTCCCCAACGGTTAAAAATATACAACTTATAGTCTTTTACGTTTGAAGCGTGAATTTGAAACAAGTCATTCATGCCGTTACCATTCGGATGGAATGCATTGGGCACGAAAATATTAGTCATCGGTATCACAAAAATATCTATCCAAGAGGTATCGGTGCAACCATAAGGATTTACAACTGCCAAATAAGGTCGATATCGGGCAGAATCTCCTATGTACTGATGGTCACATATTTCCGGTGCAGGAGATAAAAATTGCCCATCATCAAAATTGAGCTCAGAGGACTCTACATCATCCGACATATTGGAATAGAAGGTGGCCAATGGATTATATACAGAAAGTTCCTTAAGATTTGAACGCAACTCTGCATAAGGACTGGGATAAACTACTATGGGATCAATTTCTACGGCAAAAGTATCCACACAATTATTGATAGACCGGATTAAAATCGTCGGATAATATGTGCCATGTTGGGAATAGGTATGTTTAATATTTCGAACGTTGCCATAAGTGCTACCATCGTCCATATCCCAAAAAATCTCTACTGGCCCTGACGAGGTAATATCTGCATTAAAAGTAATTTCTTGCGGGGCACAGGCAAAATCTGCACCGCCTCGAATTTCTGCACCTACCCGTGGAAATAAAGTTAATTCTTCCGTATAAGTGCTTTTACAAGTAAAATCCTCTGTTTCAAGCGTTACAATATAAGGCCCTCCGTCATCGGAGAAATAAACAGGTGGTGGATGTCTTCCATTAAAAGTTTGCGGAGTTGCATTATTGCCAAAGTTCCATTCTATTTTGGCGTATTGACTTAATGGTGTGCCCGTCATCTCAAACTCCAGTCCTTTATCCAAGCACGGACTGGGCTTCCAAATAAATTCATTGTCCACAGGAAGGCGGACTTCAAAGAGCCGAATGGTGGTATCTGCACAAATTGGATGGCCTTTATTTATGATCAACATAACTTCATATACGCCCGTATCGCTAAAAGTATAAACCGGGTTAAACGCCGTAGAAGTGTCATTAGGCGCGTTGGCGGTGTCATTAAACTTCCAATAGGCTGAGTTCATTCCCGAACTAAAATTTAAAAACTCAATAGTCAGTCCATTACACAAGGCATTTGAGGGTAAATTGGCTTGAGGGACAATACTCGCCTTTGTTTGAAGGACGCAATTGGCCACCACAAACTGCATTTCTCGTTTAACCGTATTAATCAAAACGCCATTTCGATATTCGTCCACGCAAATCGTCACTGTAAACAAACCCGTGATAGGACTGGGAATTACCATCATGGTACCGGTTACCGGATTTATGGTGAGATCAGGACTGCCGGTTATGGGAACTTGGGAGGTAAAGCCAGGCGAATAGCTCGGTGAAGCATACGGAGGCGGAGTTGGCGGGTTTGGAATGATACCCATAGGCCCTTGATTTTGTTGAAGGCCACCACCGAGTAGCGGATCACAAAGCGAGAAAACCAAGCTATCACCATCTGGGTCGATATGTGGCATCTCAATTTCCATAGGTTGGTTATAGCAAAGCAGTAAAGAGGGAAAGGTAAGGAAATCGACAGAGCTGTTGCAAAAGGAATCGTTGGGTGGAATGGCAGCGTGCCAGGTGTTTCCGGTTTGGCCTGAATTCACAATGTTTACAATCGCGTTATTGCGGCAGCAGCGTTGGTGCGAAATATTATAACCAGCGGGATGTGGGGGCAGGTAAAAAGTGTCGATATACTCCGCATATTCAACACAAACAGTGGGTGGCGGTGGGCTGCAAGAGTCGGGCACCAACGGTATATGCGGATATGTATTGGTGATGGGTACCATTTTCACATTGAGAAGTGTCGTTCCGTTATAAATTCCAAATGGCACTTGCGCATCAAATCCGGCAACTCCTGTATTGCAATCGCGAAAAATAGTTAGCTTAAGTCGGTAATTGTGGTTGCCCAAACACTCATACGTAAAATCTCCGCCAACGAGGTGTGATCCCTTCATGGCGGGCACCATCAAAAGTGCAACAATCACGATGAGTAAAAATTTACGCATACACTATCAGGTCCTAATAAAAAATTACTTTACTGAACAAAAATGTTCGTGTTAATTATACTACAAACAAAGGTACGATAAATTATTTATTAACAGCTGCTATATTAAAAAAAATTGTTGTAGGGTTGATTTTTTTGTGAATACTGTTTCGCCCTCATTTGAAAACCCCATGGATAAAGTATATATAAACCCTCCATTTAGCAATGTTTAGATTGGCGCCATTTCGCGCTTTCCGCTGTATTCCTCACCCAAAAACACGGTGTTCGCAGCAGCTGGAAAGGAGCTCCTGCCGTCGCTCTTTCCAGCTGGCGTCCACACGCGTTTTGGCTTGCGGGATACATGCTTCAATCGCGGGCGCAGAGGAAAATCGAGCCAATTTATGACAGTTGAAGCTTCTCCCTTTCCGGGGATCTGTTTTCAAGACCTGAGTCTGCTCCAAAAAGTCCCTTTCTGCCAAAATCTTTCTTTTCAGTAGATTTTGATTGAAATTATCATTCTTGGAGTGGACTCTTGATTTATTTCTAAAAATTCACCCGGAAATTAGTCCAAATTACAGTTCCCAGTAGTGCTTCCAATTCGTTGAATAACGCCCCCATCACAATAACAGGAATCTGTAAACTGTGTTCTCACAAAATTATAATCACACAATCCCATGACCAATTCTTTAAAGGATTGGGCGTTTAATGAGAACTCCTTGAGTTGTCCATTGGTTAGGGCAAAAGTTCGCGCTTTGCTACTGAATACGCCCACTCCATTTTCTATGTTGGTAAATGTTGGTCGTTCTTGGGCTATTCCTGTTGAAACGCCGTTAATAGAGGCGTAAGACGCCAAATCTTCACCCCCGGCATATACCTCTAAAATGATACGATCAAAATACCGAAAAACATTGGGATTTACTTCAAGATTACTGGATACAAAACCAAAAAACTGCTCAGCGCTGATCGATGAACTTGTTGATCCCGGACTCCTTCCTGACCGGAAGAAATACTCCATGGTTTTGTTTTTTATATCGCTTCGATTACTCTTGCTTTGCTCTCGATAATATAAGGTAATTTTCCCTTCGTAAACTGCTGCGTTATTGGCTTCGTTCCAAACAAACTGAACCGGTCGATTAAAATTATTGATAAAAGGCAATAGATTGGTAAACGGTTCTACAACATTTCCGGTATTTTGATTTAAGGTCCAATTAGTAATGGCTGTTTCCGCTACCACAGTTGGGCCACCGTCGGGTTTTTCCACCTCAATCCGATATACTCTATCCACATTTAGGTTTTCCCTTGTATAGTATAAACGATAATCGGCTGTGGTAAAAAAGCCCTCCTCCATAAGTCCGGGTTTCTCTATTCGCTCCAAGGGAATCGTCTTTGTGACATTGCCATTGTTGACCTCCAAAAGACGGACGATTATTTCATCGTAATAAATGGAATCCGAAACCTGGGCAAAATCACTTGGTGGGCCATCCCCTAAAAAAGCCTTTCCTATGCGAACAAATTGCGTATCTTGCCCCGCGTCGAGCAGGCCATATACATACGCGATGTCTTTCCATTCAGCATTTATTGGAAGCTCATTGCTACAAGAAGTGAAACCGAAGGACAAAATGATAGTGGCAAAAATTGCTTTTAAAAAAGTTTGCATGGAGAAAAATATCGTGCTTTGGTTTAATTCTGCGCTTTACAGACTGCAAATATAACGTGGAAATTATAAATTTGTCCTCAGAAATAAACACCCAATACTTTGCGTAGAATCTTCCTTTTTTTATGCGTTTTAGCCCTCGCATTTAAGATTCAGGCCCAACGACCAAAAGTTGGCCTGGTGCTGAGCGGGGGCGGTGCTAAAGGATTTGCGCACGTAGGTGTTCTGGAAATTCTCGACAGCCTTGGCATCCCGGTTGACATGGTGGCCGGAACAAGTATTGGCGCAGTGGTAGGCGGATTATACGCCATCGGACACAAACCCCGGTCCATTCGGAATATAATTGAAAGTGCCGACTGGGACGACCTCATCAGCTCGGAACCAAAACGTTTGTATCGCCCGTATTTAGAACGCAATCGACATGACAGATACATACTGAAACTTAAATTACAAGAAAACAAGGTGCTTGTTCCCAGCGGTTTTGTCAACGGCCAAAAGGTTTATACCAAATTATCACATCTCACACAGGGTTTTCACGGGGAAATTGATTTTCTAAAATTACCCCGCCAATTTGTTTGTATTGCTACAGAACTCAATACCGGCAGAGAAAGGGTACTAACCTCAGGCATTCTCACCGACGCCATGCGAGCATCCATGGCCATTCCCTCTATTTTTATGCCCTTCAACCTAAATGGCACTTATATGATCGACGGTGGGGTGGTGAACAATTTTCCGGCGGATAAACTCGTGGAACTTGGGGCCGATATCATTATTGGAATTGATGTACAAACCACCATTGGCGATACCATAAAACGACCAACTCTTGCGCGTATTCTCGAAAAAACCGGGATGTATATCAATTTCCAAACAACCGCTGAACGCGAGGCACACTGCGATCTCATCATCAGGCCTGATATGACCGGGCTCGGTGTTCCGGATTTTGACAAAAACAAATTGATCATTCGAAGAGGAAGAGAGGAAGCCAGAAATCAAATGGAAGCCCTTAAAAAAATTGCCGAGATTTTTAAAAATTATCCGCCGGATTCCGTTCCCGAATACCAACCTTTTCCCGATACCATTTTTGTGAATAAAATTCGCCATCCGGGCAGAGAAAAAGTCGATAAAGCCACCATCAAAGGTGTATTGGGCGTAAAACCGGAAAATCCTGTTTCCATTAGTGGTTTGGAAAAAAATATCAATTTTCTATACGGCACTGATTTTTTCGATCAGGTGAGTTATCATATTTTTCTGGAAGCTGACAGCAATGACTATACGCTTGAGATAAGGGTTCGGGAGGCCGAAAGCGACGGTATTCTCGGCTTGGGCTTGCGGTATGATATCGATTTCGGCATCGGCATTCTCCTCAATTATACCCGTAGAAACGTAGTTTTCAAAGGATCTGTTTTAAGTGCTGACGCCGTGATGGGTGAAACCCCAAGATTTTCTTTCGATTACTATTTTAATAAGGGCAAATTCCCAGGTTTGGGCATTTCTACACGAGCAATTTTTTCCAATTATGATTTTTATGCCATGAACAGCTATCAGGGAAAAAGCAGTCACGACGATGTGCAAACCAAATTATACTGGCAGGCAACATCCCACAACAATTTCAATTACGGCGGTTTTATCGAACACCACTACACAAGTCAAAGTTTTTCCGGACTTCCTTCCTTTCGGGAGTCCTTATTCGATAACAACTACATTCGACCCTTTTTGTATCACCTAAATTTAGGTATATTTTTTCGTTCCGATTTTTTGAACAAAAATGTGTACCCCACCAGTGGAAGGTCTAATACAACCGAAATTCGTTTGGTCAACAACACCTACGCATCGTACCGAAGTGGAACTGAAGCTTCATTTCTCAACATAAAATTCAATTATCTTTGGGCTTATGCGGCCACCGAAAATATTTCCGTTCAACCGCGGATGGGTGGTGTGTTCTCTTTTTTCAACCAGGCCACACTGCCCTACATGGCCTTTTTGGGCGGTATGGGCGAAAATTATTTCAACAATCAAATTCCCATGGTGGGGTTTCGTTACCGTGAATTGGGTACAGCAGGCACCATTGAGGATCCCAGACAACTCTTTAGAGATAATGCGCTGTTGGTAGGACTAGACGTGCAATGGGAATGGAGAAAAAACATGTATTTGGTGGCCATGACCAATATTGCCGGTGTTGGAGGAAGGCCTTCGAGTTTGTACGCGGATCCGGAATGGCACCTTGGTTACGGGTTGAAAGTTGGATACTCTACCATGGCAGGCCCCTTGGAGTTGGCCATTCACCGATCCACGGCCACTGGTAGCCTGCTTGGTTTCTTTAATTTTGGGTTTTGGTTCTAACCCTCTTGGTTTCAAAAAACCGAAATTTCTATAGGGTCATTAAGACCTCCAAACTCACCGGCATTTTAAACCCATCAATATGCAGTCTGTAAAAATTCATGATTTGTTGCAAACTTTCTCGTTTTGAAATCGATGACCAGCCAGGTGGACGCTGTTCGGGAAAGGTTTTAAATTGACACAAATAACTGAAAACCTCTGCAGTGTCAGAAGAAACGGAATAAGGATGAGCCGGTGGTTGGCTGAGGTAATCCCCGTTGATTAAATCGAAAAAATACGGTGGAGAAAGTGTAGAAGCTCCTGGCGAAAAACCTAGGTAATATGCTGTTCGCATCAAAACCCAATGATGAAAATACGCCAAACCACTTTCCATTTCTTCCAGTGTTTCCACCACGTAATGCATAAAAGAAAACAACGCCTCTTGCGAACCCTCTTCTTTTACAGCGTGCGACCAAACATCGGCAATAAAAAAAGCCAATGCCGTTCGATACGGATCACTGACGGTTTTGTCGAATAATCCTAAGGGCTTAGCCTCCTTAATCATGTAAAAATCAGAGGCGCGGGAACGAACCAATAAAGCCTCAAAGGGGAAAAGCGGTCGCATCATACCGTAGGGCAGCGGGCTTTTTTTCGATCGTGCACTTTTTATGAGAATGGGAATTCGCCCCAAAGTTTTTGTAAAAACGTGCAACACCACGCCCCGTTCGCCAAAAGGGAATTTTCTAAGAATGACAAAAGGTGTTTTTTCAAACATTATCTAACGATGAGAATCTTCACCACAGCAGTTTGAAAGCCTTCGCGGTCGTTCATCATCGCCTGATAAACGCCACTGGCAACCGGTTCGCCGTGAAAACCTCGACCATCCCACACGGCTTGGCCTCCTTCTGCTCTGGTTTCAAACACCAAATTTCCGTAAACATCGGTAATCTTCACCTGCGCATCGGTCACCAAATTCCTTATAAAAATAGGTCCTGAATAATCGGGTCTTACCGGATTGGGATAGGCAAAGGGTTCTTCAAACTCATCTTTACCTTCAGTTGCAGCACCTTGAAAAGATGTGACCCCTCCAGAAGTGGCAAAAAACACCTCACCGGATTCGGGGTCCACGGCAATATCGAGAATGTTATTGGATGGTAATGGACTGGTAGAGCGATTGAATGCAAAGATTTCTTCCCTTCCATCTGACGAGGTGTAAAAAGCGCCCCGAAAACTCGTCCCAAACCATTTTTTATTAGCGCCGTCCACCAATACTTTGGTTACGTTTTCCGAAGCCAAAAGGGCCTGAACAACACCGTCTTCCTCAAAGGTAATCCGGACGGCATCGTAGTTTTGGCCCGAAATAAAAATATTTCTCGGATTAAAAATCACCCCAACGCCTGCGCCCGTTCCTATCCATATTGCGCCATTTCTATCCTCATCAAAATCATTGACCGCATTTGAGGGCAACTCCCCCGAGCCTTCACTTTGATTGAGATGTCGAATATCCATTCCTCCACTTTCGTTTTCCTGTGCTACTACAATACCTGAAGAACGCGTTTGCACCCATATTTGGTCAATTGAAGTCACCATCATTTTTTGCACAATCGTAGTTGTGTTTACGGTGCTGCCCAATGAAAATTGTTCCCAGGTTCCGTCAGCTCGCCTTACGGCTAATGGATTGTCGTTTTGGGATGTAACAATCCATAAATTACCCTTGCTGTCCCAATCCATTGCAGCTACGCGAATATTGGATGATGAAGTGTTTGAAACAGGGGTAAGTGCATGCTCTGATAAATTACTCGTATTAAAAGTATTGATGAGTTGTCCATCTTTAAATTCTTGTAATCCACCACCCCAAGAGGCAAAAAACAAATGATTTGGATTATCCGGATGAGATGCAACGGCCACAATATCGTTGATGTTATTGAGCTGATCACCGGAAATTTGATCCCAAGAAAAATTGCTATACGTATAAACCCCGGAACGATCAAACTGTTCCGTTGCGGTACTCGACAATGCAGCGGTTGAAACGTATAGTTTTTCGCCATTGTGAAAAAGGGAAAATGCGTTGTTTGCCGGAGGGCCCTCGGGCAGGTAAGTGAGAAAGTACCTTTCCGGACTGATTTCGTTGAGACCGGTTTGCATGGAAGCAATCCAAAGTCTTTCTCCATCTTTATCCCGAATCACTTTGTTGGGAATAAAATTATCTCTGCGAAGATTGTCTTGCGTTAGGTTGTAAATTGAACCTAGATTTTCGTTAAAAGCACGAAGACCAAAGTCGTGAGCACCGATTAATAAGTCGTTTGAAGCGCGGAGTTCGCTATAGTTTTGTGGTACAAACCCATCAAAATGAACCCAAACGGAGTCCTGTAGATATAGGACGGAATCAGAAGCGTTGGGGTCGGTTCGCAAAACAAATGGTCGGTCTTTAAAAACCGTGACAAAGGGAATTTCCGCCTGACCAAACCGACTAACTCTGGACCAGCTTTGAAAAAATATGAGTGGTGATTGCAAAGAAGCACGGTACAGTCCATCCGGTGTGCCAGCGTAAACAAATCCCCCAACGGGATCAATATCCACCTGAAAAACTTCTAACTGACTACCCGCCGGGCCAATAATATAGGTTTCTCGAACTAAATTTTCAGACAAATTGACTACCACAATTCCAAAGGCCATGGAAACGTACAGATTGTTGTTTATCACCCGAATATGATTAAGTCTGCGGTTTCCCAAATAAAGCGTGGAACGAGAGATATCAGAAATATTGGTGATTCTTCCATTGCGGTATAAATCTATATTTCCGTTTTGATAACCAATGACCAGTCGGTTGGTTGGCTCATGAACAGCCAGAGCGACAATCTCTACATCGCTGAGCCCATTTTGCTTTGTAAGTCTTTCAACCGATCCATCCGACTTATCGTAAATCATTATGCCTTGGGAAGTCGCGCCAAAAATCAAATTACCAACTTGAGCTACATCTACTAAGTTATTAAAAGACAAATGTTCTGTCCACATTCCTTTATGCTGACCACATAAAGTAAGTGAAACCAAAAGAGAAACCAACGAATATAAATTACGCATAACGGGAATTATGTAATATTAGGGCAAATATACTTCAAGCCTCCTGTGTTTAATAATGAGTCTGCTCCAAAAAGTCCCTTTTGCCAAAATCTTTCTTTTTTGGTGTGGACACATGAATTAAATCGCCAATAGGAGTTATACAACCTAACGCAGGTTTTTTAAAAAAATTGAAACCCTCATGAGAAAACGTTCTAACCCAATAAAACGTTCAAAAGTAGATTTCATCTTTACATTGGGTCAAACATCCAAACAAAAAATTAATAAAAATAGTAGGTTTTTATTTTTTTGTTTGTACCTTAAAACAGTAGATTTGTCAAAAAAATGCTTTGATGAGGAGATTTATTATTTTCACCAAAACATTTATACTCACCATACACTTTTTAGCAGCCCAAAAAAACGAAATCAGGGAATCAAGATCTATTGATTTTCAATCGGGGATATCGAGTTTGCTTTTGGATGCAGATGCACGGCAAAAGCACGACATGCCGGGAGCACACCTGCTTTTAGACAGTGCATACAAACTCGCGCAAAACGCCAATTCCATAGATGATTTGGTAGCGGTGATGAACAAAAAAGGGCTTTTGTTCAGTAAGGATCGAAACTATGCGGAGGCTAGTAAATGGTTTGAAGGAATTACCAAGTTGCCTCATTCGGCCCCAACTAGCAAAGCAGATGCCTTCAATCGAATGGGCGCACTTTCAGAATATCAGGATGAGATAGACCAGGCTATTTATTACCATCAAAAGGCACATGACATCAACAAAAGTATTCCTGAAAGATCTGTTGAAGCCACTATATCTAAAGAGAAAATTGCCAAATGTTTGATGTTGAAGCACAATCTCCAAGCTTCCGACTCCCTCTATGGAATTGTAATCGACGAGTTTGAAAATATCGGTGCATTAGAAAATAAAGCATCAGCACTTTCAGGTCGGGGAACCGTTATGCGAAAAGCGGGAAAAGTAAACCAAGCTCTGACCTACAGCTATGAGGCATTAAAAATCCTATACGAAATTGATGGTGACAAAACCCAAATTGTAGGTTCACACATCAATATTGGAAATATTTATGGAAGCACGGGTAGAATCGACAATGCCAAGGAACACTACCTCAAAGCTGCCGCCATCAACGAGCAGGTAGGTGATGAGCGCAAACAAGCAGCCTTGTACAATAATATGGCCATTATTTTCCGGATGAAAGAAGATCTGGATTCAGCCATGATTTTTGCTCTAAAAGCTTCGGAATACAACGAACTTCTCAAAGACAAGCGAGCAATGGGTAGGACTTACGAAACCATTGGCGCCATTGCTTTGGGGCAAAAGGATTTTCCTGCGGCAGAGGCGTATTTTCTCAAATCGATGAAGGTGCGAAAAGAAATTGGTGATCATGAGGGGGTGCTGATTTTAAACAATAATTTGGGGGTTTTATATGTGGAAATAGATGAACCCGAAAAGGCGAGAGAAAATTTTAAAAGCGCCATCAATACCGCAAAAAAAATAGGTAATAAAAAAGTCATTCAGAAGTATTACGAAAATATGTCGGCTTTTGAAGCCCTAAACGGGAACTTCGAAACGGCACTGGAGCTTTTCCGTATTGCTACCTTTTACAATGATACCATACAAAGGGAGGAATACGGTGAAAATGTTGCCCGATTGGAAACCGAATACCAAACCTTAAAAAAGCAACGGGAAATAGAATTATTGTCCAAAGAAAAATCCATTCAAAATCTTGAACTACAAAAGCGCCAAGCGGAACTCAATTTTGCAAAAGTAACCAATATTGAAAAGGAAAAATCCATAGCCCTTTTAGAGCTCGAAAATGAAAACAAGCAAAACCAGCTTAAAAAATCCCAACTGGAAATTGAGAAAACCTCCGCCGAACTAGAACTTTCAATTGCGGAGAAAGCTTTGAGGGAAGCGGAACTAGAACGGATGGAAAGTGTTCGGAGAAATTATTTAATGGGGACAGCCTTTATGTTAATTAGTTTGATTGCCGGGGTATCCTTTTACAGCTATCGCAGAAAATCAAAACATACCATGGCGGTGATATCCCTTGAAAATAAATTGATGCGTTCCCAAATGAAACCGCACTTTTTGTACAACACACTAAACTCCATTAATCACTTTATTATCAGCAATAAAAACCGAGAGGCATCTAATTTATTGATTAAATTTTCCAAACTCATTCGGTCTCAACTTCACAACTCCATCCACGACGAGGTCTCCCTGGAAACCGAAATTCAAACCCTAAAAACCTATATGGATTTAGAACGGGAGACGTACGAAAATAAGTTTGACTTTGAAATATCCATTCCCCCGGATATGGATACCGAAGAAATCCTCCTACCCCCTCTGGTGATACAACCTTTTTTAGAAAATGCGATTATTCACGGCATCAAACCCTTGGACAATAAAGGTAAAATTACTTTGTCAATCAGTAAATTAGACAATTTCTTAAAATGTGAAATCGTAGATAATGGCGTGGGGCGACAAAGGAAAAAATCGATACAACCGAAAGAGAAAAAACATGAATCTGTGGGCTTGTCTATTACAGAAAGTAGGCTCAAATTGGTAAATCCAAAGGGGCAAAAAATCGAAAATATTAAGTTTTTTGATTTGCCACAGGGCACAAAAGTAGAGGTGTTGATACCTTTTAAGGAAGGTTTTTAAACGACCAATACATAAACAAGCACACCAACCATCATCATCAAAAATGTATATGGCAAAACGCGGTGCGCCTTTAGTCCGGTAATGGACAGTAATGGCAAAGCCCAAAAGGGTTGCAACATATTGGTGAGTTGGTCGCCATACGCCATGGCCATTATCCCTCTGGATAGGGGTATTTCCAATTGACTGCAAAGTGAAATAATCAAAGGGCCTTGCACCGCCCACTGTCCGCCACCACTGGGCACAAAAAAATTGACTAATCCGGAACTTGCCATAATCAAATACCCCATTCCGTCAGCAGCACCGGATTGCACAAAAAATTGCGTCATATCGTCTATTAATCCGCCGTAGCGAAGAATACCCATGATGCCAAAATAGAAGGGAAATTGAATGAGAATGGCTGCCGCACCGTCCATGCCGGCGCGTATAGATTGAAAAAACTTAGACAGTGTGCCGTAGACCAAAAGTGCCAATGCTAAAAAAATACTATTGAGTGAATTGGGTCCAAAAGTAACAGCGCCCACAAATAACTCAAACAGTACAATTACCAAAATGGCGCTTCCTATCAACATGGCCGGAAATTTCCAATGCTCAAATTTTTCGGCACCTTGCGGTTTGACCGCATCAAATTCTGTGGATTCAAATGGTTTTAAAGTCCCGGGATCAGCATGTTTTTTTCGAAATAACCACAGGAGAAAAGGAATAGCAAAAAGCAAAACTGTAAAAGCTAGGATGTTTCGTGTAGAAAACACCGTTTCTGCAAGCGGAATAAAATCCGGCACCCCTAAAGTATTTGGCGACAAATCCACGAGATGCCCGAATTCGGCAGCTTTGAGTGGCGCAGAACCCGATAGTCCGGAATGCCAAGTCATCATTCCCGCATAACCACCGGCACCGAGTAAGGGAAAATAAAAGGGGATGTTTCGCTTCTGAAAACTTTCCGCGAGTTTTCGAGCCATAACTGCCCCAAAAATGAGCCCCAAACCCCAATTGACCCACCCCAAAGTCATGCTAAAAACCGTGAGTAGGATGATGCCTTGGCCCTGAGTTTTTATTGTTTTTAATACGGAATGGATAAGCCGTGTCGCTGGTGGACTGATGGCCACGCTGTAGCCCAACACCAAAATAAGCGCCATTTGCAGGGTAAACACCATCATCGGTGGATCCCAAAAACCGCGTTGCCAATGCTGACCTATCTCTATTACAGAATGTGTTCCCTTAAAGAGGGACATCAGCATGGCCAACACGGTGAGAACAATGGCCAATCCGAATGGACCGGGCATTAGGATTTTAAAAAGCTTTTCTATGCGCAGGGAAAGTCCCATGGTTCTTATCGGTCAGCCGAAGCTCGACCAATGCACTTTAGAAAGGCAAGTCATCGTCGTCACCTCCTCCGGAAGCCGGGGTGTCGAGTGGTGGCAGATTACTTGGCGGACTGTTGGTATATCCGGCAGATTGATTGCTTTCGGGCTGGCTACCCACAGGCTCAGCGGAAAGTGGCTCAATTCTCCAACCGTGAATGGAATTGAAATACTTGACCTGTCCGTCGGGTGCTGTCCATTCGCGACCACGAAGGTTAATGGATACTTTTACGTCTTGGCCCTGGGCGAAATTATTCAACAAATCCCCCTTGTCCTGAACAAATTCTATGATAAGATGCTGGGGATATTGCTCTTGCGTGGTGATTACCAATTCGCGTTTGCGGAAAGATGCACTTACCTGTTTTTCGGGGAAAATTTCTTTAATTTTACCTGTTACTTCCATAATTAACTGTTTTTGGTTTGTGTATTATTGTTTTGAAATATTGTCGCAAAGCAGCACCTTCCATGCTTTTTCCACTTTGCCTTTTTCCAGTAATTCTTTTGCATAATGATGCAGCGATTCGCGCGCTTCCAGTCCGTCGGCAGATTGCGAAAAAATTTCTTGTACACGTGGGTGATCCAAAACGGATTTCACTTCAGCGTCAGAGGGAAGCTGTTGTACATTGCCCAGTTTTCCCAAATCATTACCGTCGAAAACGTAGGAGTTCCGAATGCGCGGCGGAATTTGATCTACTCCAATTCCCTTGGTTGCGATTGGCTTTTCAACTTCAAAAAGGGCGTCGCCGGATGCTCTGGCGTACCAATTCCCGCCCAGTCTGGCCACCAAGTCGATTTTATGTTGATCGATTTTGCCCTCCGAATTGAGAATACGTTTATCGATATGGATGTACAGGACTTCGCAAATCACTAAATTTCCGGCACCACCCTGATCGCCCAGAGGGATAATTTCACGGACTTTACATTCCATTTGCACCGGTGACTCCTTAACTCTTGGCGGAGCAATCATTACTGACGGCTCCATGGTGAGTCCTGCTTTGATAAATTCATTTACACCTGTGGCGTACTCCGTACTGGCCAGTGAGGTTTGTTCCACCAAATCAAAATTGACCACATTGATCACCACTTCTTTGGTGGCTTCCACATTGTGCAAAGTATCTTTCGTTGTATTGTTTCGCACCCTTCTCGCCGGAGAAAAAATCAATATGGGCGGATTGCTACTGAATACATTAAAAAAGCTAAACGGGCTCAGGTTGGGATGGCCATCTTCATCGATGGTGCTGGCCAGAGCAATAGGTCTCGGGCCAATGGCGGCCTGAAGATACCCTTGGCGTTCCTGAGGTGATAATTCACTAAGTTTTAAACTGAGCATATAAAAGAGATTAAAAATGCGAGGGCGACAAAATTATAAAATTGTAAGAAATCTTCCAACTATTTTTTCAAAAAATCAAATAACGTTCAATTTTTTACCTACCGCAGTAAAGGCATTTATGGCTTTGTCGAGGTGTTCTCGGGTGTGGGCGGCAGATAATTGCACCCGAATTCGCGCCTCTCCTTTCGGAACAACCGGATAGAAAAATCCAATAACGTAAATCCCTTCTTTTAATAATTCGTCGGCAAAAGTCTGTGAAAGTGCAGCATCGTATAACATTACGGGAACAATAGCTGAATCGCCATCCTTGATATCAAAACCCGCTGCTTTAATGCCTTTTTTGAAATAGGCGGTGTTTTCTTCCAAAGTATCGCGTAGTTCGGTGGTTTCATTTAGGAGGTCAAAAACCGCAATAGATGCACCGACGATGGAAGGCGCCAGAGAATTGCTAAACAAATACGGACGCGATCTTTGCCGAAGCATCTCGATGATTTCTTTTTTTCCGGTGGTAAAACCGCCCATGGCGCCACCTAAGGCTTTGCCCAGCGTTCCGGTAATAATATCTACTTCGCCGAGTACACCGCAGTGTTCAACTGAACCACGACCGGTTTTTCCAATAAATCCGGTCGCATGGCATTCGTCAACCATCACGAGGGCATCATATTTTTTTGCCAAAGCAACAATTTGATCCATTTTGGCCACGTATCCATCCATGGAAAATACCCCATCGGTGACGATAATTCTGAAGCGACTCACATCGGCTGCCTCTTTGAGTTTTTCTTCGAGATCGGCCATGTTGTTGTTTTCGTACCGAAAGCGTTTGGCCTTACATAGTCGCACCCCATCGATAATGGAAGCGTGATTTAATGAATCGGAAATAATGGCGTCTTCAGGGCCGAGTAAGGGTTCAAAAACACCACCGTTGGCGTCAAATGCCGCAGCGTATAAAATGGTATCCTCCGTTTGGTGAAAATCGGCAATTTTCTTTTCGAGGGTTTTATGAATGTCTTGAGTGCCACAGATAAACCGAACGCTACTCATCCCAAATCCGTGAGAATCGAGGGCGTCTTTGGCGGCTTGAATTACTTTGGGATGACTACTCAATCCGAGGTAATTATTTGAGCAAAAGTTGAGCACCTTTTGACCGTCACCTACTGATATTTCAGCACCTTGCGGCCCGAGGATAATCCGTTCCCTTTTATATAAACCCGCCGATTTAATGGCTTCCAATTCTTGCTGTAAATGTTTTTGAATATCTCCGTACATGCGCTTTTGATTTTAAAAGCACAAAGATAAGGAGGGATGCCTTGAAAACACATGTTTTTAGGTATTTGATTTTGCTTTTGGCCAGTATTAGAATTATTGGGAAGTTTTTGAAAATCAACTGACCGAAATATTCAAATGCTTCAAAACAAATCCCTGCAAAAACAATTCGTAAAATTTCCTCCCAAAAGAAAGTTGAGTCCACTCCAAAAAGGATGATTTCAATCAAAATCGATGCGGAGGGGATTTTTGAACCGCAGCTAACTAGCTGTTAGTGACAATTCAAAAATAAGCCGACAAGGAAGATTTTGACAGAAAGGGACTTTTTGGAGCAGACTCAAAGTTTTTCACCAAATCAATATTGATGCTTAACTTTACACCTAACAAAAAAATTCACATCATGAAAAAAAACATGGGTACTACGGATAAGCTCATTCGCGTTTTGATTGCATTGGCCATTGGCGCCGCATATTTTTTGGGATGGATTTCCGGCACATTGACCATCGTACTTTTAGCCGTTGCAGTTGTTTTTATTCTGACCAGTGCGGTTAGCTTTTGCCCGCTCTATACAATTATTGGAGTGAAAACCTGCAAGATAGATCAAGCGGATTAAATACATGAGTCCACTCCAAAAAGAAAGATTTTAGCAGAATGGGACTTTTTGGAGCAGACTCACACATAAAACCACATGGTGTTAATTGACCGCCATATAAAACACACTTATGCTTTCGGATATTTTCAACTCCTTTCTGGTTTGGGTAATCAAAAAACGGATACGTCAAATCGAACTATTCATGGAACATCCCGATGAGGTGCAAATCAACCTCCTTGCCTCTAATATTAGTAAATCCGTAAAAACGGAATACGGCAGGCGTTATGGATTTGACAACATTGAGAATTACGCCGATTTTGCCAGAGATGTTCCCATTGTCACTTATGAAGAAATTGAACCGGAAATTGAGCGAATTCGCAATGGTGAACAAAACATTCTATGGCCCTCAGAAATCAGGTGGTTTGCCAAATCTTCGGGCACCACAAACGCCAAAAGCAAGTATATCCCCCTCAGCAGTGATGCATTGGAAGATTGCCATTTTAAGGCTGGCAAGGACATGCTGGCCCTGTATTTCAACAACAAAAACGAAAGCAAAATATTCACAGGGCGTTCGCTAAGATTGGGTGGAAGCACGCAAATTTCTTCCATCAACAACCAATCCTACTTCGGAGATTTGAGTGCCATTTTGATAGAAAATTTTCCGGTTTGGGTGGAATTGCGATCTACGCCTTCACGTGAAATTAGTTTGATGCCCGAATGGGAATCTAAAATGGAAGCCATAGCCAATTCCACCATGAAAGAAGATGTAACATCATTGGCAGGCGTTCCCTCATGGATGTTGGTTTTAATGAATCACATTTTGAAAAAAACCGGCGCTTCAAACATTCAGGAAATTTGGCCAAACCTCGAATTGTACCTGCACGGCGGGGTTAGTTTTGAGCCGTTTCGCCGGCAATTTGACACCATCATGCCGGATAAAAACAATTTTCACTATATGGAAATTTACAATGCAAGTGAAGGATTTTTTGGTATTCAGGATCAACTCAACAGCAAGGAAATGCTCTTAATGCTGGACTACGGGATTTTCTACGAATTTATTCCCCTGGATAAAATGCAGGCGCCCTACGATTATATCATACCACTTGCAGAAGTTGAAACGGGTGTGGTTTATGTGGTTATAATTTCGACCAATGGCGGCCTTTGGCGTTACAATATTGGCGACACCATCACTTTTACCTCCACTCGCCCTTACAGATTTCAAATCGCAGGACGCACCAAGCACCACATCAATGTATTTGGCGAGGAACTCATGGTGGGCAACGCTGACAGGGCATTGGAAATGGCTTCCGAAGAAAGCGATTGTTTGGTAAAAGAATACAGTGCTGCACCCGTTTTTATGGAGGGAAATGAATCCGGTGCCCACGAGTGGATTGTGGAATTTTCTCGTCCACCAAAAAACCTGGATGTATTCACGGAAGCTTTGGATCGACATTTAAAAACACTCAATAGCGACTACGAGGCCAAGCGACATAAAAACATGGCGTTAAAAAAACCAATTCTGCATCAGGCGCACGAAGGGGTTTTTTATCAGTGGTTGAAAAATAAAAACAAACTGGGCGGGCAACACAAAGTCCCCCGATTATCCAATCAAAGAGATGTGCTCAATGAATTACTCGATATTCACAGAAAAATGGCGTAGCAAAGGATTGTTTGTCCTCATGACCATTTTAAGTTTTTCCACAATTTGGGGACAGACCTTGCCGCCGGATACGCTGGCGATTTTTAAAATCCGCGACAAAGAAGCCTTGATGACGACCGACCATCTCGGGGCTTTATACATCGTGGAGCGAAACCAAATAACGAAGTATCCCAAACCACTTTCCTCAAAAAAACGCGTTCGTTTTTCTGATCCGCAAAATGGAGAAATCGCCCATATAGACGCTTTCAATCCCCTTTCGGTGGTGGTGTTGTACAAGCCCTTCAACATCATTCAGATTATCGACAACCAACTCAACAGAGCATCGGCTAATTTTTCCCCCGAGCAATTGGGCATTATGGACATACAGCTGGTTTCCTCCGCCGATCAAAACATGATTTGGCTCTATGACCAATCCACCGATCGTTTGCATCGTTTTAATACAGAAACCCGAAGAGTGGAGTTTCAATCACAAATAATAACAAAGTTGGCCGGAATGGAAGTTGAGCCAAACTATCTGGTCAGCGATATGAACGGTGTTTATCTCAATTGTCCCGAACGCGGGATTCTGGTTTTTGATTTTTTCGGGAACCACAAAAAAACCATTCCCATTACCGGGCTGCAAAGATTTCAAGTGAAAAATCAAAATCTGATTTTCCGCAAAGATGGGGTTTTGGAAATTCACAGTTTGGAGAGACCAAAGCAAAGTAAAGTGCAGCTTCCGGGCACGGATATTCGCCGAATTCGCTTGGAAGACAATTACATTTTTGTGTTGACAGAAAAGAGTGTTTTGGTATTTGAAAACCCCTTTTTAAACCCCTAAAAAAAAATTGGCATTGAAATTGAAACTAATCCCTTGTAACCTTAAACTTTAATCACCATGAAAAAGATCATTTTACCAGCCATCATTCTTTTTGGATTGAGCGCTACAAGTGCTTTTGCACAGGAAAAACCCAAAGAAAATACGGAAACTACCGAGGGCATCAGAGCTGAAGTTCCCGATTCAAATGAAGAAATGGAACTCACGCCGAAACAAAGAAAAATAGTTGAACGTAAGATGCGTGAACTCCAACGTAAAGAAAAAAGACTTGACTTTCGCGGACGAGAGTCAAATGATTTACGGTTAGAGCCTCAAATTACTGAATAGTCTTATTGCCTCGCGGATTTTCGTGGGGCTTTTTTTATTAGGTAAAGTCGCAAACCTTAAGTCTGCTCCAAAAAGTCCCTTTCTGCCAAAATCATCCTTTTTGGAGTGGACTCAACCTTGAAAGTCATACGGACTTCAATTGCCCAATTTTCATTCTCCTTCCGGCCACATAACTGATAAACACACCGATGACCAATACGGTGATCAATACCTTCAGCACATCCAATACGGTTAATCTCACCGGATAAGAATCTACCACATAACCCGATCCCATCGAAACCAAACCAAAATAATGCTGAAGGACAACGATGATTCCGCCAAGGATAATACCCGTAACAGCGCCCACAACCGTGACCAGTAGTCCTTCAGAAAAGAACAATTTTCTCAATTTCCTTTTCGGCATACCCAATATCCAAAGGGTGTGAATGTCTTTTTTCTTGTCGAGAATCATCATGCTCAAGGCGCCAAAAAGTGTAAATGATGAAATGAGTAGTATGAGGGTAAAAACGAGGTAGGTCACTAAACCTTCCGCTCGCATCACTTTGAAAAAAGCCGCTTGCTGGTCATTTCGATCGCGTACAACAAAATCATCGCCCAAATAATTTTGCAACTTTTCCACAAAACGGCGAAGTCGGACATTATTCTGAAGTCTAATATCCAATGAACTCACCGTGTTTTCCTGATCGCTCATGCGTTGAATTCGGCTGAGATCTCCCAAGATATAGCGAACGTCAAATTCGGGTTGAACGGCAAAAAGTCCGGCAGCGTAAACCACATCCTGATTAAACGCCCGGTCGGGTTGAAGCAAATTCCGGGCGGAGGCTTTGGGCACGTACATTTGCACCGATTCTGAGCGACCTACGTAGCTCAGCCCCAGATGCCATGCCACCCCGATTCCTATAACCGCATCGGGGTAACCGGTTTTGTATTCTCCGCGATAGATCGCATCTGCAATTCCGGTTGCGTGATGATAGAGCGAATCGACACCCTTTACCGTTGCGATGAATTCCTGTTCGCGATACCGTAGAAGCACCCGCTCTTCCAAAACCTTACTCACCGTAGCCACCTCTTCCCAATCTGCAATGGGGTCGAGCAGCGCATCGTCGTAGGTGAAGTTTTTTCCTATTCGAGCTTCAACTTTAATGTCGGGATCAAAGGAGGCATAAAAACCTTTGACCAAATCCTCCAGTCCGTTAAATGCAGAGAGTATGACCAAGAGGGCAGCTGTTCCCACCACCAAACCCGCAATGCTTATACCCGCCAAAATGTTTACTGCCGTGGTACTATGGCGTGAAAAAAAATACCTTCGTGCAATAAAATAGGGTAAATTCATGGATTGGATAAGTATGGTTATTTTAATAATGCTCGCAAAAGCCCATTAGAAAAAATCAGGCAATTGGATTATCTCCTTCACCGCGAAGAAGTTTATCGATGTTTTCCTCGTAATCCAGAGAATCATCCACAAAATATGAGAAATCGGGCATTTTCCGAAGTTGATTGCGCATGACTTCTCCCAGTTCTCTTTTGATGAGTCCCTGATTGGATTTAATACTGTCCAGTATTTCTTGCGCCTGCTTGGAAGGGAATACACTTAAATATACCCTGCCCACCGACAAATCCGGACTGATGCGCACTTTGGTGACACTAATTAGGGTTCCGCGAAAATGATTTTGTGATAATCGTTGAAATATTACACCGAGTTCCTGTGAAATCAATTGCGTAAGGCGTGTAAGTCGGGTGGCATCCATAATCTTCGCTTCTAAATTAAATTTTTATTTGGGGCAAAGGTACAATATTAATTGTCGCAAATGGAATGGCCAAGATACCTTTGCCAACCAATTATGACAACAAAAGAACACTACGCAACAAACATTAAACTTGCTGTACCCGTGATGATTGGCCAGCTAGGCCACGTTATGGTTGGTGTTGCCGACAGTATGATGGTGGGGGCTTTGGGGACATTGCCTTTGGCGGGTGTAGCCTTGGCGAATTCGATTTTCTCCATCTTTATGGTTTTTGGTTTGGGCGTTACCTTCGGCATAACACCACTGGTGGCCAACGCCGACGGTATGCGCAAAACCCATTTACAGGGCAAACTTTTACACCATGGTTTTTATGTGTATTTGTGCATCTCCGTCCTTTTATTCTTGTCGTTGCTCGCGGTCATTCCTCTGCTCCCATATTTTGGTCAGGATCCTCAGCTCATTCCCATTACCACACCTTATTATATTGTACTTTCTTCTTCCATCATTCCCCTGATGATGTTTATGACCTTTAAGCAATTTGCGGAAGGGTATTCCGATACAAAATCGGCCATGATCATTAGTGTGGGCTGCAATATCCTCAATGTAATTCTCAACTACCTTCTGATTTTCGGACACTTTGGATTTCCAAAACTCGGTTTAATCGGCGCCGGTTGGGCTACGCTAATTTCCCGAATGCTCATGTTTCTGGTAATGTGGGTTTATGTGCGGCGCAAACGAAAGCTCCAATTTATTTCCCTATTGCAATTTCATTTTTCTAAAGTGGTGGTCAAAAAATTGTTGGCCATTGGGCTGCCCTCTGGATTGCAATACATTTTTGAGGTCAGTGCCTTTTCAACCGCAGCCATTTTCGCCGGATTAATTAGCGCCCAAGCGTTGGCGGCACACCAAATTGCGATCAACCTGGCATCCATCAGTTATATGGCCGCTACGGGATTAGGTGCAGCAGCGGCGGTGCGAATTGGCAATCAACTTGGTCGGCGGGATCCTAAAAACCTCCGAATGGCCGCCAGGTCGATTTTTACCATGACAGTGGTTTGGATGAGTTTCACCGGATTGATCTTATTGTTTTTTCGCCAAACCCTTACCGGATTTTACGCCGATGATCCGGAAGTATTGGCGCTAGCGGGAAGCATGGTGATTGTGGCGGTTTTTTTCCAACTTTCAGACGGATTACAAGCCGTAGGCCTTGGAGCCCTTCGCGGCTTTACCGATGTCAAAATTCCAACCCTAATCACCTTTGTCGCATACTGGATAATCACCTTGCCCACGGCCTATTTTCTTTCCCAATACACTGCCTTGGGGGCTATGGGTATATGGTATGCACTGGCTGGCGGACTCACCATATCCGCAATTCTTTTAATGACAAGGTTTTGGAAAATGGCTGGACGATTGTAATTCATTTTCGCTGAAAAATTAAAAATAAAGTCCACGCAAAAAAAGATGATTTCAATCAAAATCAACGCGGAGGGGATTTTTGAACCGGATATAACTATTTGTAAATGACGATCCAAAAATCTACAGACAAGGAAGATTTTGGCAGGAAGAGACTTTTTGGTGCAGACTCAAAATATCCTGTATCTTTATGCTTTCTATTTACCTCAAATAATGCCGCCAATTTCCTTAAAAAAACCCCGAATAAGCATTGCACAAATCGGACGATTTAGGTTTTGGGCAGGTATTATTTCAGGCGTTTTCTCCGCTATTGTTATTTCACTGGCCTTCCATCATACCAAAGAATCCTATTTTTTGGTGATCTCTGGGATTTATGAAATCGAAACCATTGAGCATCGAGAGGTTTTTTTTCGGTTTTTCCTTTCCCTTTTAGCCTCAGTACTCGGACTGTCTCTTGCCATTTGGATTTGGATGGGGAATTTTTATCATCATTCACAAAAAGATCCCAGGTACAAGGCGTATGCCAGATCTTATATAATGGTATTTTTTTGGTTAATCTTAATTGCGCTGGCACGGTTCAGCAAATTGGCCTATATAATGGTTTTTTTAGATAATCAATACATCACCATTTGGGAACTTAATAGTGTTTATGGGTGGACTTTTATTTTGCTGCCCATTGTCATGTTTTTTCACGTGTGGCACGTTGTCCGACTGGTATATTATACCCGAAAATGGATGTGGTATGCGCTTTTCACCTGTTTACTTCTCACATTTATTTTGCAAAATACAACAAGCAGAAAAAATAATCAATCGGAGCAATGGGACATTTCTCTATGGTCTCAACCCATACCAAACAGCAATAAAGTAATCTATTATTACGACGCTTGGGGGTTTATTGACACCCACCTATTTGGCTATGCCATTACCGATCACAAAAAGCCCTTTAAATTAAATCGACGGAAAGAAATTGCGCTCCATCATATTTCTCGTCCTCCAAATGACTCCCTAATTGAGGGTTTTGCACTGCGAAAAAATCCGCCATTTGGAAAAAGAGAAACCCGAATAGCCGGAACGACCATCATAACGCACAATTATTTCAAGTCCCCGGCTTACTCAAATTCAGGTTGTGGCTTGTGGAAATATACTTTTAAAGATTTCCGTGAAACTCGGGACAGTATTTATTTTTTCGGACTAACTGCAATTTTTGGTAGAACTTATCCCGAGGATTCTATCGCTTTTCCCAAAGGATCCATTTTACTTGAAGCCAATCAAAAAGGTAAAATTTATAGATTGACCGTGGTTGAGCTAATTCCTCAAACCGGCCCACCCCACCCGCCACCAAATGTGCCGGCATTTTGTGAACGCACTTATTTCTTTGACCCGGAAAGACCACTTGATGTAGAGGTGTTTTCAGATTTTGGATTATTTAAGCCCGTGGTAAAATAGGCGTTTCTAAAAATCATATCATTTCAAAAGCTGCCGAATTGCTTCTTCTATTTCCAAACTAGCAAAAGGGACACCTTTAACTTTATGAAGGGGTGTAAGTGGTTTGGAAATCTCACGGCGGAGATAACCCAAAAGCTGCCCCATATTCATTTCAGGTACTAGGATATGGGTAAACCCTGAAATAAGTTCTTCAAAATTAGCCGGCAATGGATAAATATACCGCAAATGTGCCTGTGAAACTTTCACACCATCATTTCTCAGGTTGATAACGGCTTCGCGAATGGCACCAAATGTTGATCCCCATCCGAGTACCAGCACATCGCCTTCAGGATCGCCCCACTCAATTGCTAAATCGGGAACCGGGATATTGGCAATTTTTTGTTGGCGAAAATTCACCATCTTTTGATGATTTTCCGCATCGTAAGAAATATTTCCTGTAATGTCTTGCTTCTCCAATCCCCCAATTCGATGTTCAATTCCTGCCGTACCCGGAATTCCCCATTTGCGGACCAAATTTTCGTCGCGGCGATAGGGTTGGTAATCTTCCGTATGCTCCGAAGCAACGGGTGGGGAAATCAATGGTAAATCCGAGGCTGCGGGAAATTTCCATGGTTGTGACCCATTGGCCAAAAAACCATCCGAAAGCACCATAACTGGGGTCATGTGTTCGACGGCAATTTTGGCCGCCGCATAAGTAATATCAAAGCAATCCGTGGGAGAAGCCGGTGCCAAAACGGGCAAGGGCGCTTCTCCATTTCTGCCGTACAATGCTTGATTCAAATCAGCTTGTTCGGTTTTGGTGGGCAAACCTGTGGATGGCCCACCGCGCTGAACATTGATGACCACTAGGGGTAGCTCCAAAATTACTGCGAGTCCAATTCCTTCTCCTTTCAGCGCTATGCCTGGACCAGAAGAACCGGTAACGGCCAATGCACCACCATAAGCGGCTCCAATAGCGGAAGTAATGGCGGCAATTTCGTCCTCCGCTTGAAATGTTTTTACCCCGAAATGTTTTTGTTTTGACAATTCATGTAAAATATCGGAAGCGGGCGTAATGGGGTAACTGCCGTAAAACAAGGGTAAATTGGCCTTTTGCGAAGCAGCAATTAGCGCCAAGGCCACCGCCTGATTTCCCATGACACTGCGATAACGTCCGGGCGCAAGGTGTGCCGCATCCATCCGAAATCTGACCGCGGTTTCCTCGATGGTTTCGCCCAAGTGGTAACCTGCACGTAAAGCCTTGATATTGGCGTCGAAGGCGACAGAACCAGCTTTGAATTTTTCTGCGATTAATTTTTCTCCTTGTTGTAATGAGCGACTATACATCCAGTAAATCAGTCCGAGGGCAAAAAAGTTTTTGGAACGCGTTTTATCTTTTGGAGAACCAGGTACATCGACCAGAGCCTCCTTTGTCATTTGCGTAATATCAAAACGCAAAAGCTTGTAACTATTGACCAAAGCTTCATCGTCCAAAGGATTTTGGTCTTCGGGGATATGGGCTAGGGTTAAATTTCTTTTAGAGAAACCGGATTCATCAACAATGAGAATTCCGCCGTTTCTCAATTGGTCAATATTTTTGGTGAGGGCTGCTGCATTAAAAGCCACCAGTGCATCGACAAGGGCGCCGGGGGTAAAAATACGCTGACTTCCAAAATTAATTCTAAATCCGGAAACGCCGGAAACCGTTCCAATTGGTGCTCGGATTTCTGCGGGAAAATCGGGATAAGTGCTGAGGTCCTGCCCTTCCAAAGCCGTGTTTTGCGAAAACTGAAAACCGGTAAGTTGAATCCCATCCCCGGAATCTCCGGCAAACAAAATGGTCGCTTTCTCAAGAAGCTTTGGAGCCTTTTCGTTCATTTACGCTTGGGTTACCGCGCCTTCTTGCACGACTTTATTGATGTTGGGCAAGTACTTTTTAATGGTCATTTCCACCCCACTTTTTAAGGTCATTTGATTGACCCTGCAACCAATACACGCTCCGTGAAGTTTCACGACAACGGTCATATCATCCGTAATGTCCACCAAAGATATATCTCCACCATCCGATTGAAGGAAGGGTCTTATCTCGTCCAAGGCCTTGATTACCTTATCTTTAATTTCCTGATTTGCCATAATTAATGTGATTTCGGTCTTTGATGACCTCGATGGACAAAAGTACGATACGTTTGTGATGTTGACGAAAAGCTATTATTTTACAGCGCTGCATCCCGCCATGGTGGTAATCCGAACCGCCTCCGTGGGCGGCAAACTTTCATTCCGCTTAACACATTCGGATACCATATTGCGACAGACATTTCTAAAGGCTTCCGCCGCAACTGTAGTGCCTTGTAAAACCGCCGGACGACCAACATCTCCGGCCTCGCGAATACTTTGAACCAGGGGAATTTCACCCAGGAAAGGCACCTCTAGTTCTTCGGCCAAATGTTTTGCCCCTTCCCGACCAAAAATATAATACTTGTTATCGGGGAGTTCTTCCGGTGTAAAATAAGCCATATTCTCTACGATGCCCAAAACCGGTACATTGATGTTGGGTACGCGAAACATCCCCACACCTTTTCGGGCATCGCTGAGGGCAACATTTTGCGGCGTGCTTACGATTACCGCCCCATTTAACGGAACGGATTGCACCACACTCAGGTGGATGTCTCCCGTGCCGGGTGGCAAATCAATCAGCAAGAAATCCAATTCCCCCCAGTGGGCATCCCAAATCAATTGGTTGAGGGCCTTGGAAGCCATTGGTCCCCTCCACACCACGGCCTGATCAACACCGGCGAAAAAACCGATGGACAACATTTTTACCCCGTAATTTTCTACGGGTTGCATTTTACTTTTTCCGTCGATATCAACGGCTGTGGGTTTTACATTGGGCACATCAAACATCATGGGCATGCTGGGACCATAAATATCGGCATCTACCAAACCGACCTTAAATCCCATATTGGCCAATTCCACAGCCAGGTTAGCCGACACCGTTGATTTCCCAACACCGCCCTTTCCCGAAGCAATGGCAATAATATTTTCGACACCGGGAATGGGTTTTCCCTTGATTTCATTGGATTTGGGTTGTTCGGGTTGCTCCGTGATGTGCGTGCGAACTTTGACCTTAATTTTTGGGTTGATATTTTCGTGAACTGCCTTTAAAACATCCACTTCCAACTTTTTTCTGGCGTGCAGGGTAGGTTGAGGACTTTCTACGTCAACCTCTACATCTTCACCGAAAATTTGAATATTTCTCACCAAACCCAAAGCGGTAATGTCTTTATCCGTTCCGGCTGCAACAACACTTTTCAGGGCTTTAAAAACTTCTTCTTTTGAAACTGCCATTATAAAAATTTATCAATTATTGATTCATCAAAACCACAACGACATTGGTTTTGATGAATCGGAAATCTATTTGTGAATCCACTAAAAATATTGGGCATCAAACCACCGGCAAAAGTACACGAGGTTGTGAAATGAATGTTAAGTCAAATCGGATTTAGACTGTTATATTTACGGTAAAATACTTTCCAGATTGAGTCCGCTCCAAAAAGGAAGATTTCAATCAAAATCGACAAGGAAGATTTTGGCAGAATGAAATTTTTTGGAGCAAACTCACAGGCGTTTTCCCGTATATCAACTGAACCCAACTACGATTCGAGAATTTGCGCCGTATGATCTTTGGTTTTTACTTTTTCAATGACCTGTTCGATAACGCCTTCGCCATTGATTACAAAAGTTTCGCGGTAGATTCCGTCGTATTCCCGTCCCATAAACTTCTTTTTGCCCCACACGCCAAAAGCATTGATTACCTCGCGCTCGGTATCAGCGATAAGGGGGAAAGGCAAATCGTATTTATCGATAAACTTTTGGTGTTTCTTTTCATTGTCGGCACTTACGCCCAGAACCTGGTAGCCTGAATCCATGAGGGCTTTGTAATTATCGCGCAAATTACAAGCCTGGGCCGTGCAGCCCGGTGTATCGTCTTTGGGGTAAAAATACACCACCAACTTTTTGCCTTGAAAATCACTGAGGGATATGGGGTTTCCATTTTGATCTTTCCCTTTAAAATTAGGGGCTTTATCTCCGGGTTTTAAATGAGTCATTGCGATAGAAAAATTAAATTCGTAATAAGTTTAACAACAAAAAATGTTGATTTTGGTTCGCTAAAATACGACCCAAATCAGCCTCGAACAAACCCTAAATTCATCCCTTGACATGACGAAAAAAAGTCGTAATTTTGCAGGCTGTTTAAACTTAATAAAAAAAGCCCGTAAGCTTTATGAAAAAGATGAAACTCTCGCACTTCAGCTACAAACTACCCAAAGAACTGGTAGCTGAACGTCCGGCAACGCATCGCGACGATGCCCGAATGATGGTAGTGCATCGCAAGACCGGAACATTCGAACACAAAATGATCACTGATTTAGTGGATTACTTTGAAGAAGGTGATTGCTTTATCGTCAACAATTCCAAAGTATTTCCTGCGCGGATGTACGGTTACAAAGAAAAGACCAATGCCCGTATTGAGGTTTTTCTCCTCCGCGAACTCAACAAAGAGACCCGTCTTTGGGATGTATTGGTTGATCCGGCAAGGAAAATTCGCATTGGCAATAAATTATTTTTTGGCACAGACGAAGATTCGCTCGTAGCCGAAGTTATCGACAACACGACCTCACGCGGCAGAACATTGCGTTTTTTATTCGACGGTTCGTACGAGGAGTTTCGCCAAAAACTCAAACGTCTTGGGCAAACCCCAATTCCAAAATACCTCAATCGGGAAGCCGATGCAGAGGACGATGATCGTTACCAAACTATTTTCGCCAAACACGAAGGTGCCGTAGCTGCACCGGTTTCGGGTTTACACTTCAGCAAGCAATTGCTCAAGCGATTTGAAATCAAAGGCTTAAATATTGCGGAAATCACTTTGCACGTGGGTCTGGGCACTTTTCGCCCGGTTGAAGTTGAAGACCTTTCCAAACACAAAATGGATTCTGAGCGATTGATTATCACACAAGAAGAAGCAGATATCGTCAATCGTTCCATCGACAATAAAAAGAAAATAATTTCTGTGGGCACAACCACGATGAGGGCATTGGAATCTTCCATCACGACCGAGGACAAGCTGAAAAAGTTTGACGGCTGGACGAATAAATTTATCTATCCGCCGCACGACTTTACCATTGCTGATGCCCTGCTGACCAATTTCCATCCGCCGCAGTCCACCATCCTAATGATGACCGCAGCGTTTACCGATTATCATTTGTTGAAAAAAGCGTATAACGAAGCCATCAAAGAAAAGTACCGTTTTCTCAGTTATGGTGATGCCATGCTTATCCTATAAGGCATTTTCATATTTAATTTAAAAAACCGGAGTGATATCGCTCCGGTTTTTTTATCCGCAGTTAGCACTTTCTATTTCAAAAAACCTGACAAGCATACAAAATATCACTTAAAATAGTCACAGGAAATAAACACGGATATTTAGGATTCGATTAAAGCTATCTATAAATCTAGGTCTATTACCATATATTGTGGAAGAGGACAACAGCGATATTGAACTTACGTCAGATTTGAAAATCGTTTTGGACGAACGTTTGCAAAAAGATGAAAGCACATATCTAACTGCTGAAGGGTCTGTTAATTAAATTCGGAAAGAAAAAAGCTAAACCTTTTAGTGAGTTTCTCAATGAGCTATAAGTTTGACACCATAACTCCGTTCCGCAGAGAAGTTAAAAAACTCGGCGCTAAACATCTGTTTTGGCCCTTCTCAGCTTGAAAAGCTAAGTGGGCACCCCAAAACAGATGTAAAGGCGCCTTTTTGGTAGTCTGAGGATTTTGGGGTTTCTATTTGGTTTCTAAAACTTGAGTCCACTCCAAAAAAGGATGATTTCAATCAAAATCGAGGGGATTTTTGAACCGGAGCAAGTGAGGATTCAAAAGTCTATCGACGAGAAAGATTTTGGCGGAAATGGACTTTTTGGAGCAGACTCAAACTTTATTGAGGATTGTGAGAGAGGAACGGCAGTTGGTTTTGGGAACGTTTTTGGTATTGGAGCGAGGGAAGCAAAAATTTGTTTTTGTTTAGGTTGTCTATTAGTCTGAGGTTTTTCTTCAATGCATTAGATGAAAAATTCATATCTTTGTATTTCACATGACTAAAATATTATGAAAGCCTAAAATACTCTTATCGTCCACCCTAAAAAAAACAAAGAGCTTACGGTAATAAAAGCATTTATGGAAGCCCTTAAAATCAAGTTTGAGATGGCTGAAGAAAGTTCGTATGACCCGGAGTTTATCGAAAAAATCCAAAAAAGCAGACAGGACTTAAAAGAAGGGAAAGGAACTGTAATGACTCTGGACGAACTCGATGCGTTATGCAAATAGTCTTTCTACTCGAAATCAAAAAAGATTTGGATCATTGGGTAAAAACCGGTAATAAATCCACCGTTAAAAAAATCACCCAATTGATCCGCGCTATTCAGGAAAATCCCTTTTCAGGTATCGGAAAACCTGAGCCCCTAAAAACACGAACTTGCCGGGTGCTGGTCACGGAGAATAGACAAAGAACATCGACTCGTTTACGAAGTAATCCAGGATAAAATACTTATCCACTCTGCCAAAGGACATTACAAGTAATTCTGTACTTTATGGTTCGAGCCCAGTAAACTATAGTCCACCATACAAATCTCGCACCTTTATACACCCTCTTTAAATCAATATCCTTCGAAATTTCTAAGGGGTTTTCAAATGAAATAAGAGGGGTCTCCGGGCAAGACTGCGTTTAGATAGAGTAAGACTGCGCTAGGCCATCAAGGCTTCTTTGTATATAAAATATTGAACAGCATTCCTGATTGCACTTTAAAAAACTTCATCGGGATAGTATCTATTTCTAAACAAAATAACTCGCCAAATGGAACATATTTTACATGTTTTTTTTGAATAAATAAACTACTGAAATCGTCATCATCATAAACAGTAAATAGGTAACCATTAAGCTTGAACACTCCCTTGTAATTTGAAAATTCGGTGTCACAAATATGAATAGAAAATAATACAACAGTATCATTATTCGGATTTGAAATGTGCTCATTTTTAGTGGAAAACCCCACAACAAATACAATGGAATCATTTATACCTCTTGGAGCCATTTCATCTAAAAATCGAACTATTTCATCATGGAAATCCACGTTCAAAAAAAGTGCAGAATCACTCCCCTCCAAATCATCATACTCAATTAATTCATGATATTGATTGCTCTTTGGATTTTCACATGACAACGAGATTGCCAACAAAACAATCCATTGAAATTTCTTCATAACAACCCAGAAAAATAGGTCTTTGTGCCCGTTTCGGTCTATCTCAATTACACTGCCTCCATAAGTTAACTCTGCGATATTGTTTTGTTTACATCCAAATAAAAAAAACAACAAAACAAAAAATAATATTTTCATAAGTACAAAATGATTTTTAAATGGTCTAATAGCTTGCCCCACCTATGCGAGGAAACCCACTTTTGATCGTCTTTATGTTAGAGAAGCCCTGTTCTAATGTGGATTTCATTATTTAAAAATGCTTTTTAGTAACTGAATGGACGCCATGAACTTAATTTCTCTCATTGGTTTCAAAAATAGTTTGTAGTGCAGGATTAATGTTAATCAATCACTATAACTATAGAATGATTGAATAATTTCTTCTCGACTTTTTGTCAAGCCTATACTTCTATAGTATTTCTGCATTATTGGCACTCCTTTTTGCTCTAGAACCCTATCTCTTCTTTCTTGCCAATGATGAATATCACCAACTTTACTATTGAATGATGAGTAGGTAAACTTATTAGAATCTACAATATCCCTATCTATTCCAGCAGAAAAATCAATTTTTCCATTATGTGAAAAATCAACTGAATATTTATCTGCATGTAGAAAAGATTCATGACACATGGTTTCAATATAACTACCAACATCATTTTTTCTTTTAAATGAAATTGTAATTTGCATTTTGTTTCCTTCTATTTCGCCACTAGTTCTGCCTGACGCAATCCGCCCAAATGTTATGGTTAAGTGGGCTATAAAAACGAACCCTACATAAACATAAGCCAAATACACTCTTTTTCCATTAAAGAAAAAATTATTCTTAAAATGTGCTCCAAATTTGGCAGTAAGAAAAAAAGTAAAATAAGCAGCCTGCTTTTCATATTTGTCAATATTAATTAATTTGATCGTATTTCTGTTTGGCAATCATTTTCTCAGGTGGGTTTCATCACACTTTTTTAACCCTGCTTTAATTTTCTTACTTAAATTTTCATTATTAAAATCGTCTAATCTCATTGCCTCATAAAAATAATTACAAGCTTTAAATGGATCTCCTTCAGCTAAAGCAATCATTCCTAGGTAATAGTATGGCTCATGGTTGTCCTTATGCCATTTCTTTATTGCTCGATTTAAATCCTTCAATGCAATATCATGATATCCTCCATAATAACAGCTAATTCCTTTGCGTAGCGTTGAAAAACGATCAATACTTTTATCTCCAATTTCAAGGGAATATTCATAATGGAAAATTGCAGAATCATAGGATTTTAAATGCTCAAAACAACGCCCAATCATATACAAGCTTCTTGCTAATTTTTCATTATCTTGAAATAAGGATTTTTCGTGATACTGTTTTGCTAACACATAATTCTTATTATAAAAATATGATTCCCCCAAAAAAAATCCTAAATTATATAAATGAAAATTATTTGAATCAAGTTGAATTAACAGATTATAATAACTTGTAGCTGAGTCATAGTTGTTATTGGAAATAAAATATATTGCCAAATTAAAGATTGCATCATGGACTACCTCCTGAGTATCGTTTAGGGCTAAAACCATTGCTTTCTTAAAATCATGATAAACAATCACAGAGTCATGTGCAAATAACCTTTTATGCTCTCGACCTCTTTGAAAATAAACATTTGGAAAGTTTGGAAATTTTTGAGCAACAGAGTCAAACTGTAAAATGGCTTTTTTAGAATCCCCTTTTAGCGAATATATCTCACCAATTAGCAAATGGTAAAACGGATTATCCGGTCGCATTGAAACCACCTCTTTAGCAAAAGATAAGGCTTTTTTATATTTTCCAGACAGGGCGTAAAGCTTTGCTTGATAATCAAATAGGGTGTCATTTGGTTCTCCATAAAGTTTAAGACCTCTTTTGAGATCTTGCCTTGCCTTGCTATATTTTCCTTTAGATGCATAAGCATACGACCGTCCAAAATACCAAATGGGATCACTTTTTTCTTCTTTTATAAGCTTGGTGAAATATGAAACCGATGTGTCAGTTTGAACCACCGCATCTATATTAAATTGGGAATAGGAATTGATTCCTGAAAGCAAAAGGATGAAAAAGAGAATAAATTTCATTCGTTCAAAATTATTTTTAATTGTCTAAAGAATCTATACGTTGATCGTCGTCCTTTGTGTCAAGCATTGTTCGTGTAGTTTTCATTAGTTTTTTGTAAATACAATTAACCCAAATACTCAGCATAAAACTAATAGGGTCAAATAAATTTTATGGTTAAAAAATAATTCCACTTTGTCTCGGCTATTAGACGTCAAGATGTTTCTGTCAAAAATTTTTTATTAACGGTCGGGCAACCTACTACATTTCAACATTTTTCTGTCTATAAAACGAAGTGTATGTGAAGGTTTCATCATAGCTTTTTCAGTCTTAAAGGATTTCTACGATTCCATTTTTGTTGAAAGTTAGTTCCACGTTGTGCTCGTCCTTCTGAAATTAACCTTTCTGCCATGTCTCCAGTTATTCTATCTATTTTTGATATTGGTATTAAACCAAAAAATGCCATACGGGTTGATTTCCTAAACACGGTTGGACCAGTAGTAAAAGTTAAATCAACATTATACCAAGAACTTTCATTTGTTCCTCGTTGAGGTTGAGGAGTTACAAAAACCCCCAATCTTCGTCTAGTGGCAGGAATTAGTGCATTTGAACTTCCTGTTCCCGATACTGGGCCATTAGAATTAAGTATTTCTTGGTCGTTATAGGTTACAACAATAGCATCAGGAACATTAAACATGTCATAATTCACCCGAGCTACTTCATTCCTTCCCATTCTTGGAAACTCATAATTTGCATTAGTTGGGGCTCCATTTCGTTCAGAAAGACTAACTGAACGTTCATTTTCATCAACAAACTCAAATTGAGGTGCTGGATTGGACAACTTTCCCTTTCCTGTAATTTGTTTTGAAATCCACCTTCCCATTTGATTAAACCAATTACTATTATTTTTTTGGGTATTATCTTCAACGGGAGTAAATGGGCAGGGTTCATGCTTTCCTTTAACCTCATCAACAGCATTTCTCCCATCCGGATCAACCAAATTCACCGGATTATTATGCACATAATGATACGGTGTCCAACTCGGGAAATGCTCCGCCAACGGATCCACACTCAACCACTGACTCTCCCTCGCCGGGTAATACCTTGCCCCGGCATACGTCAACCCTGTCTCCTCATCCTCAATATGTCCGGTA
>JAFIEY010000250.1 GCA_020832345.1 Cryomorphaceae bacterium | reverse complement strand
GAAGTCGGGGGTTGGGTGTTTTGTTATAATCATCAGCACCCCTACGGGGTTATGTTGCAACGTAAGCGTTGTGGAATCCAATGATCTCAACGCACCAACAAACCCCGTAGGGGTGAACATGATTATAGAACACAATGATTTCAACGCACCAACAAACCCCGTAGGGGTGACCGTGATTATAGAGAGGAAGAACACAATGATTTCAACGCACCAACAAACCCCGTAGGGGTGAACATGATTATAGAGAGGCAGTTAGGCTGTGAAACGTTTTTTCGGAATCAACATACACAGTAGGGATGAACATTTTTAGAAAACAGTGCTATTATAATCATCAACACCCCTACGGGGTTGATTCTGTATGTTGTGATTGATAAAAAAACGACGACCCAATGGTTTCGGGCTCTCGTAATCTCTACAAAAACCGAAAATAGTTCGTCGCCCACATTGTCAACTGTCAACTTTTCTCGATTTTTCGAAACTTCCACGAATACCGAAAGTCGTTCAGTTGATCAACATTCCCAATTGAAATTCACTTCTCTTCTCTATAAAAAACGCCAAAATGCGTTTCAGAATTTTTACCTTTATCGAGCATGTATTTTTTGATGGCAAAGGCACTGGACGAAAAAGCCATTTCTTTCCACGGAATTTGGTCGAAGGGAAAGAGCGCCACTTCTTCGCTTTCCTCGGTTGGATGGAAATCGAGGTTGGTCATTTTTGCCAAAAAAATTAAATAAACTTGCTGGGCATGGGGTAGGTTATATACGGTGTGGAGATGAAGAAGGGTAACATCAATACCGGTTTCTTCTTTGACCTCGCGGAGTGCTCCCTGTTCTACCGTTTCACCGTTTTCTAAAAAACCACAAGGTAAATTCCAGAATCCTTTTCGGGGTTCAATCGAACGTTTGGCCAATAGAACCTTATCCCCATATACAGGCAGACAGCCAACCACCATATTGGGGTTGGAATAATGAATGGTTCCGCAGTTTTGACACACCAAACGCTTTCGATTATCCCCTTTGGGAATCATTTGTTTGAGTACGTCTTTTCCGCAATGTGAACAATAATTCATATCTTTTTTATAGGAACAGTAAAGATAGTTCCTAAATGACGAAAAACACAACTGTTTTGCAGAAAGAACCGGAAACTATACCAAATAAAGTTCGACCAATCCTTCGGGGCATTCTGTCTCAATGGTTTTCTTCTCCCGATCGATTCCCATGACGATGACTTCATCCACCCAGGGGATGTAAATGAATTTTCCAGACGGGTGCTCCACTTCAAGCACATCCTGAACACCTTCAATTACCGAGGAGAGTTTGCCCAAAAATCCCGATTTGGTATCCTTTACGTCAAAACCGATGATCTCGTGTAAAAACAACTCCGATTCCGATTTTTCCGGTAGCATGGATTCGTGGAGGTAAATATTTGCACCGATGATTCGGTCGGCCTCCAATTCGTCGTTGATATCCTCCAATTTTATTCGGACACCCTTGGGAAGAAGGGCAATTTTCTCAATAAAAAAAGGAACCAGTTCACCCCGAATTTCGAGGAAAACTGATTCCAGTTCTTTGTAAGCTTCAATTTGATCGACATCAAAGCGTGCAATGATTTCACCTTTAAAACTGTATTTTCTGGAAATTTTCCCAAGCAAAAAACAGTCTTCTTTACGCATAATGACGAATCGGGATTGAATTAAGCTTCGGTCTTGGCTTCACCTTCTGTAGTTTCTTCTACTTCGGGTGCGTTTTCAGCTTCGCTTGCAGCTTTAGCTTCGGCTTCTTTAGCAGCTAATGCAGCAGCACGCTCTTCATTGCGCTTGCGCTCAGCTTCCAAACGATCTGCCTGTTCTTTTGCGGCCATTTCAGCGAGTGTGGATTTTTTTCCTTCAATGGCGCCGTGTTTAGACTCCATCCACGCTTGAAATTTGGCTTCGGCTTCTTCCTCAGTATGTGCACCTTTTGCAACACCTTTCAATAAGTGGTGCTTGTGCATCACACCTTTGTACGATAAAATCGCACGACAAGTGTCTGATGGTTGAGCGCCATTTTGCAACCATCTCAATGCTGAATCAAAATCGAGATCGATGGTGGCAGGATTTGTGTTAGGGTTGTAAACACCGATTTTTTCGATGAAACGACCATCACGAGGTGCGCGGCCGTCGGCTGCTACAATGTGAAAAAAGGCGTAGCTTTTGCGACCATGTCTTTGCAGACGAATTCGTACTGGCATACGTTAATTGTTTTAAAAGGGTCCTAAACCCGGTTAACTAACATGGTGTGTGGTGTTCTCGATCTGCTGAAAATCAGTAGCCTTCCCACCTGCACACGGTGTTTTTAAATGAGCGGCAAAGATGCGACTAAAATTGAATTTAACCAAAAAAGTTTTGCGACAAAAACATTCTTTGTGCTGTATTTTCGCAAATCACTTAAAAAATGACCTTTCCATGCAAACAAAACAAGCTAAAACACTTGGAGTGAGGATTTTACGCGGTACTTCTCTGCTATTGATTTTCTTGTTCTCTCACGCTGCCATTGCGCAATTGAACCGTATAGATGATAAGGGGCGCAAACAGGGCGCATGGAAAAAATATCACAAGGATGGAAAAATAGTCCGCTACGAAGGTCAATTTAAAGACGATATCCCCGTCGGTACTTTTCGTTATTATTTCCCCACTGGTAAACTCTTTACGGAAAATGTATTTAGAGGTACCACCGGTGTATGCTACAGTGTTCAATACACAAATAAAGGTGAAGTGATTGCTGAAGGTCTTTACAAAAAAGGAGAAAAGGATAGTGTTTGGACGTTTTACGATCGACACTTCAATGTCATCTCCCGGGAAGAATATAAAATGGGTGTGTTGCACGGTAGAAAAATTACCTACTATGAAGATGGAAAGGTTTTGGAAAGTGTCCACTACGAAAATGGTGAAAAAAATGGCCCCTTCACCCAGTATTATGAAAATGGAAAAGTCCATATTAAGGGCACCTACGCAAATGACCAAATGCATGGAGAAGTCCGGATCTTTACTTTTCACGGTAAAAAAATGGCTGTGGGCAACTACGCCAACGGATTAAAACACGAAAATTGGATTTACTTCAACGACGATGGACGACCAGAAAGAAAGGAAATTTATCGCCATGGAAAACTGATCAAAGAACAAAAATACTGATATGGCCAGAGTAGTGGTAGGACTTTCGGGTGGTGTGGATAGCTCTGTGGCGGCTTTGTTGCTCAAAGAACAAGGCCACGAGGTCATTGGTGTATATATGCGGAATTGGAATGACGAATCGGTGACCATCAACAATGAATGTCCGTGGATTGAAGATAGCAACGATGCATTGTTGGTGGCTGAACATCTCGAAATTCCGTTTCAAGTAATGGACTTTAGTGCGGAATACAAATCGCGTATTGTGGATTATATGTTTGCGGAATACAAGCGGGGTAGAACGCCAAACCCCGATGTACTCTGCAATCGGGAAATTAAGTTTGATGCTTTTTTGGAAATGGCCATGCAACTCAAGGCCGATTTTGTAGCTACCGGGCATTATTGCAGAAAAAAAACCCTTCCCGACGGGTCTCATCAGTTGTTGGCCGGACTGGATGCGAATAAGGATCAAAGTTATTTCCTTTGTCAAGTAACCCAAGAACAACTTTCGAAGGCGCTATTTCCCATTGGTGAAATGCAAAAAGATGAGGTGCGATTGCGGGCAGAAAAAGCTGGCCTGCCAACGGCCAAGAAAAAAGATTCTCAAGGCCTTTGTTTTGTAGGTAAGGTCAAGTTGCCTGTGTTTTTACAACAACAACTGCAAACCAAAACCGGTGCTGTGTATGAATTACCCAGCGCATTTCCATATTTCCCCAATGGACATCATATCGACGAACCGAGCTGTTACCATCAACCAAATTGGCCATTAGAACAGGCAACGAAAATTGGAGAACATCAAGGTGCACATTTTTTTACGGTCGGACAAAGAAAAGGACTGGGCATTGGCGGACGGGCAATTCCCCTGTTTGTGGTAGGTTTAGATACCTTGCAAAACATTGTGTTTGTGGCCGAGGGTGAAAATCATCCCGCTTTGCTTCGTCACGGACTGGTGTTTGAGCCGGGTTCTGAAAACTGGCCAGGAGGTGTGGTTGAGCTGGCGGAGGGCGAACAAATGGCCGTGTTGGCGCGTATTCGATACAGACAAGCTTTAAAAAAAGCGACCCTAATGCGCAAAAATGGCCAATTGGCGTTGTGGTTTGAAAACAGTCAAAAAGCTGTAACGCCGGGGCAATTTGCTGCTTGTTACAACGATGATGGTGTATTGCTGTGCAGTGGGGTTATCATGCCGTAGAAAACTAAAATAATGGAAAAACGTAAACACAAATATTCTATACCGGAACTTTATAGTAAGCCCATTTTTATTCGGGTTTTGATCCTTCTATTTTCCGTGTTTTCCTTTACTGCTGCCGGACAATCTGAGACTTTGTTTTGGGTGTATTTAAATGATAAACCAACAATAGCAGATGATTTCTCCAACCCCTTCGATTTGTTTTCGCCACGGGCTGTAGAACGAAAAGCGCGTTTGGGAATAGATATAAACCCCAGCGACCTGCGGATTCCCCAAGCTTGGACCAGTGCAATTCGCGAAGATGGCCATGAGATTGTGATGATAAGTAAATGGCTAAATGCTTTATTGGTTTCCACCCAAAACCCCGAATCCATTACCAAGTATGATTTTGTCAATCGGGTAGAAAAAAAGCAAAACTATAGAGCTGTGTTTTCTGATATACCCGAAGAGGACGATGCTGATTTTGCCTACGGTTCAACCACAACACAATTCCGAATGGTCAACGGCGACTATTTGCACGATCGCGGATTGGCCGGAGAAAATGTGTTGATCGCTGTTTTTGACGGAGGCTATCACAATGCCCAAAATATTCCGGCTTTTGATAGCCTTCGCATGCAGGGAAGACTCAAAGGCACATATAGTTTTGTGCTGCAAGACAGCAATATTTATCAGCGCGGTTCGCACGGAACCCATGTGCTTTCCATAATGGCCGGTTTTCAGGAAGGTATTTTTGTCGGATCCGCACCTAGGGCCGATTATTGGTTATTTATGACCGAAGATGAAATCGTAGAGGTTAATGCCGAAGAATATAACTGGTTGGCCGCCGCAGAAGTAAGTGATAGCCTTGGTGTGGACATCATCAATTCGAGTTTGGGATACTCCACTTTTGATCCCGGGGAGAATTCCTATACAACTGCCGATTTAGACGGACAAATTGGCGTAGTGACCCAGGCTGCGGTTTTTGCCGCCCAAAAGGGAATTCTGGTCGTAAATTCTGCCGGGAATGCCGGTTCAGGAGCTTGGGAAAAAATCCTAAAACCCGCAGATGCCGACAGTATCCTTACAGTTGGCGCCGTCACTGTAGATGGTTCTCGCGCCAATTTCTCATCCTTGGGGCCTACCGTAGATGGACGGATAAAGCCAGACGTCATGGCCATGGGCGACCAGGCATATTACGTTGGCACCAATGGCTTCCCTAACCAAGGTAATGGCACATCATTTTCGGCACCTATCATAGCCGGTTTCGCCGCATGTTTGCGACAAGCATACCCCAATCACAGTACTGAAAACATACGTCAAACCATTTTGCAGTCCGCACATCTGTATTTCACACCCGACACCTTAATGGGGTACGGAATTCCGGATTTTTCCATCGCGTACCACAATGTGGTTTCCACCGACGAATATTCAGTGAATCATCGAGTATCAATGTATCCCAATCCCGCCGAGTCATTTATCAACCTATCCTGGGATCAATCAGCGCATTTTGAGCAATTGCGCATTTTTGACCTTGTCGGAAATGTGGTTTTAGAACAACCACTGCCACAAATTTCCACGGAGATTCAGTTATCACTGGAAAAATTGCCGATTGGAAAATATTTGGTTTATTTATACGGTCGGGAAGGTGCAGTAATTCAATCATTTATCAAATCAAAATAAAACCATGCAAAACAATCCCATTTGTCAATTATTCAACATCAAATACCCAATAGTACAAGCCGGAATGATTTGGTGTAGTGGTTGGGAACTGGCGGCGGCATCTGCCAATGCCGGTATTTTGGGCATCATAGGCGCCGGTAGCATGTATCCCGACGTACTGCGAACCCACATACAAAAATGCAAACTGGCAACAGATAAACCCTTTGGCGTAAATCTCCCACTGTTGTATCCAGATATTGAAACCCATATTCAAACCATTTTGGAGGAAGATGTAAAAATCGTATTTACATCGGCGGGAAATCCGCGTACGTGGACAGAACACCTCAAGTCCAATGGAATCACGGTAGTGCACGTGGTGAGTAGCGCCAAATTTGCACAAAAAGCTGTGGCAGCCGGAGTTGATGCCGTTGTTGCGGAGGGCTTTGAAGCCGGTGGTCACAACGGAAGAGAAGAGACCACTACCATGTGCTTGATTCCCGAAGTCCGCGACGCCATTGATATCCCCCTTATCGCAGCGGGAGGAATTGGCGATGGCAGATCCATGTTGGCCGCCATGGCCTTAGGGGCCGATGCTGTTCAGGTCGGATCCAGATTTGTGGCCAGTGCCGAAAGCTCCGCCCATCAGGCATTCAAAGATGAGGTGATAAAAGCAGGGGAGGGGAGTACCATTCTTACACTCAAAGAAATAACCCCTGTACGGTTGATCAGAAACAAGTTTTTCGAAGATGTACAGGCCCATTACCAGCGCTGTGCCGATGTAGAAGAACTCAAAACCCTATTGGGAAGAGGACGGGCCAAAAAAGGCATGTTTGAGGGTAACCTCGAAGAAGGCGAATTGGAAATCGGACAGGTCAGCAGTCGCATACGCGATATAAAACCCGTAGCTGAAATCGTTGACGAGTTTATCGCCACCTATAACGCCACCAGAGCATCGCTTCAGGAAATATCGTAAACCAGTAACTGGCGCCACCCATGTTTCCATTTTACATTCGTCACAAGATCCCCATTTCCTCCCCGGATTCCGGTGCCATATTTAACAGCTTAAAGGGAACAATCAAAGGGCGTAAAATCACCATCGAATCCCGAGGGAAATTAGTCGTACAAAAGAAATCACTTTTTTATGATGGTGTTTTCGACAACGATGTAATAATCAAACTAAAAGAAAACAACCTGATCGTCACCATATCTAACCCCTGGTCCTTGACCATTTCCGTCATTTTCACCATTGTATTGTCAGCGAGTATATTCAACAATCATTTAGACGGAAATCCTCCCCAATGGGAATTTCTCATCTATTTAGCATTTGCCTGGATATTACCATCAACTGTATTGTTATTAACCAATTACCTATTCATAATCCCCTTGCTTCGTCATATTCGAAGAAAAGTTACCGGTCCAACCCCCTCATCATGATTTGGGCGCCCGCCACCCCCATTAAAACATCTTGCACAAATTAAACCCATTGGAAGGGGGTGTCACCGGGCTGTCCGCTATAGCCGGCAGCACTGCGGCCTACATCGCTGGTGCGTACGGGGGCTGGCTCCTAACGTCACAGCCTCCGCCGCCCACAGCGTTGTAAGGCCGCATTGCCACCGGGCTACCGCTTCCATCCCTGGCGCTTTCACGTCCTCGGTTACTTATATGTACCCGAACAACACATTTATCGCTCATCATCACCTTGAGGTTTTCCATTCCAATAATCATCCGATATTTATACCCATCTTAAAACAGGACGATGTGCAATATGTATTTGTAAGCGATACAATAGCCATAAAAACTGAAAGAACCTTTGACAATATTTTTGAAATGTGAGAGTTTGCTGCAAAAAGCCCCTTTCTGCCAAAATCATCCTTGTCGGTAGGTTTTTGAATTTTCACAAACAGCTAATTACCTCAGGTTCAAAAATCCTCTCCGCGTTGATTATGAATGAAATCATACTTTTTGGAGTGGACTTAAGGAATAAATGGATTGGTGCTATCCGGTTTGGGGCTAAATTCGCGAAAATGATAGCGTTCGTCTCTTTCGCGAATGTTGACACGTTGGCCGTTATCAAAGTAAAATGCCCATTGGATATGGAATGTGGTGTCGTTGAGGATTTTGCCTTCTCGCGCAGCAGTGATTCTTGGGCCGGGTGTTCCAGAATACCACTTTTCGTAAAGAATGAGGCTGTCTTCAATTTCGAATAAACCCCAACTGGTTTTGTATCTTAACGTTAAGTCATGATATTCTCCTGATTCAATATCGGATTTAAGTTTTTGCTCCCAGTCATTTCCGCTGTATGAAAACCCACCTTGCAGGACACCATTTCTGTGCAGAAAAAATACTTGAGTGTATTCTCCATCATTAGTCGTCTGGTAATAAAACCCATCAATTCGCAGTTCATCACCAAGGTAGGGTGTTTGTTGGAGATGCAGTTCATCATCCCGATTTTCTTTTTTGCAAGCAAACAAGATGATGGTTGCAAGCGTGAGGTTAAGGAATCTTTTCATGGCTCATGGAATAACCGGGTTTGTACTATCCGGTTTGGGGCTAAATTCGCGGAAATGGTAGCGTTCGTCTCTTTCGCGAATGTTG
>JAFIEY010000249.1 GCA_020832345.1 Cryomorphaceae bacterium | reverse complement strand
GAGTCCACTCTAAAAAGGATGATTTCAATCAAAATCGACGCGGAGGGGATTTTTGAACCGGAGCTAACCAGCTGTTAGTGAGGATTCAAAAATCTACCGACAAGGAAGATTTTGGCAGAAAGGGACTTTTTAGAGCAGACTCTTTTATAGATTTTTACTGAATGCGTAATTTGATGACATAACGAACGTCAAAAGGATTGCCGATGTTGTCGTCGATACGATAATAAAAACCCAAACCAAAATTGTTGTAAATATCTAACAATTCCACACCAGATTCCAGCAATGGGCCTTTTGGCGTCTCAATGGAAAGTCCAAAATGACGGGTATAATTTGTGGGTTGCCCCATCATAGCTTTTCCTACCAAGGCAAAATCCGGGAAGTGTCGATTTCTGCGGAAGGGTAATTTTTCGAGATTCCATCGCACAACGGTAGAGAAATATTGCTGAAACAGGATTTCGTTAAATCCCAGTGTTTCCCACGAAAAGGGATCTCCCAATAGCGCATAGTTAAACCAACCATCTCTGGGGAAGGCGTTTGCCCCGGGGGTGAAGTAATAACTGTATGGCATTAAACCTTCCGTCCAACCCCCTTTTATTCGGTAGGAAAGTATGCCCCAACCAAATCCTCGGTGCTCGTGGTCAAACTGAACCTCGGCGCGAAAAAACTGACCCGGATCGGGCGACCAGGCGCTAATCGACTGCTCCACCCGATATCGCAAAATGGGAAAAACGGGATCAATGGTTTGTCTTCTCCCGTTTATTTCAATCAATTTTTCCTTCGGTGCATACCTACCTTCATACGACAATGTGGTGTACGTAAACGGTTGACCATTTGCCCGAAGTCCCGACCCGGGATACCCAAAACGATAGAAGTCTCCTAAAACAGTTCGCTCTTCGTATTGCAAGCTGATAATGTTCTTAAAGGTGGGTTTGGGATGCCATTCAATGTGACCCACAACGGTGTTTAATTGATCAAATAAACTGATATAAAAACGTCGATAGTCAAAATTATTGACGAAAATGGTTTGTCGGGTATCCAATTGAAAACGATCCCCGCCGCTTTCCTGAAGATCCAAGGCATAGCGTGCACCTACTTTTAATCGACTGGCTTTGTGTAAATACACATCACTTCCAAACCCGTATTTCCAAGCTTTGTCGCCAAATCCATATCCGGCAAATGCAGACAGGCGCCAGTACCTTGAAAATTGGTCGTGAGTTCGGAATCCTGCACCCAAACGGGTTCTTTCGTATTGGTTAATCTTCATGGTTTGCGTGAGGTCGAGGTGTACATAAGGAAACCTAATATACCCCTCGGATAGACTTTGTAAAACCCTGCCGTATAAGTCGAAGTTGTATTTTTCTCCCAAACTGTCCATGACCCGATAAGTTTGTCGGTCTCGGTTTGTCAGTGGCGTTTTTCGGTGTTCGTTCCAGTAGTTGGTGTCCCGTATGGCCGCAGAATCAGCAACTCTAACCACGATGCCACCCACCTTGCGAAGGGGAATTTCATTTTGAAAATCAAAATCGTATAAATGAGATCGAATGATGCCGTGTAAATTAGCTTGATAGCGATATTGTCCTGCTGTATCGGCCTTTCCTCTGTCAATGGGATTCTCCATCCACTGCATATCTGCGTGAAGTTGCACGGGAAACCATGTACGGTCATGAATCTTTTCGTAAAGTTGTCGAATATGAACTGTAAATCCTTTTGAGGGATAATGAGTCGGTTCTGCGGTGACCGACCGAATGGCGTAGTCGGGCACCTGAATTTGTAGTTGTCCTTTCATGCCCATGATGGACTTACTGGAGTTGGGTTCAAATTGAATGGTAAACACTGTATCTTTTCCATCATTCACCAGCATGGTGTCGGTAATAAGGTAGCGATAATGCGATTCCAGTTTACGATTAATTGGGCTTAGGTATCTAATACTGAGAATTTCAACTTCTTCTTCATAAAAGGTAAATGACTGAATTTGTCCGGCTAAAACAGAAAACAAAGGCTCTTTTAGTCCGGAGGTTTTGGTGGCTTCAACTTCTTCCGTCACCTTTCCGGGTTTTTTATATTTCCGTAAACTCACGGATTCACTCACAAAGAAATCCATGTTTTTTATGGATTTGAAATTTTCGGTTAAGACTTCTTTGGGCAGCTTATCCACTTCGGGATCAAGATTTTTAAAATAGGGAGAAAGCCGGAGTTTATTGTAACTTCTGCAAACATATTGGGGCAGGGCCTCCGGGTCGTTGTTGGTTTTGTTTTCTAAAACCCCGCGAATAAAACGCAATGCCGGATTGACGCCTGGAACGACGGTGACGGCCTCCAAAGCCTCGGGTTGGGGTTGAAGTTGGACCACTATAAATGTGGTGTCCACGCGAATGGTTTGAGGGTAAAAGCCCAAATAACTGACTTGCAAAGTTGTTGGCAGATTTTCATGTATCTGAAAATTCCCTTCCAAATCGCTAACGGTTCCCCGGTTTTTCCCCATGACCACAACATTGGTGAAAGGAAGAACCGTTTGATTTTCCGCGTTGATAACCTTACCGATGATGGTGGTTTGGCTAAATGAAGCACTTCCGAAAATTAAAAAAATCAGGAGAAAAATGTGCTTCATTGGGTAATACTAAATTTTAATGACGACAAAGTTGGTAAAATAATGATCACATTACTAAAAATGTGCCTGCAAAAAAAGTATAAAAATCTAAGATTTCTTGCAAACAATAAAACAACAACGCAAAAAAGTCACTTTTCATTACACTTCTAATTTTGTGAAATTTCGCCAAAGATAAATCCAATAATAAGTCCACTCCAAAAAGGATGATTTCAATCAAAATCTACCGACAAGAAATATTTTGGCAGAAAGGGACTTTTTGGAGCAGACTCAATAATATTGTTTGTTCTGCGTTTGTTCTAATACCTAAGTGAAATATCTGACAAGCTCCAAAACCTGAGTTTACTTCAAAAAGGAAGATTTTGGCAGAAAGGGACTTTTTGGAGCAAACTCAAAATTTAAGTCTTTGATTTAAAATCCCAAAAGACACTTTCTGTTATGTGGAGTGGCAACTGTATAATATTTTTGCCGCTTTTTAGTTAGGTTAGTAAAGAACGACATAATGCCTCGAAATAATATCTGGAAGGTCACCCTTCTCATGTTGGTGATTCTTTCCGGCTGTAGCCGCACGAAAGACACGTGGCTCAGTCGGAATTGGCACATGTTGTCTTCAAAGTACAATCCACTTTTCAACGGCAATGAAGCCTTTATGAAAGGGGTGAATTCAATAGAGAGTTCACATCAGGACGATTATACGATGCTGCTTCCCATTTATATTTGGCCTGAGGAAGGCGATGTAGGTCGCATTGAAAAGGATATGGAACGCGCCGAAGAAAAGGGTGTAAAAACCATTAAGGAGCACTCGATGGTTTTTGGTCGTGAGCAAAAAAACAAATACATCGACGATAGTTACTTGCTCATTGGTAAATCCCGTTTTTACAGACGATTTTGGTTTCCGGCACTTGAAGCTTTCAATTATATCATCGTTGAATTTCCCAAAGGGGAACTGGTCTATGAGGCCAGGTTATGGGCTGCAAGGACATATATTCAAACGGGAAACTTTCCGGGAGCACAGGAGCAGTTTGATAAGATTTATCAAAACAGGCGAGTGGATAAAAAACTTCAAAAGGAAATCATCGCCACGTATGCTGAAAAAGAAATCGCTCAAAAGAATTATCTTCGGGCCATCGAATTGTTGCAGGAGGTAATAGGGATGCGGATAAGTAAAGAAAAAAAGGTCAGATATACGTATATCCAAGCACAACTTTACGAAAAAATCGATAAACGCTACGAAGCCTCCGAGCATTATAGAAAGGTGGTAAAAATGAAGCCCCCATACGATTTTTATTTTGCCGCACAAATGGCTCGGGTGCGAAACTTTGATCCCTACCTCGATAAAAGCGGACCCGTGTATGCTGATTTGAGAAAAATGTTGAAAAAAGGAAAAAACTTCGACAATCGGGATCAGATTTACTACGCCATGGCGGATATCTCCATTAAAGAAGATAAAATTCCGGAAGCTTTTGACTATTTATCAAAATCGATAGAAACCAATACCACAAATCAAACCCAAAAAGGATTATCTCATTTGCGGAAAGGAGAATTGCATTTTGAGTTTCGAGAATATTTAAATGCTGCCGCGCATTATGATTCTGCTTATCAAGCGCTACCAAAAGAACACCCGAGATATGCCGAGGTGGAAAAGAAAAAAGAAAGTTTGGCGGAATTGGTTAAACACATCAAAACCATAGAAGTGGAAGATAGCTTGCAAGCCATGGCTGCCATGCCAGAAAAGGAGCGGATGAAAAAAATTCAAAAGCGAATTAAGGAATTAGAAAAAGAAAAAGCAGCAAAGGAAAGGGCAGAAGAATCCGGTGGAGGTTTTGGGCCGGCCCAGGGTGGTGGAGGCTTTGCTATGGGCGGTGGACAGCGTTCGGGTAAATGGTATTTTTATGACGACAACCAACGTAATACCGGTTTTTCGGAATTTACCAATCGTTGGGGAAATCGTAAGTTGGAAGACAATTGGCGCCGGAAAAACAAGACCACTGCATCTGAATTTGTAGCAGGTGGGGAAGCAGAAGGCGACGGTGAAGGTGGAGAACGCGACAGCACGCAGGATCCATTTCACGAGGCATATTACCTCTCGCGAATCCCAACAGATCCGGATTCATTGGAGGCTTCCCACAACCGGATAATAAAAGCGCACGATGGAGCGGGTCGTGTATATCGCGACGTACACCAGGATTTGCCCGAGGCAGTAAAGATTTTTGAAGAGTTGCTTCGTCGATATCCAAAAGCTGATTTTGAAGCGAGAACACTGTATATATTGTGTTTGCTTACCCAGGAAACAAAGCAAGCCGAGAAAAAGGACAATTACTGTGGCCAGCTCCAATCGGAGTACGGCCAATCTTTATTTGCCCAACTCCTTCAGGGCTCCATTGATCCCGAAATGGATGGCAAGCACGACGCCGAAGCCGAAGCTTTTTACCGAAAAGCTTACGATTTATACGCATCGGGAAAGTACAAACCGGCTAAAGTCAAAGTAACTGAGGGATTGCAAAAATATGCTGAAACGGATTTGGTGCCTCGGTTGGAGTTTTTGTATGCCCTTTGCGTGGGTAATGAAGGCGACATGGGCAAATTTACAGAGCAGTTGGAAATGCTGATTGAAAAATACGAAAATACCAGTATAGGTTTTGAGGCTCAAGAGATCCTAGATTATCTGGGAGGAGGTTCAAAATTGAGTCCTTTGTCCAATGAAGTAGAGAAACTTTTTAGTCCGGAACGAAATGAACCCTTCCAATATGTGTTGGTGATACCAAAAAAAGGCGCTGATTTTAACCGCATTCGGAATGCAATTTCCAATTTTAATCTAAAAGAATTTTCGCACAGACAGCTTACTAGTAAAAACATTTTGATGGGGACAGAGTATCAGCTTATTATAATAAGTGGGTTTAGTAATGCAAAAGCCGCCTTGGAATATTTTGATAGCATTAAGGGCCGTCCGGAAATTTTTCAGCATATGCAGACGGAGAACTATAAACATTTTGTAATTTCGCAGTCCAATTTTAAGGTCATGTACGCCGATCAAAAGGTTGACGATTACCTTGATTACTTTAAAGTTAAATTCGCCACACAATAATTTCCATGATTAAATCAGCCAAAAATCCAACAGTTCCCTCGGCCATTAGCAACCGTATCATGCAAGGTACAAAAATCGAAGGAGATATTTTTTCCGATGGCGATTTCCGCTTAGATGGAGAAATTATAGGTAAAGTCAATATTAAGGGCAAATTTGTTGTAGGGGAGAAGGGCAAGCTTAAAGGCGATATTATCTGCGCAAGAGCTTCCATTAGTGGAAGTGTAAGTGGCTCTATTTTGGCCACGGAAGGTCTTGAACTCAATGAAACCGCAGTGGTTCGCGGCGAACTAAAAACCGAGCGTTTGGCCGTTGAGCCCGGCGCAGAGTTTACCGGAAATTGCCAAATGGGCGGTGTGATTCGGGAAATGAAGGAAAACGGCGAAATGACGGAATCCAATAATGTCAAAGGAAAATCAGCCTAACCGCTATATTCAACTTACGGGTATTGTTTTCCAAATGGCAGCCGTTATCGGTGGCTTTACGTTTTTTGGACATTGGTTAGACGGGCAAAATTTAGAAAGAGAGTTTCCACTATATACACTTATCTTCTCACTTCTCGGGGTGGCAATAGCCCTCTATCTTGTCATAAAAGAAGTTGTTAATATTTCACGATAATGGCAAAACGCCTTTCATTGCTCACCCTGCCACTTACAGCCGCAATGCTACTTTTTCATTATATGGTGTGGCCCCAAACTTTTTCAGTTTGGCCTATGTTTTTCCCTCTGGTGTACGCACTGCTTACCATATCAGTAATGGCCATGTTTTTGGTCGTGGAAAAACTTCATGCAAAAGAGCCGCAACTTGCGGTATATGCTATATTGGGTTTCAACATGCTTAAAATGTTATCTGTCCTAACCCTGGTCCTCATTGCTGTTTTTCGTCTTGATTTTATCCCACTCGCTTGGTCCTATCCGCTTGTTTTCTTGTATTTCACCTATTTGATTTTTGCTGTTGTGGGAAGTATAATGATAGTAAAAAACTAAAAACCAATATTTTACGTGGGGTAAAAAAAAATTAAAAATCAGGGTTCTTTTTATTTACGCAACTTACATTTGCACCAAATTTCTGGGCAGGTATTTAAATTAAAAATCCTCATGCACCGCAACATCTTTTTTTCCCTTTTATTGCTATTGCCGTTTGGCTTTTTACGTGCACAAGACGTTGAAATAGAATATTCTGCCGATGACACGGCACATAACAGCAATGATCTTCACGAAGATGAGGACATCAATGCAGTTATTATGCATCACGTAAGTGATAGTCATGATTGGCACGTGCTTGATTGGAGTGGGAAACCCGTTGGCATTTCTCTTCCGGTAATACTATTTACCAATGAGGGTTTGATTACCTTTTCTTCCGGCAGATTCCACCACGACGATGCGGGAAAAGAAGTCGTTGAAGTAAAAGGTCAACGCTTTGTGAAATACCACGAAAAAATTTATCTGGCCAATGCACAACCCAATGCAAACGGTGTGTACCTCGATTTCGATGAAGATCATCATCCCACTAACGCCAAGCCCGTTGATATCTCCATAACTAAAAATGTGGCCTCCTTGTTTGTCACCGCGCTTTTAATGCTGATTATTATTTTACCGGCGGCTTCTTTTTATAAGAAAAACGGATCGCAAACTGCACCCAAAGGCATGGCATCATTCCTTGAGCCGCTAATTGTATTTGTTCGCGACGAGATTGCATTGGTGAATATTGGTCACAAGCATTACGGTCGTTTTGTGCCCTATTTACTTTCCCTATTCTTCTTTATTTGGATTGCCAATATGTTGGGTCTAATTCCATTTGTACCCGGAGGTGCTAACCTAAGCGGAAACATTGCCTTTACCATGGTGTTGGCGGTATTGACCTTAATTATTGTAAACATCAACGGAAAGAAGGATTACTGGGCGCATATTTTTTGGATGCCAGGGGTGCCCATACCGGTACGTATTTTACTTGCACCCATCGAATTGGTTTCCGTATTTGCCAAGCCATTTGCACTGATGATTCGTTTATTTGCCAACATGACGGCAGGCCACATCGTTATTTTGAGTTTGATTTCCTTGATTTTCGTGCTCGACTCAATATGGGTTAGCCCAGCGGCCATCATTCTCACCCTGTTTATTTTTGTGATAAAAGTACTTGTGGCTTTGCTACAAGCGTACATATTTGCTTTGCTTACTGCTTTGTTCATCGGTCAGGCCGTTGAGGAGCACGAGCATCATTAAGAGTGTTTTTTTGTTTAATTCCTAAATTCAATTAAAATGGTAGGAAGTATTGCTGCAATCGGCGCCGGACTGGCCACACTAGGTATCGGTCTTGGAATTGGTAAAGTTGGTGGATCTGCAATGGAAGGAATTGCACGCCAGCCTGAAGCTGCCGGTAAAATCCAAACTGCGATGATTATTGCTGCGGCCCTTATCGAGGGTGCAGGTCTTTTCGCAATCGTAGTTGCGCTTTTGGGAACCAACACTGGTGCCTAATTACTAAAATTCGTGGAGTGTGCGTTTGGCACGCTCCACGTTTAATGCTTTTCAAATAAACCTATAGATATGGATTTAGTAACTCCGGGATTTGGTCTTATTTTTTGGACCACTTTGACTTTTTTACTCCTTGTGTTTATTCTCAAGAAATTTGCATGGGGACCTATTCTTTCCGCAGTAAAGGAGCGTGAAGAAAGTATTGATAATGCACTTAAATCTGCGGAAAAGGCGCGTGAAGATATGAAAAATCTTCAAGCCGATAACGAAAAGATTTTAGCAGAAGCCCGTGCCGAACGCGATGCCATGCTCAAAGAAGGACGTGAATTGCGCAATCAAACCATCCAAGGCGCGAAGGATGTGGCCAAAGCCGAAGCGGACAAAATAATGGCTTCTGCACAGGAACAAATTGAATTGCAGAAAAAAGCAGCCATGACAGAATTGAAAAACCACGTTGCCGCCTTGAGCATCGATATGGCAGAGAAAATTCTTCGTCGTGAACTGTCTGATGCCAAACGACAAGAAGCCCTCATCAACGAAATGTTGGAGGAAATTAAATAAAACTCAAAACCGATTGCCCTATGCGGTCAGTAAAAATTGCCAAACGTTACGCCAAGTCGCTATTGCTTCTAGCAAGGGATAATTCCCTGGTGGAAGAGGTGGCCAAGGATATGCAAATGCTGGAAAGCGTTGGGCGTGAGAATCGCGACTTTCGGCTTTTGCTGAGTAGTCCGGTTGTCAAAAAAGACAAAAAAATTGCCATCATCAAGGCCATTTTTGAAAAACATTTTCAAACGCCTTCGATGTTGTTTGTGCAACTTATTGTAAAGAAAAATCGCGAAAGTGTGCTTTTGGAAATAGCCGAGAGCTATATGAACCAACACCGCGCGATGAAAGGCATTAAGGAGGCCAGTGTTATTACTGCTACCGCCTTGACCGATGTTCAGCGCGAAATGGTAGAAAGCCAACTTCGCATCTGGGGCAAAGGCGAAGTAAATGTAGCTTATCAGGTTGATCCCGATATCATTGCCGGTATCGTCGTCCGAATGGAGGATGTTGAGTACAATGGCAGCATTTCTTCTAAACTTCAGGCATTGCGCCAGGAGTTTTCCCAAAACCCATTTATTTCAAAACTTTAATTAAATTTCATCATAATGGCTGAAGTTAAACCCGCTGAAGTATCAGCAATATTGAGAGAACAACTTTCCGGATTTCGCTCCGAAACCGACCTTCAAGAAGTAGGTACCATCCTCCAGGTAGGTGATGGTATTGCACGTGCTTTTGGTCTTTCCAAAGCGCAAGCCGGTGAATTGCTCGAGTTTGAAAACGGTGTACAAGGTATTGTTTTGAACCTCGAGGAAGACAATGTTGGGATCGTTTTGCTGGGTAACTCATCCGAAATTCGCGAAGGTAGTACCGTAAAACGTACCGGTCGTATTGCGAGCATCAATGTAGGAGAAGGTATCGTTGGTCGGGTTGTAGATACCCTCGGTCATCCCATCGATGGAAAAGGTGTAATTGAAGGCGAAACCTTTGAAATGCCCCTCGAACGCAAAGCACCCGGTGTTATTTTCCGTCAGCCGGTAAACGAACCGCTTCAAACCGGAATCAAGGCAGTAGATGCTATGATTCCCATTGGACGTGGCCAAAGAGAATTGATCATCGGTGACCGCCAAACCGGTAAAACATCCGTCGCAATTGATACCATCATCAACCAGCGGGAGTTTTACGATAGCGGTGAACCTGTATATTGTATTTATGTGGGTATTGGACAAAAGGGATCTACCATTGCCCAAATCCAAAAAACTCTTGAAGAAGCCGGTGCAATGGCCTACACCACTATCGTTGCGGCCAATGCGTCAGACCCTGCTCCCATGCAGTTTTACGCCCCATTTGCCGGAGCAGCCATCGGTGAATACTTCCGTGATACCGGTCGCCCAGCACTAATCGTTTATGATGATTTGTCAAAACAAGCTGTTGCGTATCGCGAGGTTTCTTTGCTACTTCGTCGTCCACCCGGACGTGAGGCCTACCCCGGAGACGTATTTTATTTGCACTCTCGTTTGTTGGAACGCGCCGCTAAGGTCATCAACAATGACGAAATTGCTACCCAAATGAACGACTTACCCGAATCGTTGAAAGGCAAAGTGAAAGGCGGAGGTTCCCTTACGGCACTTCCCATCATCGAAACCCAGGCCGGTGACGTTTCGGCATATATCCCAACCAACGTAATTTCGATCACCGACGGACAGATTTTCCTTGAATCAGACCTATTTAACTCCGGTGTACGTCCTGCAATTAACGTGGGTATCTCCGTATCGCGGGTTGGTGGTTCTGCACAGATTAAATCCATGAAAAAGGTATCCGGTACGCTTAAGCTGGATCAGGCGCAGTTCCGCGAATTGGAGGCCTTTTCTAAGTTTGGTTCCGACCTCGACGCTGCCACCATGGCGGTCATCAACAAAGGACGTCGCAACGTTGAAATTCTAAAACAAAACGTAAACAGCCCGCTTCCCGTAGAAAAGCAAATTGCCATCATTTATTGTGGAACGAAAGGATTGCTCAACGGCGTTCCGGTTGATCGCGTAAAGGAATTTGAAGCGGAGTTTTTATCCTTCTTAGACGCCAAGCATCGCGATACTTTAGATGCCTTGAAAGCGGGTAAATACACCGATGCCGAAACTACCGTTTTGGATAAAGTAAGTAAAGAGGTTTCCGCTAAATATTAATCACTGAAACAAGTTTTTGATGGCCAACCTCAAAGAACTTAGAAATCGCATTCAGTCTGTCGGCTCTACCATGCAGATTACTTCTGCCATGAAAATGGTTTCTGCCGCCAAATTGAAAAAGGCACAGGATGCTATACAGCAAATGCGCCCTTATGCGGAGAAGCTGCAAGAATTGCTGGAAGGATTGAATGCAACACTTGACCAAAGTGAAAGTCCATACGGAGATCAACGCGAATTAAAGCGCGTATTGATTATCCCCGTAACGTCTAATCGCGGTCTTTGCGGCGCCTTTAATGCCAATGTCGTTCGTCAAACCCGTCGTTTGATTTCTGAGTTCGAAGGAGGAGGAGCTGAAGTTACTTTGGTGACCATTGGGAAAAAAGGCAATGATGTGCTTCGTAAAAACTGTAGTATTTTAGAAAATCGCAGTGATTTGCTCAATGCCATCTCTTTTGATGCAATTGCCGAGGTGGCGGAAATGGCCATGCAGGGATTTGTCAATGGAGAATTTGATAAAGTTGTGGTGGTGTACAATCATTTTAAAAATGCGGGTTCTCAGTTCGTTCTCGCCGAAACCATGTTGCCCATCGCACCGGTAGAAGGTGGTAATGAAGCAGCAGCAGGTGATTATATTTTTGAACCTGAAAAGGCTTCAATTGTGGAAGAGTTGATTCCAAAATCGCTTAAAACGCAATTGTTTAAAGCAGTTCTCGACTCAAACGCCTCCGAGCACGGAGCCCGTATGACGGCCATGCACAAGGCAACAGACAATGCCAAGGAATTGTCACGTCAACTTAAGTTGGATTACAACAAAGCGCGTCAGGCAGCTATTACCAATGAAATTCTTGAAATTGTTGGTGGTGCCGCGGCTTTAAAAGGATAAGGTTTGAGTCCACTCCAAAAAGGATGATTTCAATCAAAATCGACGCGTAAGGGATTTTTGAACCGGAGCAAGTGAGGGTTTAAAAATCTACCAACAAGGAAGTGCTTGGCAGAAAGAGACTTTTTAGAGCAAACTCAAGTTTTATAGTTAATTAGGGCTTGTCCATAAAGTCAAAGTGGCTAGGCTAGAAAGTTCGAAGACAAGGCTTGCGACCCCGATAAATATCGGGGTAAATTCAGTGAGTTTACTAAAGTAAATGACATTAATTTCAGGTGAGCATAACGCCGTCATCGGACTTTATAGACAGCCACTACTTATCGGATAGCCGGGAAAGTTCCTCCTTTAGTCTGCTTAAGTGCTCCTCCTTTTTTTCAGATAATTGATCTATTGCGAATTGGGTGAAAAAGTGATGGCTTTCGAGAAATCCTATTTGAATATTTAGCCATTTTTCCTCAGAAAGTGGTGTGCCCAGAAGTTCAATTTCCGTCCGAAGCTTATCGGAAATGGGGGTGTAGTTATCGGTACCTAAATAGGCCAAGTCGGCATCACATAGGATTTCATCTAATTTCATTTTTGGCGATTGGGGAATTTTGGTCGCCATTATCATGCTGCAAATCCACTCGATTTGTTCATCGGAAATTACGGTGTCTCTAAGGAATTCCCGAGCGAATTTACACCCGCGCTGTTCGTGTTCTTCCGGACTTTCCAGAAAACCGCAATCGTGCAACACCGCAGCAGTCTTGAGGAGAAACATTTCTGTTTGGTCAATGCCTTCTGCACGGCCTATTTCCTCACATGAGTCAAGAACGCTCAAAGTGTGCTTTACTGTATGGTACTTAAGATTGGGGCTCAATTCATTTTGAAGCCTTGGAATCCAGGTTTTGTATGTGTGATCAAAAACTTCTTTTATTGACATGGGCATAGTGGCTTATGAAAACATCATAAAAATGTCTCGGTGATCGGAGATTTTCTTTCCAGTAAACATGAAGACAGGAATTTTGTGCGAATTGGTAATGATGTTTTGATCAAAATTTTTGCCTAATAGGTTTTTGTAACCATCCTCGTGGTGGTTTACCAAGGCAATCATATCGGCATCCACCATTTTGGTGAAATCCATTATTTCATCTTGAAAAGATTTTTTGCCCGGCGCTTCGTTAATGGTAAAGTCAACATTTTTTTCCCGAAGGTATCGCTTGGCAAAGCTAAGGTTTAGTTTTACTTTTTTGGATAGAATTTCATCATCGTGACCAGCAGCTAATACCCGAACTTTGGCTTGTAATGCATTGGCAAATTTAGAAATTGCACTAAGTATAACTTTTTCTTCGCTTACAAAATCCATGGGCACAACGATTTCTTTTACGACGGTTTTTGTAGGCGCCGCTTGCGTTACGATAAAGGGTGTAGAGGCGTTGGTGATTACGGTAAGCGCCTTGCTGCCAACTAGGTACTGTATGCCTTTTAGCCCATGTGTCCCCATCACAACCAAACCACTTTGCAGTTTTTCGGCGAAGTGCCCAATTTCTTTGATTTCTCCAATTTCTGCAAAAGTTGATATGGGTATATTTTGATCTGCATATTTTTCAGCAAGGGTTTCCAGCAGACTTTTGGCTCGATTAGCCTCTGTTTCCTTTTTCACGAGGTTTAATAATTTTACCCCGGTATTTAATGTCTTAGAAAGACCAAGTGCATGTTTTAGCGCATTCTCGGTTATTTCCGTGAAGTCAATAGGAACCAATATGGATTTGTTCATTGGGAATTATTTTGTGTTCATTGATAGATTTAACCAATTATGCGGTTAAATTTTATTGACTATAAAAATAATTCCCAAAAGTAGTATTTAAATTGTAAACGAGCGGTATGGGTTGGATTTAAAATTTAAAAACTTAAAAATTAAGATGAAGGTGAACCAATTTCGCGCCTAAATTGTGACGGCCCGAAGGCTGAGTCCACGCCAAAAAGGATGATTTTAATCAAAATTGACGCAGTGGTGATTTTTGAACCGCAGCTAACTTTTTGTAAGTGAGTATTCAAATATCTGCCGACCAGGAAGATTTTGGTAGAAAGGGACTTTTTGGAGCAGACTCAGGGTTTAAATCCCCAAATTATCCGGCAAATCCTCAACATTAATATACATAAAACCATCCAGGGCATTATTAAACGCAGGGTCAACGTTAAAAGCGGCAATACGGGCGTTTTGCTTGATGTATTTTTTGAGTAATACCGGAGCTCGCAAACTCCCTGGCTCAATTTCGGCCAATAGCTTATCCAATTTACGAAGATCATTCTCGGTTTCGTTCAACAATGCCTCCAAAGCTTTTTTGTCGCTTTTTAGTTTAAAACTTTTTCGGGGGTGAATGTGCCCGCCCATCTCCGTATCGAAAAAGTATTTTTTGATAAATGCCACCATTAATCCGCGAGAGAATTTACTGAAATCATTGCTGATACTCACACAGCCGGTAATATATTTGTGTTCGGGGTACTGCTTGAGAATTTCAATGATGCCTTTCCAAAGCAGAAATAGGGGCAGTGGTTTTTGTTGATGCTCAGGAACCACAAAGGCTCTTCCTAATTCAAGGCCGTGGGAAAACAACACTTCTGCCGGTTTGTCGATTTTAAATAAGGTCGGAACATAAAAGCCTTTGAGACCTTTTTTGGGAAAAATATGCTGCCCCATACCCACCCGATATGCCCCGGCAATGCTGAGACTTTGTGTGTCCCACAAAAACAAGTGGTGGTAATGCACATCGAAAGCATCCAAATCAGTTGGCTGAAAAGTGCCTTCCCCAACCGCCCTAAACGCGATTTCTCGCCATCTGCCAATTTCGTGAGATGCCGCTGGAATATCCTTAAATTCCGCAAAATAAACCTCGTAGTTTTTTGATTCCAACAATCTTTTTCCCCTTGCCTTTAGTGATTCTATTTCGGCCTGTAATACTTGGCGATCGGCGGGTTCTATTATGGGTAACGGCTTTTTTTCGTTTCTTCTGGTAAAAGGTGCTGAAAGGTTTCGGTAAAAAGGTTTTGGGGGTGGAAGGGCTTTTCCCAGTAAATGTGTTCTTCGTTCGAGAAGTGTCACAGTTTCTGCCACCGAAAGTTTTTCGTATTCCTTCGGTAAAATGGGATTCCCAATACGCAAACGAATACTTCTCCTTCGCTTGGACATGATTTCAGACGGCAGTTTTACCGTTTGAAGATCGGGATGAAGAGCGGATAATACATAAAACCAAAAACTATTTCGCGCCTGAAAATATATTGGGACAATGGGCACATTCATTTTTCGCATGAGTTTAATAGCACCGGGTTGCCAAGGCGCATCAATGATTTTGCGCTGCTTAAAATCGTAATGAGAAACGGCGCCTGCGGGAAAAATGCCCAACGGATGACCTGATGCAATGTGCGACATGGCTCCCTTTAGCCCCTCATAACTCGAAATGTTTAAATTTTCGAAGGGATTGACGGGAAGGAAAAATCCTTTAAGCGGATCCACCTTTTGCAGTAAAAAGTTCACCATCACTTTGTAATCCGGTCGGTGTTCCCCCAAAAGTTTGAGTAATATGAGCCCGTCAACACCGCCAAGGGGGTGATTGCTCACCGTGAAAAAGGCACCCCCTGCGGGAATTCTCTTGAGCTCTTCTTCGTAAAAGGTGAAATCCACCTTGAGGTCGGTGAATAAAGCATCGATAAAAGCTAGTCCCTCTTTGTCTTCAAATCGACGATACAAGTCATTGATGCTGTCTAACTTTAGAACCTTCATTAGCGGGCCCGAAAACCGGTTTAAACCCAGCGAGGTCAATTTACTGGCCCGAGCAAATTCGTCTTTATTTATGAGTGCCATATTTTATAATGTCGAATTTTAACGTTAAACATGGATTTTTATACAAACACAAAAAAGCATCCGCCACAAGACGAATGCTTTTGCATCAGCTAAAATAAAACAGTTTTTTATTTGAGTTGAAAATTTTTAGTTGCCTTATTTCTGTAAAATTACCCGTTGAACTTGCGTGTTCCCATTTTTTTCTAAAACCAACAGGTACATGCCATTTTGCAAATTTTCCGGAAAATGAAAAGTGCTGTTATCACTGTCAAGTTTGGTTTCCAAAACGACATTTCCAACCATATCGATTACTTTACAATTGGCACCAGATTGTGCATTCATCAAAGTAAATGTGCCGTTTCCGGGATTCGGATATACCAATACTTGCGATGTGTTGTTTTCAAAATCTTTTGTGGATAGGGTTGTATTGGCATTCATAACAATATTGTCGTAGCGGTTGTTGCCATTGTCTTGCTCGGTATTTCCTGTCCATGTAATACGAACACCGAAATTGGGATTGTTGTTGGCGCCAGCCACAGCTGAGAAGTCAATTACGTGTGTGGTATATGTTTCGGTCACGGAAATTGTGGAAGGAACGATGCCCACAGTATCGTAATTCAACCCATCGAGGGTATATTCAAAGTGATTGGTTAGCATGCCCTGTCCACTTCGGTGAATGTCGAAGGAAAGCACAATATCCTGACATTGGTCGGTGGGAAGTGGGATAATAAGTGCACGACCCTCAGAGCGGTTTCTCACACGAAGTGCTGCACCTTCAGATTCTCCAAGTTGGGCGTTTAATGCGCTTCCGGGGGTATAATCATCCATATAACCTGAGCTGTTTCCTTCATAAGTAATTACAGGATGATTCCACGGGGTGAGTGTGTAATCTGCATCAACACTTGTTACAGTTCCAATAGGAAGATTGTTAAAGTGCCAGTAGTGAACAATGGCGTTCATTTCGTTGAGATCCAAAACAATAGTAGTGTCACCATTTATGTTGGCACTTACGTTTTCCGGGAAATATCCGTTGGCTTCGGCCACAATTAGGTAATTTTCTCCCGGCATAAGTTGAATGGTTGCCACACCAAGTCCGTCGGTGATTAGGGTGTCGTTGTTGACTATAACCGCAGCACCAGGCAAAGGACTTCCCTCACCTAAGACGTTTACGGTTAGGTTGGCCGGATTTAAAACGGTCACTTCACAGGTGTCGGAAAATCCACCATCTACGGTGGTGACAATAACATCAGCTACACCCAGCCCGGTAGCGGAAATTTCACCGGCGCTGTTTACGGTAACAACAGAAGCATCAGTTGAACTCCAAGTTACTGATTGGTTGGTCGCACTGGCAGGAACAACGGTTCCGTTTAACATAGCGTTTCCTCCCACCAATAGATTGATGGATTTTGGGGTAATGGTTACACCCGTAACAGCTCCGCCTAATGAATTTCCTTCTAACACAAAATTATCGATTCTGTTGTTTCCATTTGAAGCAGTATTTTGACCAAAAAATCTGATTTTCACTGCAAAATCGGGGTTGTTGTTTGCCGCAGAAATGGCAGAAAAATCAAAGGAGACTAAAGTCCAAGCAGTTTGTACATTTACCGTATCGGGGTGAGGTGTGTAACTGACACCATCGGTTGTATAGTACAATACTTGTTGAAGCATTCCGCTTCCGGAGCGTTGCGATGCATAAGAAATTTCCAAGGCCTCAAATCCGTTTGAAGGTAGCTGGACAAATAGCTCCATACTATCGGAAGGGTTTCGGGGGCGAATTCCGGTTCCGGCCGGTTCATTGTTTCTGGCATTAGTGATGTCTCCAGATACATCGTCCATAAAACCACCACCCGTAACGTCGGGAAATGATGGCTGATAATAAATATGTGGTGCATCGGCTCCTGCATATACATCGGCAGCTACAGAGTCAACTGTACCATTAACCAAATTAAAATGCCAGTAGTGAATTAGCCCTCCAGTTATTGAAGAGCCTTCTAATGCCAGGTTGTCGATTCTGTTGTTGCCATTTGAAGCCGTGTTTTGACCGACAAAACGTATTTTTATGGCAAAGTCGGGATTGTTTTCTACCCCGGTAATGTTTGATAAGTCTATGGTAACAGAATCCCAAGAGGTATTAATTGTTATGGTGTCCGGTAAGGAAGTGAAACTAACGCCATCGGTTGTGTAATAAAGTACTTGTTGTAGCATGCCACTTCCAGAACGCTGAACGGCATAACTGAGCATCAAGTTTTCAAATCCTGAAGAAGGCAGCTGGATGACTAACTCCATACTGTCAGAAGGATTTCTGGGACGAATACCATTTCCGGCTGGTTCATTATTTCTGGTATTAGTTGTGGTGCCACTTACATCGTCCATGTAACCACCACCAATAACATTTGGAAAAGCAGCTTGATAAATAATATATGGCGCTGACGGACTGGCGAAAACATCAGCTGCGATGGAATCAAATGTGCCGTTTGCTGTATTGAAATGCCAATAGTGAATAAGTTGTTGTGCTTGATGCGATATGCTGAACAACAACATAAAACTTAAAAGTAGAAGTTTGAAATTTTTCATTTCTTAATTTTTGATGTTTGAAATTTGGTGCAAAAGAATTACTTATTTTCTTATGCTGTATTGCCTAATTATGAATTGTAGATTATCTAATTTAGGTGTTGAGTCTGCTCTAAAAAGTCCCTTTCTGCCAAAATCTTCCTTGTCGGTAGATTTTTGAATCCTCACTAACAGCTGGTTAGCTCCGGTTCAAAAATCCCCTCCGCGTCGATTTTGATTGAAATCATCCTTTTTAGAGTGGA
>JAFIEY010000248.1 GCA_020832345.1 Cryomorphaceae bacterium | reverse complement strand
GAAGTGATTTTGAAAGATTCTTTGAAATGATTTCAAATAGCCTACTCCTTTTTTCCAATAATGTACGATATAATTCGGTAAAGAAGTCTTCTTTTTTTTTAAGAATGATTGTTTTGTCTAGAACTTGATATGTTACAAATTTTGACTTATTAATTTCTTGATCTTCGGCTTTATAACACCAATTATCTATATAGGAATAAGAGCTTGATTCCGATTTATTATTGAATACAAATTGATAAATGCTTTCAATTGTATAATAGTCGATTTTACAATCAAGTTTAAACTTTACCAATGCTTCAAAATTCTCTGTCTTGTATTTATTTCTGAATGAAGAATATCCCTTGTTGATACCAAAAATTAAGGAGAGTCCTTCTTTTCTCTTTTCATTCAGATTGCCTGATACTAAATCAGATATAAAAGAATCAACTTGTTTTCTCTTTCCGGGGCCATAAGTGTCTAGAATTGAAACTAAATAGGTTTGTGTAGTTTCCGGTATTTTGTCGATCTGAATAAGTCCATTTTTAGTTTCAATTTTAACATTATCCTTGCTCGCATATTTTGCAACTACTTCGCTTGTAATATCTGAATAGATTGTGTCGTGAAAATTTTTGAATTTACCATTGTCTGTAAGTGCAAATTCAAATGCATTTTCTATTTCAACACCTTGGTCATTTAGTATTTGATGAAAATGCTTATTTATATTTCCAAGAGTTATAAAGTAGTGGGTGGGATAATTTTGAAAGTCTTCCTTTCCGATTTTCATTAATGCGAAGCCACCCATTATTTGATCATATTTCTTTAAATAGTGTTTCCAATCAACTTGAGTTGGCTTGTTGACTAAACTTGCTAATTCATCTGTAGTTATTGGCTTGTCTTCAGATAACCTTAATATTGTGTCAGGGATAAATGCCGCACCACTTGTTATATTAAATACAGTATTTATTTTTTGTTCCTTGTCAGCGAAATAAATAGCTTTAATGCGTGAAATTGGTATTGGCATATCAAAAAGGAAAAAATTATCAGAGACCTTTTTAGGCATTTCTTCCTTTTCATCAAAAACAATTTCTATTGAACAATTAGATTCAGTTGTGAATTTACTTGATGCCAGTAGAAGGTTGTTGTTAAACTTATCTTGAAGGTCTTGATTTCTATTTTCAATGTAGTTAGCTGGTGCAATGATTCCACTACTTAAATAATGAGCAAGGTTCATTGATTTTATCGGTAGAAAGTATGTTGTTTTCATTTTACTCAATTGTTATTGTTTGTCGATTACCAATATTTGGAAAACCATTTCTGCAAAGTAAGAACAAATTTGTCTTGGCTCTTGTAAACGCAACATAGTAATCGTTTTCAGTTACTCTGCTTTCTATCTTATCTTGGTTTTGTAGAATCCAATTGTACTTATCAAACTCAGGAATTATTATTGTGTCAAATTCTGTTCCTTTTGATGATTTGAATGTTGTTAAGTGTACACCTGATAAACCATTGAATTCGTCTTCATCTGATTCGTAAAAAGTATATTCACCATTAATTCTACTCGATATGACAGGATGATACTTTTTTATGTCCTTTTTAAAAGGCAACAAAATAGCAATATTATGAGTGTCACTTCTAAAGTCATTAATAATATCTATTATGGCATCAACCTGATCCCCTACATCCCATCCAATATTTAATTTCATAATTGGATTTAATCCTGTTTGTCTTGCTCCCGAAATCGTATTTTGTGGTATAAGAAAGTTGGGAAAAACAGACCTTGTAAATAGTAATATTTCTCTTGAATTTCTAAAATTTCTGTTTAAGTTAATTTCTGCATTTTGTTCAAATCTTCTGTCTGAAGTAAACCAAGTAAAAAGCTCTTTTAATTTATCTTTTGACAGGTACATACTTTGTCTTTCATCTGCACCATAAGATAAATTTTCTGTGTAATTGAAATACCTTTGAAATGTTGCTTTTTCAATGTCTTGACCTTCATCAATTATTATTTCATCAAAATCTGTTACAGCTACTTGATTGTCTTGACAATCATAGAGCCAACAATTAGTTCGTCCAATATTTTGACCGGCATCTTCATCTTGTGTTCTAGCGGAAGCTCTTAAATAATGTTCTAGTGTTTTTGTGTATGTTAAAAGTAAGCTATTACTAACACCTGTGGAGTGGTTTCTAATGTGTCTCCACAAACAAACTACGCTTTTCCCCGTTCCCGGACCACCTGATAATGCCAAGGGACTTGTTTCGTCAACTGCCCTTTGTTGATCAATTGTTAATTCTGTGATTAACGGTAAGTTAAAGTAGTATGGCATATTATTTTATTACTCTAAAAGTTAAATTAATCCTTTCGCTAACAGGCTTTTTTGTTTTTGGTATTTGATGTTGCCAAAAGTGTTGAAGCTCACCTAACATTATAAGCAGACTACCGTGGGATAATTGAATAGATAGTTTTTCTTTTGTATGAATATGTCTCAGTTGAAATTCTCGTGTAGCTCCAAAATTCACTGATGCTATAATTGGGTTTTTTCCAAGTTCTTTTTCTGCATCAGTATGCCAAGAAATTGAATCATTACCGTTTCGATAACGATTTAGTAAAACGCTATTGAATGAAGCATCCACTTTGGTTTCAACTTTACGCTTTATTTCAAGTAATTCTTTAGTCCATTGTTTTGGCTGCAATGTAATTCCCGAAAAGGAGTATGGTTTATCATTATCCCCATACCAAGCTGTTAATCTTGGAAAAAGTAGTTCCTTTCCATACATATTCATTTTTTCTTGTTTCCAATCAATTGAATCGAGTAGAATTTTTAGGTAGTTATTGCTACTAGGTTTGTCAAAAAAATTAATAATGTGAAGATACTCACCGTTTTGGATTTGTTTCCTTTCGGTGTTAGTCTTTGTTGAGTTAAATAAGTCCAATTGTTCCATTTTCAAATTTACGTCTTATTGTGATGGGAAAATTCAGGCTCTTTTGCTTGCGAAGCGGTCGCCATTGCATTGGGGCAAGCAAATGTGCCTGAATGTGCGGTTGGCTTTCTATTTCTGTTGTTCATTTTGTTCACTGTCGTTGTCTTTTTACACTGAGCGATAACGGTTCGCAGCTAAACGTCCGGCAGGTATTCCGGAACCAGCCTCGAAGCTCTGATGTTTCAAGTTTAACACATCTCATTCGATCGAAGCACTGCGGACCTGCTGGCGTTTAGGTGCTGTTCAAGCGAAACCCGCCTCGCGGCGGTCAGCTTTTGACACCGCAAAATACAACAAAATTCGTATTTTTAGCATCTAATTTAAATATGTTGTATTATGAAAAAAAAATGTCTAATGAAGGGGTAAACGCCCTT
>JAFIEY010000245.1 GCA_020832345.1 Cryomorphaceae bacterium | reverse complement strand
AGAGGATACTTTCCCCTTAAGGTAGTTCTTGCAAGAGGCGGGTAGTCGTCGAACACCGAGTAAACAAAGCGCCCCCGAGAGTTCAGGAGAACTTCGGGGGCTTTTTTAGTGGGGCGCTTCGTCTACTCGGATGAATGTTATAGCCAGTGGTTATTGTCGTCCGTCCTTGCAAACCATTGTCAATATTGAGTTTCCGTGTCATTGTCGTGTCGGCTGTGCGTTGCGTTTTTTATTTTTTTTTTGAAGCGATGGAAATTTTTAAAAACAATTTTTTTTTTGGGTCGGCTTTGCAAGCTCTTTGACAAAGCTTTGGTTTGCGTGTTGGCTTGTGTGGCTTTGGCAATGTGCTTGTAAATAGCGGTGGGCTTGTCTGTTATGATGCAATCCCGATGCAATTATGGTGCAATTGATGCAATTATGATGCAATTCAAAGTTCATAGTATGAGCCTGCTCCTTTAGTTTCTGATGATTTTAAAATTCCCTTGTCAACCAACTCTGTCAAGTCCCTTGTAGCTGTCATTCTTGCAACTCCAAAAGTCTCTTGATACTCTTTATTGGTAATTCTTCCTTTCTCCTTCACAAAATTCACTGCTTTCAATTGTCGGTCATTCAAGCCAAGTTTTGCTAATTGGTCTTCCGTTAAATTGTCTTTGAAAAGCGTTACCAAAAAACCGCCTTGAAATTCCTTTATTTCGGGTTCGGGTAATTCTGCTTCTTTGCAAGCATCATAAATTTTCAATGTTCCTCGTCCCCACGAATCAATAAATCCTCCTTTAAAACAAACGTCTGCAATTAATACGTTTCTTGGTCGTGAAGTATGAAATCCTTTTAAGGCTTCAAATGTTAAACCTTCTGGAAGCGTTCCTTCATTCCAAAAATTAATCTTGTTATCATAAACTCGTATTTGTGTAGGTGAACCCATATAGTTGCGATGAACCAAAGCATTCAAAATAATTTCACGCAAGGCAGCAGTTGGGTATTCACTTTTTTCAAGCCTGTGCATTCCTTCAAATTCTATCGGTCTTGTCAGGAATTTACGGTTAAGTTGATTTAAAACTGCTTGAAGTAAAGCAATTAAATTCGCTTCTTCCGTTTCCTGAAATTTCAAATCGGCATCATCTTTTCCGAAGCGACCAATTTTTACAAAGGTATTTGGGTAAAATTTAGCAGGTTCTTTTCCGAACAGAATAAGGGCGGCACGTTTTAACTGACCATTTTCGGTAAGCCTTAATTTCTCAAACAATTCGGGAATGGTCAAGCCTTTATTTTCTGGTAAACGACCTGCATTTTCGGATGCTTGTAAAAATATGGTAACCGTTTTTTCGTCAATGTCTGCAAAGGTTGCACGAGGTTCTACAACATCATCCCAAGTTTTACCCGATTTCTTCAATAAAAATTCATTTAACGAAGCTCCTGTAAGTTCTTGTTTGGTGCTTCCACTTCGGTAATAATATCTTCCTCTTAACGAAATAGGAACAGAGTAAGGATGTGTTACAATTTCTATAAAATGTTTTCCATCTTTTTGATGTAGATTCACTTCTGCCGTTATTCCCATTATATTTCTGATTTTATTAGGAATATCGTCCATTAGCTTTTTATAATCAGCTACATCAACTGGTTTACCGTTATCATCTTTGCCGATAAAAATTACACCACCTTGTGCATTGGCAAATCCGCAAACCCATTTCAGGTAGTCATCGTGCCAACTTTGTTTGTATTCTATATTTTGTTGTTCGGGCATATTTGATATTTGATAAAGAGGAACAAAGTAAATCAATAAGTGTGTGTTATTTTTATTTTTTTGAAAGAAATGAATTTTTTAAAAACAATTTTGTCTTGCGTTGGCTTTGCAAGCTCTTTAACAAAGCTCTGGACTGTGCTTCGGCTTGTGGGGCTTTGGTAATGTGCTTGCAAAATGTGTTGACTTAGATGTATTCTAAATTCGTTCAAGTTCTGATACTGTGTTTTTTAATTCATTTAATGGATTGTTTATTTTTGAGATTAATAATTCCCATAAATCAGTATTTCCACTATGGCCGTGGAATGTTCCTTTTGAGTTATAAATTATTTGATTTTCATCTTCAAATAATCTTTGGTTATCAACTTCGTCACAGATAATTATTCTATCACCTTCACTCCATAATTCATCTGGAGATAGAAAAATTGAATAGTAAGCAAGTCTCTTTCTTAGTGATAATCCACTTGGAAGAACAGTTACTGCATTATTGATTTCTGTCTTATTTTCTTCCAAAAAACTTGTTTTTATTTTTTTAAAAAATTCCTCTGTATTATTTCCTATTAAATGGTTTATGAAATTCCTAAATGCAGGTTTTCTTATATTTCGTTTCCAATCAGAAAAATCAAATCTTTTGTGATAATAGGAAGTGTCTTTGTAAAAATCGTCATAATACAATAAAATTGTTTTCAAAGTAGAAGACCCATTTTTTGTTTGATTTAGGAATAGATTTTCAAAACAATCTCTCAAATTTTGAAGATTTTCCAATGAGGTTGTAGCATTCAAATCTATTAAATGGGTAATGTTAGTATTGCCAACATCTCTACCATCAAGGTTTAAAGGGTGGTCTTCAATTTGCCAAATAAGCTCCTCTAAATTAAGCAAATCTGTTTCGGTAATTTTGCTATGAAGAAATACATTCTTTATTGTTTCTTCCGTTGTCCTAAATTTTGTGTCCGTTTCTTCCTCTGGATTTTCATCCTCATTTCCCATTTCGTTGTCTAAGGTGTCCCAAATACCATTGATAAGAATTAAATCTAAGGTTTTCTTCAAAGTTGTTACTGACCTATTAAAATTATTGTACCTGACATAGAAAAACCGTAAAATTCTGAAGAGTTCATTTATCTGAATGGTTTTCCCTTCTCTATTAGCCTCAGTTATGTAATAGAACCAAGACCATATAAAAATCATTCTGTTGCGTTCTGTTGATTTATTTTTATCAAGGTAATTTGCAAACCAATCAGTTTGATTGTCATTAATAATGCTCCAGATTTCATTTAAGCATTTGTCAATCCATTCTGAATATGTGTAATCTTTGGCAAATTCATCTTTACTTTCAATAAGAAACTTAAACGCACTGTAATACTCTTCTACCTTATCTAAAGTTAAAAGTTTTTGTATGTCCCTTTCTACCTTTTCTCCTGCTTTATCTTTAAGATAAAACTCTAAACCTGCAATACAAGACAGAAAGCCATTAAACCCTT
>JAFIEY010000229.1 GCA_020832345.1 Cryomorphaceae bacterium | reverse complement strand
GCGCATATCAATGTCCAAAGGTAAAGCAGGGGCTGAAATTATTTGCACCGGCTTACCATCTAATCCAACCAAACGAACTTCTTTTATGGGTATAAAATCGCCGTCTTCCATTTGCCACTCCGCACGAATGACAGAAGTAGTGGGATTTGGATATACGGTAAAACGAGCATTGTCAAGCATAGCCAACACCCCATCTTCTTTATCAAAACCATCGGGGTCTTTCGTGGTTTCTGTTGAATTGCCATTATTTGAAGCAACACGTAGCCATACAACAAAACGCTGGATTCGGTTGCCATTGCCGTCGTATTCGTAAAAAACTTCTCGGGATTGGGCGTAAGAAATGAATTGACTAAAAATCAGAGCAACTAAAAATAAAAATTTTCTCATGGTTATTGAATTTAGGGTTAATTCTATCTTTTAATTCCTTTAGGGTAATTGAAATCTGCTCATTAACAGTGGCATTGAGCGCTTCCGTATCGTTGAGGCTTATTTGCCAGTTTTCATCTGTCTCGCTCATGGAAGTGTAAGTGATGATTTCGTTCTTCACCAAAAACATAGCGGTTTTAACACTAAGAATCTGATCGCCGGGTTTACTTGGTTCATTTTTGTCATTAGACTGAATGAATATAATGTAGGGTATCAAGTATGTATCATCATCCGTTTCCGGAAAGTAATAAACCACCTCGCGTTGGATGTTGCGAATCATTCTGAAATCAATATTCTTGCTCATGCCGTAGCTGCAGCGGTTGTCTGCAAGGGAATCCATTTCAACGGATATTTTACCCGATAATACCTGCTGTATGCGAGAAAACACATCCTCAGCGATATAAGGCAACGGACTATTGACAATCACCGGCTCACCTTCTTCCCACAAGGCATTTTCTCTATGACTGCACATAAAATATTGCCGGATAAACACCGTATCCATGGTATAACTTTCTTCCACAAACCCATCTACTTTTTTCTTCCACTTGTGAGGAAACACCTTGCAAGAAGAAGCAAGCATCATTATGGCAAGCATTAGAAAAGCTCCTTTTGCCACAGTTTTAATGGACGATATGTATTTTTTTTTACGCATAAACTACAAAACATTATGACTCCACCCGTTCAAAATAATCCTTTAACGCCTCCCTTATAATTTTGTCTACTAATTCCAGTTCATAAAAAGGAAAAGTATAATCATCCATATCGTAAAATAGACGATATTGACTCCATAGTCTTTTGTTGTTCATGTAAATAATATCTCCGTTTTTTATAATGTAAATATTTAAAATCACACTTTGTGCAAGTTTTATACTTTCAGCTATTTTCCTAACTGCAATTTCTTTCACAAAATTAAAATGAGGTACAACCCGGATTTTGTTATCTTTTTGGGGGAACAAAAACTTTAGCTCTTCAATGGTTCTTTTATTATTCCTGGATTCAATTCTATTGCTACACAAATAATAACTAATTCTATTCTCACCCGTTTCAAAAACCAATGGAGCATGCTCAGAAATATTTTGAACCAACAAGCCCATAACACTATCCATTGCATAAAGAATTGGATGGCTTTTGAATAAAGTTAAATATTTGATATTATAAAGTGTCCCACATATTAGAACATCCTCAAGGTACAGGGTGTCTTTTTCGTATGAATCTTTGATCGAAACGAATTTTTTACTGGAAGTAATGGAATAAGGTCCACACGATATCACAGTAAAGAAAATAACAAGTATGTAAAGTAGCGTTTTCATTAAGGCGATTTTAATTTCGGTGAAACCCGGTGTACAACAAGGTCTTATAAATTAAGTATCCCGTTTTCACTTCACGACCCGGGCGATAAAACCCATCGCCATTTCCTTTTGACAAAAAGGTTAGTGTCATATCCGTAGTCAGGGCAATACCTGTTCCCCCTCCATACTCTAACCCATTATTAATTGCTGTAGCCCACCATTTTTCGGCACCTATACTAAGCTTGTTAGCTAATAGGTCTTGTCCGATACCACCAATAGCACCAGCTGCAAAAATCCCTAAATGCCCCCATCCGCTTCTTTCACTGTAATTACTTCTACTTGAATATGCAAAATCAGCCGCCATACCTTGGCCGCCATACCAAAGGCTTTTGTATGCGTATGAATACCATTTTTTACCTTTTAAAAAATTTGGCTTAACTTTCCCGAAGCCTGTTCCAACGACTACCGACAAAGCTCCGCTGGCAAAACTTTGAAACATAGAATAATAAAAGTCTTCCTCACTACCGCGCAAATCTTTATTAAAACCTTGATCCGCCATATTAACAGCCATATTAGATAAGCCCGAAATTAACATTCCAGAGGCTAAATTTGCAAGCCCCCCCGCACCTGCGATAGAACCTCCTAAAGCACCAGCACCAAAATGTCCCAAAGTATGCCAACCTATTCCACGCGCTGGGTCATAGCTGTTTAACGTATTTACTGTTCCCGAGACCATTGAACTTACAAGTTTTTTGCCTCCAACTTTTGAGAGTGTGGCGCTTTTGCCAGCCATAGCAATTCCGCCAACAGCAGTGGCTGCAACAACAGCCCCGGCAATTGCTCCCACACCAGCACCTTTCAGGAACGCTTCTGCATAGTCTCTAAAACTTTCTATATTCCCATTGGCTCCCTGATATGCCACATTGGCAGTAGCTCCTACAGCAGCTCCAATAAATGCCCCAATAAGGATAGTCTCTATAAAATCACCACTAGGATCCGTATATGTCAACGGATTATTCCACGCATACGAATACCGATTGAAATTTTGCGAGAAATCCGGTGCTTGCACGTACTTATCGGGGCTTAACATACGTCCGAGGAGTGGATCATAAAGACGGCCATTCATATTGATTAGACCGAAGCATTCCAAATGCTCATGCCCGGTATAGCCGCGGTGGAAAAAGCCCGCCCATATTCCTTGTCCACCGCCGGGAGAATAATAATTCTCTAGCGTGGTAACATCACGTCTATTGCCCCATGCATCGTAACTGTATTCCTCAAGAATACTTCCGTTATCATCGGCGATGGCGAGAATAGAGCCTTGGTAGTCTTGATAGGCAAAATAGATTTCGTCATTATAACCAATTACTCCCGCAGAGGAATCACTGAATTTGTCATTAATTATCATCATCTGTGAGAATAAACGTCCCGCAAATATAGGGAGAAAATTTTTACTTTTTATTGGATGTTTGGGGAAGATGACTTTACCAAAGACTATAACAAGGTGATGAGACGGGGTGATGCCCTTTGCGAAAAATTAGGAAGGTTTTGGGTCTTCTAAACTATAACCCAACAAACCATCCGTTTTAAAAACGCCTTGACGCCATACGGTTCTCTATTTCTTCAACGGAAAGAGGTATGCAAGACCTAACTCAAATCCAGTAAGTCGATAACGAAAGCGTCTTTCTTCTGGGGAAAATACAGAACTATTGTGACTAGGAATGTCATAAAAATAAGACGGTGTTAAACCGTAGTGAAATCTAAATTTAAAAGCCAAAGACTGAAAAATGTGATAACGAAAACCGAAAACAGATTGCAATTCCATATTTGGAAATGATCCGGGAGGCGCTTCGTATAACGACTTATTTGCCTGCCAACCACCTGCAAATTTTAGTGTATTATATACAGGTAAATTTACCTGTAAGCCTCCCTCGAGCCAAAACTTTTTTGATAATTTAAATTGAAAGATCAATGGAATCCCTAATAAATAAAAACTTTCATCAAGCTCAACATTAGTATTATTAATAGGATTTAAGTTTGTTAGCCCCCACATATAAATCCCCAATCCAGATTGAAAACCCACAAACGATGACTTTGGGGCATACTGATAAAGAACAGCAACAGAACCACCAAACCCTCTTTTGTACCTTATTGGATCTCCATAAGTAACATTATTTGAACTAAAACCTTTAAAATTCATAACAGACTGACTAATCTCCAAACCCAAAGAGTGCGTTGGAGTTTTATACGTCTTTTGGCCGTAAACAAATATGGACGTGGTTAATAAGAAAATGGTCGTAAAAACAATTGATTTAAACATAATTTATCATGTTGAGAAATCCCGAAGTCCTATAAGTCTCAAAATTGAGTCTGCTCTAAAAAGTCCCTTTCTGCCAAAATCTTCCTTGTCGATAGACTTTCGAATCCTCACTTGCTCCGGTTCAAAAATCCCCTCGATTTTGATTGAAATCATCCTTTTTAGAGTGGACTCAAAATTATTTAAATTCATAGCGAAAACCAACCGTTAGATTGTATAGGTACGAAACGGGATAGTTACTAAAAAAAGTGAGTATTCCGGGAATTTGCCGTCGTTCTAAAACTATTTCTAAGTACAAAGGACTATTCACATTACCCATGCGCTGCCAGTAACCAAAAAAGCCTGAAGCAGTGGGAAAGGGATAGTTTAAATTACGCCACATTGAAGTTTCAGGATGATTAATGTTCCGTCTATGTTCAAAAGAATAAAGTAATTCAAAAGTTCCACCCAGATAAATTCCAAAATCTTTTTGCTGAAAAGTAAGCATAGGGCCAAATCCAATATTTGCGAAAATATTTCGTCGATTATAACGAATAACATATTCATCAAACTCTTCCGGGAAATCTTCATACCTTGAAGTAACCATCCCACCCAGACTAGTTCGCAGGGCAAGCCATTTGCTAAGCGAGTTTACATGACTTCCATGAGCTCCAAACATATAAGGTGTAACAGCAGGACTAACCGTACTCGGCTCACCACTTGAAGATGCAAAAAACTCCGTACCGGGAATATACAATATCCCATTACTCACCCCCGCCCCAAACGAATGCTTTTCAATCTGTGCAATTCCCGTCGTACCTGCAAATAACAACACAATTAAAAACGAAATAGTGCTACACCTCATTTCTATATTTGGATTAAAGTTTTTGACCTCTGTTTTCTCAAAGTTCTATTAATCGTTTCAATTACTTCCTCACACACTCCCTCA
>JAFIEY010000220.1 GCA_020832345.1 Cryomorphaceae bacterium | reverse complement strand
ACGCCATTACAGGCAGTTGAAAAATGGTATCAATTAAAACCAGAAATATTTAAACTAAAACCTGATCAGTTTGAAAAAAAATTGCTATCTTTACAGTCTGAATTTAATCAATATCATCAACAACGTTGTGAAACTTGACATCAATTAAACACTGCGGTTAAAGGTAATGCGCCAGGCGGGGTTCAAGGTGTGAACATGTGGCTGAAGCCTATTTCATCCTTACAATTTCAGCCTTCGCTTATTGGAAATTATCCTGTGCTAACTCAAAGTCAGATAAATGATGCGGGGAAAAATGAAACAAGGATAAAAAAGTCAAGTACCTTTTTTATAGTTTTAAAGCCAGAATTCGAAGCTGTAAAAGGAATTAAGCTTTTATCCATAAGTAAATTAACAATATTTGACAATCGAATAAAAAATGGAAGTGTTGAGCATAAAGTAAATTTCATAAAAAATACGCCCAAGATATTAACTGTTCAATCAAATTGGCCTGAAATATTTCCTGAAGGAACTCCGCTAAAAATTAATTTAAATGACAGCGCAGGAGTAAAAATTGTCGAAATAATACACTATAATCGAAATCTTTCAGATACTGAAAGACGTAAAATTGAAAGTTATTTAGCTATAAAGTACGCTATTAATATTTCAAAAAACAATGATGAAAATTTCAGAAGTTACATATATGACGATTACGGAAAATTGTGGAATCATAGAACTGAAGGGGCTTTTAATGAAACGATTTTAGGATTGGGGCGATTTGATAAAAGTGATTTTTATCAAACGCAAACCTCAGATGAAGGAAATCTGGTTTTTGCCCTTGATACCCTTACTCAAAAAGGACAAATGCCTAAAGTTTTTATTGAGGATATGTCGTTTATAATTTTTTCGAGCCGTAAAAAAGCTTCACAAAACCTTTTTCGATGTTCGGATGAATCAGCTTCGACAGGAAATGTTCATCCCTTATTCAATTGGAAAATAAAAACTGAATCATGGCAGTCTGATTCAAAATATATCCGGTTTGTTTTTAAAGGTAAACATGACCGCGGCCATGCGCATCATGACACACTTTTTCTCACAGATGGAATAATTGTCATTCCAGTGTATTGCCGCTATGCTGATTCTGTTATGGAAGGGTATTTTTCTACGACGAATCTAAGACCGCATACAACTTATTTTTTTGAACCTGAATCTTTTGGTAGCTGTCCTGATTCGTTGGAAATCAAGGAGAAGTTAACTGATCAAGGATTTTTTGATGTAACCATAACCTCCGTAAAATCGGATAATAACATATTGGTCAAAAATTGGAATACAAATTATCAACAAAGTTTATCCTTTGAGGGACACCAAAAAATTATTGAGGCACTTCCTTCTGGTCAATATTCATTTTGTCAAGAGGATGGAAATGGAAATGAGAAGGGTTGCGTAAACAAAGTGCTTCCTCAAACACAGATATCTGATGATAATAAATTCTTTACTCCGGTTTTTAATGTGTATCCAAACCCAGTCAATTTAGATCAAGAAGTAGTTTTTCATTTTTCTTCCCATAAAAACCAAGAAGCATATTCCGTGATTATAATTGATGGCATGGGGAAGCCAATTTTCAATGCGGTTAGCAAAAACATTCAAAATAATAAATTTTCCCACACCTTCCGTGTAGCTGGTGTGTATCAAATTATCATTCGTAATTCCATGGGTATTTATACTAAAAAAATAATTGTCATCTAATTTTATACAAAAATCCTCATGTAAATTTTCAATTTTTCGTTTTAATCAAGTCACTATGAAAACCTCTACCTCCGAACGATTATCTGCGTTTTTGCTTATATTTTTGTTTTTAAGCAATGATTTGTTAGCAACTGCATATAGTTTTGTTTATTTTCCAAAGGATATCGGAAAACAAGAAATTCCAGCAAGAAATTTTGACTTTATCCAATTCACAGAAAATCGTCAAACAGCAAAAAAACTTGCCGATTCCCAATCTGTAATTGAGGAGAAGGATGAGAAGCTGGAGGTTAATGAGACAGATGCCGTTCAAACGAGTAATAATAGCAGCAAATTATCTCCCCCTTCAAAAGCCAATCAAAACGAGAGATATGTGTTTCCATCATCAGATCATCACGGTGTAATAGGACGCGGAGAGAAAGATCCCTTAGGGAATCCTTCTGATGACATTTTTAGTGTATATATTCAGGATGATTTAGATCTGAAAGCATTTACAGGAGCATATTTAAAGTATAATATTAGCGGATTGGAAGATGGTAGAGCCATTGCAAAAAGCATCAATCAAGGAAAAACTTTTGGGACGCTGGATTATAAAAAAAGTCATAAAAACTCAATTACAATTGAAGCTATTCAAGTTGAGGACTTGCGTTCCGGAAAAAATATGATTCGTTTTTCTCTTCCGTCAAATGTATCTTTAGAAGCTGAGATATCAAATCTTTCAATACATTTGGTGGAGGATAAAGAATTTTCCGCACCAAATTACCTTTTTTTAAAGAAAGTTGAAGAACCTTCATTGGTTTTTGTTTCTGAGAATAAAAAGGAAATGCCAGTTTTTGGCTTGAGAGATATTCAAGCACCAGCAATCCCGTCAAACATAGTAAATGTTACGAAAGGCGCCCCTTCATACGGATTTTATTTGGGGGAGGTAGAAGATGGTTCCTTTATTGGTATTGGGATAGATAAGTCGAAGATTCCTCCCAGCTACACAATGGAAAATGTAAAAACGTATTTCTTTGATTATAATGATAGAAAATGGACGGCAATAGATGTTGATAGTATAGGAGTGGGAGAAAATGGGGACTTAAATTATGTTCCCTATGTTGCTGCTACTGAATATTTCAATGGAATAATTAAAAGTCCAGAAATGCCTGAAGCTAATGCTTTTATGCCAACAAGTATGCAGGATATTCAACCGGCAAACCCAGCGGCAGAGATGAATATTATGCAGCCTCCTTCAATTTCTCAAACCGGAGAGGCATCTATCAATTATCCACTAACTATTCCACAGGGGCGCAACGGGATGACTCCTTCATTATCTCTTTCTTATAGTAGTGATGGGGGTAGTAGTTGGGTTGGAGTTGGTTGGAATATCTCTTTTCCAATGGTATCAGTAGAAACCAAGTGGGGGGTTCCAGAGTTTGACGAAGAATATGAAAGTGAATCATATATTTTTGAAGGGAGTAGCCTTACAATGCAAGGTGATGAAGCTGGTTATAAGCCGCACCGAGGGAATGCACCTGAACAAGCTCCCTCTCTGTTGCCAAGATCAGGTAGTGAAAAGAGATTTTTTCCAAAACAGATGAATCGGTATCAAGAAATAACTCGTAATGGTGATATTCCAATGAATTACGTGTGGATAAAAACCACAGCGGATCAAACTAAATACTATTTTGGGACAGAAGATGGCAATAGCGTAGATGATGATGCGGTATTAAGAGACGATAATGACAATATTGTTGAATGGTACTTGAAGAAAGTGGAGGATAAATGGGGAAATAATATAACCTATAATTATAAAACCATAATTGTAAACTCACAAAATCCAGTAATTCATGATGCTCGCGCAACTGTCATACAAAGTATTTTTTACACGGGTTTTGGTAGTTCGCCAGGGAAGTATTCCATACACTTTAATACTATAAATAACCGAAATGACGCATTAATCAACAATAAATATGGCTTTAAAAAGGCTGATTATTTTGAATTAGATGAAATTGAGATAAAATACGACAATTCAACCATCATTAGAAGTTTTGATTTTCAATATACTACGGGAGCGTTTCAAAAACAGCTTCTTTCAAAAGTTGCTGAATATAGGAACTCTACTTTATTTTTCGAACACGAATTTGAATACTTTGAAGAAAATATTACTTACCAACAAGGTGATATTGATGAATTTAGCGATAATTTGTTGTCGAGGAGCGATGCTGTAAATCAGGAGACCTCAGTGCTATTGTCTGTATTATTTTCTTCTGATAAAATTTCACCTTTGAATAGTAGTGTTCAAACTGGTTTTGATGTAAGTGGATTTGTTGGTGCCGGTATTGCGCCAATTACGGAAACCATAAGTCCAAATAAGAAATTTGCACTTGGAGGCACAACAGGTTATGGGGAAAATTCAACAATTGGAAAATCAAATTTTTTAGATGTAAACGGCGATGGAATACCTGATATTGTTTTTAAAAATCAACAAGGCCAATTACGATTCATACCATTAATACTTAATAGTAATGGAGAACTTACTGTTGGTGCTGAAAAGCAAATGCAGAATAGAACGGAATTTTTTGAATCTTTTACAAATCGCAATGAATATGGGGTTCAAGGAAATGTTCCTTTTGCTTATGGGGGGATGAATTGGTCAAATTCAAGGAGTAAGACTGAAACCTATTTTGTTGATTACAATAATGACGGAATAAATGATATTGCCTCCAATGGAAATATATATTTTGGAAATTTGAAATCTGATGGTAATGTAGAATATATTTTGAATAGCCAAACTACCCCAAATCCTGTATTTTTAGGAAATGTGCCTACTCTTCCTGAGCCTGAGGATGATGATAAATTTGTTGAAATTGTAAAGACTTGGAAAGCTCCGTTTGATGGAGAAATCTCAATTCAAGGACAAGCAAATCTTTCCTCTCAAAGTGATGATGGTGTTAGTATTGCCATACAACATAATGATGAGTTTATTCAGGGATGCACTTTTGCTGATATTAATCCTGGAAATAATCTAAATCTAGGAAATACCATAAATGTTGTTAAAGGTGATATGATTCTTTTTAGAGCTAAATGTAAAAGTAATGGTTATGGTGATTTGGTAGAATGGGATCCCTATATTTTTTATACGGGAATGAATTTGATTGATGCGAATAACATTAAGTATTCTGAAAATAAATATAGTGAAGGTTTTCTCCTTTCTCAAAATGAGCAAATTCCTTTTACAGAGTCTGGCAATTATAAAATTACTTGGCCGAGTTTGAGTCTTACTGAAACGGATGAGGTGACTTTTAAAGTTATCGTTGAATTTTTAGATGAAGATCACGAAATTATTTCTTCAGAAATTCATCAGCAAACATCTACTGCCAACCAATCATATCAGGTTGAGCTTTCGCTCATGGATAACGGTTCAAGCCAAAATGATGATTTATTTTCATCAAGTGGTCGTAATATAAGTATTCGTAGTGATGAGCTTGTCAAAATTTACTTTGAGGTGGAAAGTTCATCAAATGTAAATTGGGCGGATATTAACTGGAGACCTTCAATAGAGTATCAAGTTTCTGGTATTTCTGATTCTTACAATCCGGTTATTCATTACAAAACTTTTAATAGTATTTATAAGTTTGATGGAGGAACGAACCTTGCGGGAATGACCTTTAATGAACCTGAATGTCAAATTTACCCAAAATTTGATAGCCAAATAAGTAATTATTTATCAAGTTTAGGTTCGGATGAGGCTAGGGCGTATTTTACTGTAAAGGTGAAGGATAAGTTGGTGTCTAAGCTAGAGCTTTTATTCGAACAATCTGGAATTACTTATATTGATCGGGATGGGAATTTTTTATCATTAGGCCAATATAGTGATTTGCAAGAAATTGATGTAAATGAAATAGAAACTTTAAGGTTACATGTGGAATTTTTTACGGATGATGAGGATTTAGCTAATGTACTTACTGAATATAGCTCCTATGACATTTTTGATGTCGATAACGGATCCTTAATTTTCTGGAGAAACTTTGAAGAGGTTAATGTTTTTAAGCATAATCAAAACAGTTTTACAGGTCCGGATTATCTGGGATGGGGACAGTTTGCGTGGTTGGTTAATAACCAAGATGAAATACCCATAAGTAGTATAGATATGGTTGATATTACACAACATGGAATAACGAGTGAGTTTGATGAGAACATGACCTACCAGGATATGCAAGATATAACTGATTTGATAGGACTAAATTTTGATAATATTGAATCGCTTCCTTTGGTTCCGCAGAGGACAGAAAAAATATTAAACCTTCCATTTAAAATCAGAGGTGAAGTTATAGATAGATGGTCAGCATTGGGGACAAAAAATGCTGCAACTAAAAACAAATTTATTCCGGGTAGATTGTACGAAAAAGTTACCCCATCATCTTCACCTTCACAGCCGTCATATTCGGCAACTTCAGCATTTGCACCAAAAAAACACATGAAATCCTATTCTAAAGCATATTCTGGAGGTGCGTCCCTAATGGGAATGCCCCTTCCAAAGCTTTCACTTGATTTAGGGTTCTCCATTTATCACAATCAAAACCCTGGTAATTCATTTGGGATATCTACTAATGTTGATTTTATGGATTTAAATGGTGATGGCTATCCGGATGTTTTAACATATTTTAATAATGAAACACAAATTGGGTTAACCAATCAAAGTGGCGGTTTTAATCCTTTAAGTGTTTACAGTAGTGCTAATGAACTCCCACTTATGTTTGAGAAAAAAGCAGGATTGGTATTTGGCGGTTCTTATGGCAATCAATCTGCCGGTTCTACGGCAATTCAAGTTCCTGCTAACTTTCTAGGAGATAATTATTCTTCAAGCGAAATACTATGGATTGATATAAATGCAGATGGACTTCCTGATAAATTGATTAAAGATCAAGGTAACTTAAAGGTTTGTTTTAATATGGGACATTCACTTTCAAGCCCTGTTTTAATTCCTACCTCGGCCCAAACTTTAGATAATAATATTCAGGGTGGGTATGCGTTATCAGCTGCAGCAGCACTTGGATTTGGTAGTTGGGTAAATGGCAGTATTAGGGCTGGATTTATGAGAAATAAGATTATCAATGAAGGAAAAACTAGTTTTGCAGATATTAACGGTGATGGACTAATTGATCATATCATTTTTGACGGAGAAAACCTTTTTGTTTTCCTAAATACAGGTACAGGTTACACGTCCATACCATATAACCTTCCTGGAACATTTAACACTGATGAAAAACTTTCAAAGAATATTACAAGTGCATTTTCAGCCCAGATTGGTGCAACAGTAAGTGTTTTAATAACCCCAGTGCCAATTCCTCCTCCACCATCTCCTCCAGCATTTGGTGTAAAGGGTTCTGTGGGCGCAAGTTTGGGCACAAATGCAGGTATTTCAAATACCGAAATGATGGTTATGGATATTAATGGAGATGGTTGTGCAGATTTTTTGACCATTGATGAAAATAAAATTACTTATTACCTCTCTAATGCAGCTAAAAGTAATTTACTTAAAACTGTAAAGACTCCCCTAAAATCTGAATTCTCAATTGATTATAAACGAGAGGGTAATAAATATGGGGAATACCCAAGAAAAGTACACACGGGAACGGTAACGCCAAAAATAGGGGAAAGTGATGTTCTTTGGGATATGCCACATAGCAAGTGGGTTATGAGTTCCCTTGAAGTTTTTGACGGATACGATATTTCAGGAGCAAATGACGCAAATGATGGTGAAGACTATTATACAATGGAATTTGTATATGACGGTGGAATTTATAGTAGAAGGGAGCGAGAATTTTTAGGATTTACGCTCACGGAGTCAAAGATTTTTATCAATGACGAAGTGCCTACCATAACTTATGAAAGTCCACAGCCTATTACGCCTTTAAATCATATTTCTATGCATACATCTAAAATTAATGAATATCTAGCACCGTTATCCAATGGTTTTATTGATCGAATTGATTATGAATATATGAGAGGGGTTTTAATAAACGAATATACCCTTAATCATTTTAGTTACTTATTAGATGTTGTGCCTCCAGAAATTATTGATTCTTTTCATGTTGCAGAAATAATAAACCATGAATATAATTTTTACAAAGTTGAGCTAGATCCGGCATCTGGGTTGTTTAATCGGGTGAACTTTTCGGAGGAAATAAATTCAATGGGATCAAATGAAGTTAGCTGTTTTTTTCCGGCTCTGAAAAAAACTCATACATACACCTTTCCTGAGTTTTACTCCTTAGGATATTTTTATCATGGGTATGAAACTAAGTATGATTCATATTTTAACATTACAGAGGTATTTGACCACAGACAAGATTTCCCCCAAGAAGCCTCATGGATTACAATAGGTTCTATTCCAACTGATCCACCAGAAGATGTAGATCAACTTACCGTAACGCAACCGCCAACAGAGGTCGGTATTATTGCATTAATGGATTATTTTAGTCCAACACAGGCTGCGGATCAAACCAATCTAATCAAAAGTCATAGCATTTATACGGAATTAATTTCGCCTCCAAACTTGCAAAGACATTCTACAGTTGAAGATCTGCATAATTTTCTTGCACCATCTAAAATAGCAAACCACCTAACTACTTCGGATATTTCCTATACAGATTTGGAATATGATAATAAAGGCAATGTTACTTCAATTATAAGACCCGAAAACCATGTTGCACAGCGCCTAACAACAGATTTCTTGTACGATTCTGAAGTGGAGCAGTTTGTTACTCAAGTCAGCAATTCCTACGGAGATGTGAGTTGCATGTCCTATATTTATGAAACGGGTCAAATTCAATCTGTAACGGATCCTAATGGTTTTATCACCTTTTATAAATATGATGACTTTAATCGTTTGCAACAGGTGTTTTCTCCGCGAGAATTTATTAATCCCAATGCACCATTTACCATTGAATTTGAATATTTTCCTTTTGGCATGGATCCACAGTCTTCTGATTTGAGGGAAAGAATTCCCGTTGCGGTTTCAACCCATTTTCTGCCAACAGATATGCCGGAAGAACCCGAATTATTGGATGATGGAGGCACACTCAATTGTTTTAATCCACAATTGCCTGCAAGAGAAAGCCCTCTTCTTACCAATGATATGATTCAAACCGCAGTTTTTATCGATGGAATGCAGCGGACTATTCAAACCAAGCAGGATGTAAGTAAGTTTAATACCAACACAAAACTGAACGAAAAAACGCATTTAGTTTCCGGTTTGCAAACTTATGATTTTCGAGGGCTGGTTAAAGAGTTGCGAAACCCTATAAATGAAAGCGGATCAACAGATATTCGTATTTTTAATACCGATTTTAGTGCTGTATTGCAGTTTGAAATTTTATATGATCAGTTGGGAAGAAAATATGAAATAATGCAGGAAGCGGTAAACAATGCTGTGGCTGCAAAACACCAAACAAATCTCAGGTACAAATGGATAGAGCATGATAATTCTTGGTATTTTGGAAATCATATTATTGAAAATGCCGGGCCTTCAAGTTTTTCTACGGGTGATATGGAGGTGCTTAATTTACATAACGCTCAGGGTAATCTGATTTTTGGAATGAAATTAAAAAATGGAACGATAAATTCAGATGCAATTATTACTACCTATTCGTATGATCGACTAAACCAATTGCTTTCCACACAAAATCCAATTGGTGAAGAAACTGAATACGAGTACGACCGTTTTGGTCGAGTTGCTAAGGAAATACATCCGGATTTGGGTATTTCTGATTTTATTTTTGATGATGCAGGAAACCTAATTGCCATAGAAAATGGAAATGGGGTTATTCAATTGTCATATTTTCACAATAGATTAATAGAAAAGACCCTGCCTTCATCAAATAATATAAACGGAGTTATTTATACTTACGGGAGTTATCAAGATGGGCGAAATGGTGCGGGAAGAATTATTTCAGTTTTGCAGGGTGAAGATTTGCTTGAAGATCATTATTATTATGATGAGCTTGGAAATAGGATACGTGAAGATCGCAAAATAGCCATTCCGAGAATTGGTGAAATTACTTTTAGAACGCAGTATGCGTTTGATAGTCAGGGAAGAATACGTAAACTAATTCAGCCCGACTCGGAAGTCGTCACGTATTTTTACAGTGAAGCAGGTGGAGAGCTTGAAAGTGTTCACTACGAATCTTCAATTCATAATATTAATCCTACTGTTGGAAGTCCGGAAGAAGCTATTACCCCATACGTTCCTTCTCCAGGGTTTGCACAAAATCCGTATGATTATGTTTCCAAAATAGGATATGATGGGTATGGTGCTGCTCAATACATGATGTATGGAAACAGTGTGCTTACGGAGTTGGATTACTATCAGGGTAGTCGTCAACTAGCCAATGTAAATATTACACGGATTGGGGATGGTCACGATGTGGGAATGCTTAATAAGGACATAGAATATTTTAAAAACGGAAATGTTAAAAAAATTGAAAATATTGAAGAACCCTTTTCATCTTGTAGCCACAGCCAAGTAAGTTGGAAAATGGGAGGCACGTATAATCATACCTATCAATATGATTTTGCAAACAGGCTTAAAGGAAGTGTTGCCCAGTGGAATGGTCAAGAATCAGGTTCAGGTCAACCCCTTACGCATGATTTTACACTAAATATGGAATATGATGAAGTCGGACGAATTTTAGCTAAGGATCAAACCCACCTTCGTAATTCAACGGTGCCTGCTGAATTACAATACAGTCTGGAATACGTTTATGATGGTCAAAAACAACATCAAATTGATAATATTTTTGAGGATGGAGTTGAGCATTTTTATGAGTATAATTCTCGTGGTAGTGTTACGGGGATTTATATTGTACAGGATGAACCGAAGATTTATATTGAGCAATATGCTTGGGATGATCAAGATAGACTTCAGGGTGCAAAAAATAACTATGGAAACAGTATTCATCACAATGTATATGATCCCCATGGCACAAGACTTATGAAATCAAGTGCTATACACGGAGCTGTATGGATAAATGGGATAATTCAAGAAGGTAATGATGACTGGTCTGTTAAACCATACACCATTTACGTAAATCCACACTATATTTGCACTTATTATCCAAATGAAGTGACAGACGTAACCAAACATTATTATGCAGGTAGTCAGCGCGTAGCTACGGCGTTGTATCATGCCTATTATAAATATCCGGGGGACGATCCCGGTATGGAAGGTATGGAAGGTTTTGGCGGAGAAAGTCAGACGATGTCTTCTGCGCCCCCCCTTGTTGAGAATAATATCGTATTGACGGACTTGGAACGTTTACTGGGTGTTTTTGGTGATGATGTAAACGCCGGCCATTTTACCCAGTATGACTTTAGTACTTTTGACGCGCCCGATTTGCATGAATCAGAGTATTGTCATTTTGATCCCGATTGTGGTGAATTTATGCTTACGCCCAATACTCCGAATCAATTAGAGGAATATAACTGTATATGCCGAGAGAATCCTTCAGCGGGAGGACACGAATATCCAGCCCAATGTAGGATTCACACAGACGTATATTGGTACCATCCGGATTATTTAGGCAACACCGAATTCGTAACCGACATAGGCGGTTATCCCTACCAGCATTTGTTCTACTCCCCCTTTGGTGAGGCCATCGTAAGCCAG
>JAFIEY010000215.1 GCA_020832345.1 Cryomorphaceae bacterium | reverse complement strand
AAATACCACCCCACCAACCGAGGTTCGCGCCCGGGATAGCAGTGGAAAGCCCGCAGTGGACACCGCCAGCCGGGACGCGAGCGGCGGAGGCTGGTGAGGATACGAGCCAGACCCCGCACGCCGCTGACCCGGCGGGGGTGGACACGAGGACTTGGAACGGATAGCCCGAATTTGGCGCCCTGAAAATCTTATTACAATTGGTGGGGGGAAAATCGCTTGCGGGCAAATCTTGCGTAAAACTTTTTTCCTAAAATGACGCCCACAAACATAATTCCGGCGACAAAGGACATGGAGCCGGCGATGCTGCCGTCTATACTATCGGCGAGGAAAAAGCCGCCGACGGAACTAAATAGCGCCAACATTGTGGTAATGGCCAGCATGTGGGGCAGTCGCTGCGAAACCAACAGGGCTGTGGCTGGGGGTATGACCAAAAAGGCGACGACCAATATGGCGCCTACGCTCTCGAAGGCAAATACGGTGGTTAAACTCACTAATATCATTAATGACAGGCGAATGCTGCGGATGGGCACGCCTACGCTTTGACCATACTCTTCGTTGAATGAACTTATAAACAGCGGTCGGTACATGAAGCCTACAAAGGCGAGAATCAGGCCGAGTATAAAGAGGTTGTCCCATAAGGCTTTGGTGCCTATTTCTACACCAAAAATGGTGTAAGTGTGGAAGGGAACAAGGGATATTTCGCCATATAATACGCAGTCGGCATCGATATCTACTTGGTCGGTGAAGGCGCTGATGAGAATGATGCCCACCGCGAAGAGGAAGGTGAAGCTCAGACCAATGGAGGCGTCGGTTGGAAGTTTGCCTTTTTTGTTGAACCAGTCGATCATGAGGGTAACGAAAACGCCCATAAAGGCTGCGCCGAGGAGAAAGAAGAAGTTTTCGCGGTGTCCGGAAATCATGTAGGCGATGATAATGCCGGGCAATACGGCGTGGGAAATGGCATCACCGATCATGGAGAGTTTGCGCAGCACCATAAATGCTCCGGTTATTCCGCTGTTGACGGCCACCAGAAACCCGACGAGTATGATGATTAGTGCGTCAGACATGGGCGGTATTTTGGCTGTTTTCCCTGCTGAGGTAGTTGTGAATTTCGGTGAGTGGTTCAAATCGCTCACAATAACCCAAGTCGTCCATGATCATTTTTTCTACTTCGGGTGTGATGATGTGTTCAATGTATTCGGCATCGCTGTGGGTGCTTTCTACGCTGATGTTCATTTTGCGCCACAGATAAATTTCCCATAGGCAGTGGAGTCGGTAAATACGCTTTCCCTCCCGATACCCTTTTTGGGTTAGGGTTCCGTGGAGCTTGTCGAGGGGTTCTACATATCCCTTTTTGGTTAGGTGGGGAATTAGCAGCCGCTCATCTTTGTTCAGGTTGTTGAAATACAAAATGCGTTTTTTGTCGGGATGGCGATAAAAATCGTAATACACACTTTTGAGGAGGTTTTCTACCCGGATTTTTTGTCGGGCTTTGGCGCGCAACATCATTCGCGGAACGTAGCCTTTGCCAGGCGCAAAGAGCATGGAAAACAAGCTGAAGAAGAATAGAAAAACGATGATCCAGGGCCCTGTTGGCATTCCGCTGATATAGTATGAAACGGTGACGCCGGAAAGACCGCCCAGGGCGCCAATGCCTACGGCCAACACCAGAAAGGTGGCGTATTTGCGCGTCCAAAAACTCGCCGCTGCTGCCGGTGCGATGACCAGTGCGGCCATGAGAATGATTCCCGCCGCTTTGATTCCGGTGGCGATGACCAATATGGTCATAAACGACAAAATGAAGTCGATGCGTTTTACGTTTACCCCAATGGTGGCGGCGTATTCGCGGTTAAAACACAAAAGTTTTATGTCGCGGTGATACCGAATCATCAGGGTTAAAACAATGATGGCGGTAAGGAAAAACAGCTTTCCGTCCTCTCCGGTCATGGCGGCGGCTTTTCCGAAGAGGTAGTGGTCTAATCCTGACTGGTTTCCTATTTCCATTTGTTGCAGACGAACCATGAGCATTACGCCTATACCAAAAAAGAAGGTTAGGGCGATGGCCATGGCGGCATCTGCTTTTATTTTGCTTTCCCTTTTTATCCAGTCGATAAACAATACCGAAAGCCAACCGCTAAAACCTGCACCGAGGAGCAAGTACCAGGGGTTTTTGACCCCACTGATGAGAAACGCGAGCACGATGCCGGGCAGCATGGCGTGGGCGATGGTTTCACCTACAAGGGCTTGTTTTTGAAAAAAGTTGTATGTTCCCACCAACGAAGCCGCAGCACTGAGAAGCAGTATTCCAACGAGCACAAATTGGAAAGTTGGATCCATTGATATGTTGATGGAAAGGAGCAAGATTATTTCAAAGCCTTAACGATGGTATTGATGTTTTCGCGGTACATGCCGATAAAAGTGTCTGCCGGGCCGCCATCTTCACCCAGCGCATCTGAGTACAATTCATCGGCGAGTTTTACGGTATATCCGCGTTTCTCACATCCTTTAATCAGGGCTTCGAGTGCTTGGTTGGAAACGATGTTTTCGGGAAAAATGGCGGGGATTTTATTTTCTACGATGAAGTCCACCATTTCTTTTACGTCTTTTACGCCAAACTCGGCAGAGGTGCTAGAGCCTTGCAGACTTTTTACCTGAAAACCATAGGTGCGGGCAAAATATGAAAGTGCATCGTGGGAAGTAACTAGGATTCTATTTTCTTCTGGAATTTCCTTTACCAGTTCCATGATTTCAACGTGAAGATTTTTTAGTTTTCTAACATAGGCCATGGCATTTTTTTCAAAAACCTCCTGATTTTCGGGATAAAGGGCGCCGAGCTCCTGACTGATTTTGTTGGTTACATCCACCCAAAGGCTGAGGTCAAACCAGAAGTGCGGATCTTGCCCGTCTTCAAAATCAGTAGAGTTGATAAGGTTGGCGGCATCAAAGGCATCGGATGCAGTAATAACGTGGGCTTCTTTGGCCACCTGGGTTTTTATTTCGGACATACGACCTTCGAGGTGAATACCGTTAAAGACCACCACATCGGCTTCGCGAAGTCGTTTGATATCACTGCGGGTAGGTTTGTATAAATGCGGATCTACACCGGCACCCATGAGCGCACTGACATCAAAATCATTTCCGGCAATTTCCTGAACCAAGTCCTTTAAAAGCGAAGTGGTTGTAAGGATGGTATTTCCGAGTTCTTTTTTAGTGGTTTCGTCTTCGGCGGTATTTTGTGCACACGAAGCGATTCCAAGGGTTAGTCCGGCCAGAATAATGAACTTGTGAAGGTTTTTCATTTTAAATAAATTAGGTTGTTTACTTTTAGGTTTAAGTGCCAAAATCCGCGATTTTCACACGAAGCCGCCACTTACCCTTATTTATACTAAATAAAAATAGGGGGCAAAGGTAAGGTAGGGGAAGGGATGGGTAAAGGACTTTTGGCACACATATCTCATTGCTTATAATAACCGGGCTAAGGCTTTTAGGTTTTGATTGCTTTCCCTTTGGCGATATGGATAAGACCCGAAATACCAATGAGTTGTTGATTAATGGAATAGGTTTTCTTGTCTTTACAAACCAGTCGGTAGGTATTGATAAAGTGGTTGAGTTTGATAAGGGATAGCTCATCCCAGTTGATTGCCTGAGTTTTTCTGAATGAATTGTGGATGAGTATTTTATCTGCGTTAAATTCAACGAAATGGCGCTTGAAATAAACAATGATCCAAAACCCGAGCAAGAGAAAAAACAGGAACACGCAGGAAATGATTATCAAAGTATCGATTTCAGTTCCTTTTTTTACGAGTCCCACCGCGGCAAAAAGTCCACCGAGCGCAATTAAGCCATAGCCTAAAAAGAGGTATGCTTTATTCATTTTCAGTTGGAAAAAACCGTTTTCTTCAGAAGCTGAAATGGATTTCTGAGAAGATTTAGTCAGGAGATAAAGCAGTATGATGTTTAGTACACCTAAGGAGAGCACAAGCGGTATCCATATCCAGAAGTTCATATTATTGAGTTGCTAAATGGTTTTTGCGTTTATCGGTCTTATAATTATCGAGTGCTAAAATAGGGTAAAAAACGATTTTGATTTGCGGGAAAAGTTTGGGGTTTACCGCTATTATCGGAAGGAAAAAACATCTTTATGAAGCTTTGTCGTGCTCTATGTGTCAGTGTGGCTGGTTGGGGAACCACTTCGTGGTTTATTCTTTTACCACATAGGCACATAGAAAACATAAGTTTTTTTGAAAACCGGTCTGCGAAACTCTGCGTCTCCTTTGCGGTTAAAAAAACAAAACGCTTTAGCGTTTAAAAATAACCCCTATGTGAAAATCTATGTGCTCTATGTGTCTATGTGGTTAGGAACTCACGAGGAGGTTTCTTTTATTTTACCACATAGGCACATAGAAAACATAAGTTTTTTTGAAAACCCCTTTGCGAAACTCTGCGTCCCCTTTGCGCCCTTTGCGGTTAAAAAACAAACGCTTTAGTGTTTAATATTAACTTCTATGTGAAAATCTATGTGCTCTATGTGTCTATGTGGTAGGGAAAACCACTTCGTGGTTCTTTTTTTACCACATAGGCACATAGAAAACATAAGTATTTTTTTGAAAACCCCTTTGCGAAACTCTGCGCCCTTTGCGGTTAAAAAACGCTTTATAATAACTTCTATGTGAACCTCTATGTGCTCTATGTGTCTATGTGGTTGGGAACTCACGAGGAGGTTCTTTATTTTACCACATAGGCACATAGAAAACATAGGTATTTTTGAAAACCGCTTTGCGGTTAAAAAAACAAAACGCTTTAGCGTTTAATTATAACCCTATTCCCGGTTGTTGTTTTATCAAATTTTAAAAACACAAAAATCAAGACTTTTTGGCAATACAACCAGCGGCTTTTAAAATTTTCTTCCTATTCCTTTTTGGAAAATCCATTACGATAATAGGCGTTTCCTGAAAATAAATTCGCAATGCATGACATCACTCATCATTCATATTTCCTTTAACTCTTTTTCAATTTCTTCAATTTGGGGCAAATCTGATTTAAGTTGATCGGGCACAGCGTGTGAAATTTGATAATCAGATACGCCAAGTGCATTGTCAAGCCCTTTTAAACTATATTCAGCCACCACTTCATTTTTCCCCTTGCAAAGCAGAAGGCCAATCGTTTCGTTGTCGCCTTCAGTCTTTAGCACATCATTGGCCACATTCACATAAAAATTAAGTTGACTGGCATCGCCCGGTTTAAATTCACGCGCTTTTAGCTCCACAATTACATAGCACTTCAATCTGGTATGATAGAAGACCAAATCGGCATAAAAATCATCGCCACCTACTTCAAAGTGCATCTGACGTGCTACGAAAGCAAAACCTTTTCCGAGTTCAAGCAAAAATTTGGTGACTTGGTTGGTCAACTGCTCTTCAATATTTCTTTCATCCGCATTTGCTTTGGCTTCTACAAAATCGAAGATGTAAGGGTCTTTTAGTAGATAATTGGCAAAGTCAGATTTAGCAGGAGGAAGCGTTTCTTTAAAATTGGTGATTTTATTGGTCTTTACTTGTCGTTCAAACAATCTACTTTCAATATGCATGGCCAAAATATTTCGACTAATGCCGTGCTTGATACAATGGTGCATGTACCAAAGTCGTTTGCCAAAATGGTTCTCTTTATCCATCAAAATAATGTGATGCGATCAGGATATTTTAGAAATAACAGACGCTAAAAAAGAAGCATCATCATTTTGTGCAACAAGTGGTTGCACAATTATATCTGCCTGATAATTTGCTATTTGTAATTGTGCAACAGCCTGTGGCACAAATTCAGAAACGATGTTTCGAATGCTTTTTTGGCTGGGTTCAGATTGCAAAAGTATGTTGGAAGCTTCGTTCAATTTTTTAATCATCGATAGCGGATATTGCAATGCAAACTTCCGCATGTATTTCAAATTCCTAATCGAAAAACCTTTTTGGTTGGGCAATTCTTTTTTCAAGTCCTCACTCAATAAATCAACCACTTTGGCGCCCCAACCTTTCTGAGATTGATGGGCAAGAATCAAATGACCCACTTTCCAATAGAGCAAAAGCATTTCTCGATTGGCAGCCGTTACAGTGCGAACCTGAGCAGTGCCAATTTGCACCTTAACCAGTTGGAGGAATGCTTTATACGCTTTACCATCAGTCTATAAATGTTTCAGTGATGACAATTTCAGGTGTTACATTTAAGTCAATCTCTATTTTCAAAGCATCTTCATCATTATCAAAGGCATCATTCTTTTGGGCTATTTCGTAAATATTCTCCAAAAGAATTCATCTTTATGGTTGCGTCCGCGCCAGGGATGGAAGCGGTAGCCCGGAGCCCCGAAGCGCTGTGGGTGCCGGGATGCGCAAGCGACGAGAGGAGCTCTGTGCAAGCCGTTGCACCCACGTGCTTTCGGGATGAGGACTACAAGCGGACAGCCCGGTGCCGCCCGCCAATGGGTTTTTGTTTGGAACGTGATGGTGGATGGGCGGCAGGCGCCCAACAAAAACTCCAATTACTCCACAACCCTTCGATACGTCACTTTGGGAAGCAGGATGCGGATTTCTGTGCCTTCTTTGGTCCATAAAAGCACATGGTTGACGTGTGCGGTTTTGAGTTCGAACCCCTGTTTTTTGCGGTCTTCCAGTTTCTTGGTAAAGGACTGCGAAAAATGCACCACGGCCTGTCGGTTGGGGTTCAGGCATTGGTTGTCGGATACCACGAGTTGGTCACCGCTCATCAGTGCTTTGATTAATGTTTGCTTATTTTGGAAGAAGTCCAGCCACACGTCTTTGTGGGTGAGGTGTTCCACCAGTTCGTTGGGGGGCTGATGCTTTTCGTACACCTCTATGAGCTGGATGTTCCAGGCTTTGATTTGACGAAATATGCCGGTGTTTTCGTGGATGTACAGGTTGTTTTTGGCGCGGGTAAGGGCCACGTAAATGGGTCTTTTGTCTTTGTCATGGCTGGGGGTGACGCCGTTGAGCACGAGAAAGACGTTGTCGAATTCTTTTCCTTTTGCCTTGTGAATGGTGGAAACATAGATGGTGTCTCCACGTTCGGTGAAAAAGTCTTCGGCCCTGGACTCGCGGATGAATACTTCTAAATCGGAAAGGTATTTTTTCCTGGGGTTGGTGGCTTCAAAATCCCGGATGATGCCGGCACACAAGTCGTAATTGGCGCTTTTTCCAAAGGTGTCTTTCAATTTGCGTTTTGCAGAGATCCAGGACTCTTCAGGAATGACAAAAGCATCGTCTCGTAAACGCAATGCATGAATAAAGTAGCGCACTTCTACCACGTGAATGAGGTTAAAACCATCGAAGGACTGAATCAAACGCGCGGGCATTTTGTGATTTAGGAGCAGCCCGGTTATTTGCTCGGCTTCTTCGTTGGTGGTGGTAAGCACACAGGTAGTGCCGCTGAGATCGGTTTGAAGAATGTCGTCAACAACAGGGGTGATGAGGTGTTGTCCGTGGTGGTGCGTCAACTGCAAGGTGCCGGGGTTGCTTTGAATGGGAATGATGGGCGTTTTCTTGAGTCTGCGTGAAAGTGTGGTGACAAACTGATTGCTGAAATCGACAAGATTGGCCTTGCTGCGGTAGTTTTCAACCAATTCGTATTTAACGGCTTGGTGGTTCTCGATGAAGCTTTCGAGGTATTTTGACTGAGCCCCGCGAAATTCAAATATGTTTTGGTCATCGTCGCCCACGGCGATTACCCGCATATCTTCGTTTAGCTCCATCAGAACCTTAATGAGGTTGAATTCGTCTTCGGCCATGTCCTGCGCTTCGTCGATGACGAGAACGGTTTTGGTGATTCGACTGGGTTCTACATCGAAGGATTTTATTTTGTCGATGGTTTTTTTTAGGATGTCAACAGATTTTTCAATGTTCCCCATTTGTCCCAACAGGTCAAAACAGTAGGCGTGAAAGGTTTTGATTTCTACAAAATTCGCGGCATTCCCGATGAGTTTGAGCAAGCGCTTTTTGAATTCTGTAGCCGCAGCCCTCGAAAAGGTGAGCATCAATAACTGCTCGTGTTTGACGTCTTCCATGAGCAACAGTGAAGCGAGCTTGTGCACCAATACTTTGGTTTTTCCACTGCCCGGACCTGCTGCGACAACAATGTGCTGCGTTTGGTTGTCGTTGATGATTTTGAGTTGGGTGGGGGAGAGCTCTCCAAACAACTGACGGAACTTCCCGGGAGTCATTTTCAGTTTGAGCTGCTTGCTCTTACTGCCAGGAAAGTATTTATGTAGAAAAGAACTGTAATTGAGTTGAAAATAGTCTTCGACAAATTGCAGGGCGTCTTTGTAATCATCGATCATTCTTTTGGCGTACTCGCCTACAATGTGAATTTGCTGGACTTTATTTTCGTAAAACTGATCGAGTTTTTGGTAATCGTCTTTGGTGTAGCGTTTTTTGTTGTCCTGTTCCAGGCGCTCAATGGTCAATCGGTTATAGACCACCAAAAATCCGCCTTCTATTTTGATGGCATCGATGCGTGATAAGTAAAACAGCGCGTCTTCTACATCGTCGATGGATGCGTTATCTTCAAAGAGTTCACCCCTATTATCAAAGGCCTCTTTTAATTCCAAAACGGAAAATTCCAGGGAAACTTCGCTTTTATTGACGCGTTCGTCAACTTCAAATTTGCTGCTTTTTTCGTGGAGGTATTTGAGAATGAAGCGCGCTAGATTGTGACGCTTTTCAAGTTTTTCCGCCAGAGTATTCAGAGGTTGGAGCGCGGTAATGGCTACGTGGTTTTGCGCGTATTGGGGAGCTCTACGCTTCACCCAGTGCTTGATTGCCCAGAAGTTGAGGATGGTCTTTATTTTGTTGGGCGAGGCGTTTTCGTCGCCTTCAGATTGTGCCATTTCATTCAGCTCCTTGATGTGGAAGGTTTTTTCTTCCTGGTCGATTTGCGCCAGGAGAAAGCTTTCCAATTTGCCGAATGTCTCCAGTACGGCAAGGGGGCGGTTGATGTGTTCGTTTTTTTTGACAAATGCCGTGAGGTCTTTTGCGTCGGCGAGGATTTTTTCTTCCCGCATCAGATTGATGACGCCGATGACCTCTTCCTTGACAATGCCCAAGTGATCGCTGATGTAGTCCACACGTGATTCGGCGACTTCGTCGGTTTTGGTTTTTCGACTTTTGCTGGAAAAGAGTTTTTTGATGATGCGTACGGCGTGTTCTTTTTGGCGCTGGTCAAATAGATCGGATGAGAGAATAGTCTCAATCGCATCCTGGGCGTTTCGCGATTGGATGCTGTTGGCAAAGATGCGTGGCATGTTTTGACCTCGCTTCAGATATCCGGCCTCTTCAAGTGCTGAAATGGCGGAGGTTACGCGGGTTTCAATTTCGACTACATTGTCGTCCCAGCCGGCTTTGCGGGCAATTTCCAGTGCAGAGTTCGACACTTTTGCGCGAAATCGGGTGATGTGCTTGATGGCTTTCCACACCTGCTGAATTTCCTTGATGGAAAGTTTGGTTTGGTTTAGAAGAATGAAGTGCTTGCTCAGGTCTTCTTCGTTGAACAACACATAGCAATCGGCCACAATGCTGGCATCGCGTCCGGCCCGTCCGGCTTCCTGAATGTAGTTTTCCAGCGAGTCGGATATTTCGTAGTGGATGACCATGCCCACATCTTTTTTATCTACCCCCATACCAAAGGCCGAAGTGGCAACCATAATTTGCACCTGACCCTCGATGAATGCATTTTGATTGGCGGTTTTTTCCCGGACGTCCATTTTCCCGTGGTAGGGTCTGGCATTTAATCCGTCTTTGGTGAGGCGTTCGGCTAATTGGTATGCCTTTCGGGTACGGGAGACGTAAACGATGGTGGGGCAGTTTTTTTGTTCGACCAAATCGCGAACAGACTGATATTTTTCCTCTTCACCGGCTTTTTGAAAAACCTTGTACTGCAGGTTTGTGCGCGCCGATTTTGAAGTGAATAATTCCAGATCCAGTGCCAGTTTCTCCTGAAAATACTGTCTGATGTCCTCGATGACCTTTTGCTTCGCCGTGGCAGTAAAGCAGGAAACAGGTATGGCGAATTCCAGATTTTTTTTGGTTTGAATGGATTTGATGAAGTCTCCTATGTAGAGGTAGTCCACGCGAAAATCTTGTCCCCACGACGAAAAACAATGGGCTTCATCGATGACAAAGCGGGTGATTTTTCGTCCCAGAATAATTCGTTCGATGGTTTTGGACCGCAGCGACTCGGGAGAGATGTACAGGAGCGTGGCCGAACCATCTTCTACCCGTTGGAAGGCCTTTGAGCGTTCAATGGGGTCGAGCAATCCGTTGATGGTGACAGCATCCGTAATGCCGGCACGTTCCAGGTTGTCCACTTGATCTTTCATGAGCGATTGCAAAGGTGAAATGACGATGGTTAATCCTCGTGCATTTTCACCGCTCATCAGTGCGGGAACCTGAAAGGTGATGGACTTGCCGCCTCCGGTGGGGAAAACGGCGAGTATGGATTTGTTGTGCAGGGCAGCCTCAACGGCGTTTTGTTGAAGCGGTTCACCATCAAAGGTTCGGTAGGCATCAAATCCAAAAAAACGCTTGAGGCCTTTTTGGGCATCCAGGGCTTCATTGCAATAGGCGCACCCCGGGACACAGGGATTGTTGCGCAGTTTGAACATGATTTGTTCGACCTCTGGATGGTTTTTCAATACCCATGGAGGCGTAATGGAATGCGTGCTTTTTTCTTTGATGAAGGCGCTTAGAAGTGCCAGGCAATATGCGAGCGAAACGGGGTTTTGACGAATAATCCCGGTGAGGTTGGTGTTGCTGCAAATTGCATTGCCAAAGGTGTTTTGGATGGATTGCGCAACATCCGTCTCACTGGAGGAAACGTTCAGGTATTTGAAAAACCCCGAAAACGCCCTTTGATTGTGAAGCAGCTGGTAGAAAATGGTCTGGAGATCGGTGTCGAGGTTTTGGAATGCTTCCACTTCATCTTCAAACAATTCCTTGGCTTTGATGGCGTCGTTAAGGGGGTTGTTGGTCTCTTCAGATTGGAGCTTGTCGTCTTTTAAAAGTCGATGGTAGGGTTTGCGCGGAAACAGCAATGGCGACAGCGGGAGTGAGTCGATGATGGTTTGATTGTCAAACAGATCCGGGTTCGATTTGCTTTTCAAGTGAGGAATGTCGAACTGCAGGATGTTGTGTCCACACACAAATTGACTGTTTTTGATGAACTGAGCAAACTGTTCCACCGAGGCATTGTGAAACCGACGGTTTTGGGAATCGATGCACCCAATGGCAAGGACTCTTTTTTCTTGAATGGAAATTTCCGAATCAATGAATACTATGGATGAGCTTGGGTTCAATTTTTCAGTTTGTTGTGGCGTGTAATGGCCTACAAACTTAGGTTATATTTGGAAAATGGAGTTGTTGTTGAGGCTGAATAGCTTTTTTGCGCAGATTTTGCGATTCAAGCTCTTGATGATTTGGGCTTCACTCAACTATAAATTTTTTTCTTGCTCCATAGTTATGCAGCGTAAAGTAGCCTTTATATGGAACAAAAATACGCTATAAAAAATTCCAAGAAGGAAATCCAAACAGTTTCACAACCGGTCAAAAAAAATCAGCCCGTTACCAATTCAATTGTCCCAATCTCAATGTATTCTAAAGTTTGGGAGGCATACCCTCTTCTTGTGTTATTCCATTTATATCATTATTAGAATACACCGATGGAGGCATATTTGGAATGATTCATTTGTGTCCATCGGGGAAGGTGTAGGTTGAACTGCTCAAGGCATTGAATGAGCCGATGGTTGGAATGGATGTAAATCCTTTCTTTCCTCGTTTCTTTCCTCTTTTCCCGTGCGCAGGAGCCCATGGAGGAGGTCCTTTTTTCTTATAGCCTTTTTTGTGATGTCCAGATCGGGGAATGATGATACAAGAATCAAGTGCAATGATAGAAAACCCAATAATCAGAGGAAGAATTAACCGCTTTGTGTTTTTTAATGTTGGAGGAATTTTTTCCACAGCAAAATGTTATTTGGGAAATTAATAGCCTATACCAGGGTGAAATAGGATTAGGCGGAAACAATGCTTGTATTTGTTAAAAGTATTGCAAACCCCTTTGGAGCGAAAGTAAACTACAAAACAACAACATCTGTTTACAAGCAAGTTAAATAAACAGTAATAGTACTATCCTGTAAACATCCGGCGAGCTAGGTATTTTTGCGGTAAATTTCTGTTCAGCCCTTCAGACGCTGTACTCGCTTCGGTGTTTTTCTTTGTCCTTTGGGGAGTTTTCATAAGCCGGAGGGATGTTACCTTTGAATGAGTTCAAGCTAAACCCGCCTCACGGCGATCAGCTTTTCACACCGCAAAATACAACAAAATTGGTATTTTTAGGGTCTAATTTTAAATACGTTGTATTATTGAATGGAAATCCTCTTTTTATACTTATTTATCCAGTGCACGTGCTGGTCTCTATTACTTATGCCGTTTTGAGGCCGACTAAGGGATACTTTCCCCTTAAGGTAGTTCTTGCAAGAGGCAGGTTTCCGTATCACTTCGCTGACGGAACAAGAGTCATCTAATCCCGTAAAGCTACGCACGGGACAGACACCGAGTAAACAAAGCGTCACGGCAGTTATAGGCTAACTATCGGGGCTTTTTTGGTGGGGCACTTTGGCTACTCGAATGAATGTTGGGCTTTCGTTTATTTATTTCAAAAATAGACTGAAAGTTCTCTTCGATTGATGAAACTTCTTCATCCGTGATATCGCCAAATTCCTTCTGTCTTTTATTCTTTGATAACCTACCGTTATTTTGATTTAGCAACTTGATTAATAAATCCACCTTGGTGTCTGGCAAAGACAAATAATTATTTATGTATTTAGTTACTCGGTCGTATTTTTCTAAATAATCTAGTTCCTCTGGTATTATTTGCTCGATGGTTTCTTCCACACATTCATATAAAAATTCTACCTGTTTGGTCAGGTCGTAATAACGATATAGATCAATTGTGTTATTGAGAATTTTAACATTATGATCTGCTGTGGGTTTCCATTCTATTAAATCTATTCTTTGTGAAGAGTATGACTCTAGAATTGACTGGTATTCGTCAATTCGATTTAGTATGGCAGCTGATAATGGAAAAATCATTCCCCTTTTAGTATAACCCATTCGAGTCAATACATGATGAATTATGTATCTGTGAATACGACCATTGCCATCAGAGAAAGGGTGAATAAATACAAATCCAAATGCTATCGTAGCGGCTGCTAAAACAGGGTCGTATCCTGATTCTTGTAAAAGTTTACTTGTATCTAAAAGTCCTTTCATCAAAGCGGGTAAATCTTTAGACTTTGCTGATATATGGTCTGGTAATGGAGAAAGAGTTTCTCTATCATGCTCTCCGATAAACCCTTCCTGCATTCTCAACCCCATATTCTTCAGCTTTTTAGGCCCAATTACTATGTCTTGAAGCCGTTCTAACTCTTCTATTGTTAGCTGTTTTTTTCCTGCTTGGCCAATTGCTTTGCCCCAATTTCTTGCTCTAAGGATTGGAGGATATTCCCCTTCGATGGCAAAGGAAGCTTTTGAGTCTTTTAATAACAGAAATGCAGCAGTTCTTCTGATTACATCTTTGTCCCTGCCGTCTAAGCCTTTTTCGATTGAACCAGATAAATCTTTAGAAATGAAGCTTTCTAATTTATCGGTTTTATTAATCATAGGACAAAACGCTGGTGTTCCCGGTAAGTTATTTTTTATTCGGTGTCGGGTAGAGTTAATTGAAGCGCTTGCGAATTGTAGTTTGGGATTGACTATTTCGACATACGTTCCTGTCTTGAGGTCTGGTAT
>JAFIEY010000208.1 GCA_020832345.1 Cryomorphaceae bacterium | reverse complement strand
TAAATGAAAAAGAAAAATATTTAAACCTTGTAATAGACGAAGCGCATAATATTTTGTCTTCAATTTCTCAAAGGGAGAGTGAGACTTGGAAAGATTATAGACTAGAAACTTTTGAGGAGATAATTAAAGAGGGAAGAAAATTTGGAACATTCTTAACTATTGCAAGCCAAAGACCGTCTGATATATCGGCAACAATAATATCTCAATTGCATAATTTTTTCCTTCATAGATTAATCAACAATAATGATATTAAAGCTGTAGAGAGGACAGTCTCATATTTAGATAAACTATCTTTTGAATCATTACCAATATTACCAACGGGAACCTGTATTTTGGCTGGACTTTCAGCCCAAGTTCCTGTGATGATTGATATTGGTACAATAAAACCAAAAGAGTTTGAACCTGATAATAAAACTATGTTGTTGATAGAAAATTGGAAAGATGAATTGGATTAGAATTTTAAAAGCTTACCATCAAGGTAAATTTGAGAGATACTATTACGGACTTACACCTCGAATGATAATTGGAGCAAGTCAGAATCCTATAGGAACGGCTTTTGAAAATGAGCAAATTGCCTATGATACAGCTTATAGAATATTCCAAGAAATGCTTGAGTACAATGAAGATGGACTTATAGTTACATCAAACTACTGTGGAATTCACAAAGGACCTGTTTTGTCATTTGCAGAAGGTAATTTGACGGCAGACTCTATTGGAACAAGTTTTAATAATATTTGGAATAGATATGGAGATGAAATTATTGCAGGAGTATTTGGAATCTCGAACTACGATAAAAAAATACTGAATGGATTGACTAACTAATATTGTTAGTAAAAGCACTGCATACAACAATGTGTATAATTAATAGCGGTTTAAGTGATAAAAAGAAAGTATAAACATATAATTAAGGTCAGTACAAAACCGAAAGGTTTGTGAGTAGAAACCCGCTACTACTCATACACTAGACCGTTATCGCTCAGTGTAAAAAGCCAGCCGCACATTCAAGCACATTTGGTTTTTTGCCGACACGCATAGCCCAAACTAAAAAACCAAAAGATCTTGAATTTTTCCCAACGCACGGACGACAGAAATACAAAATAAATCGTACTTTTGACGAATTAGTCCAAACTAATACGACAAGATGAATTCTTTTGGAGAATATTTACGAAACAGACGAGAACAACTGGGACTTCCACTCAGAAAGGTTGCTGCTGAACTCGACATTGACACTTCGATTCTGAGCAAGATTGAGAGAAGCGAACGAGTGGCGACAAAAGAAATGTTGCCGACTCTAGCTAAGACTTTGGAAATACAGGAGAAAGAAATGGAAATTGAATTTATCAAAGCGTTCATTTTATCGGACTTAGGAGAATTGAAATTTTTAAAAAGCGGCTTGGAAGAAACGCTGAATAGTATTAAAAGCCGCAAATAAATATGAGTTTAGAAAATAAAATAGACCAAACTGACTTGACATTCTTTACAAATGAAGAAGGGCACAGTTTATTAAGCAGGTTTAAATCAACACTTAAAGACACACAGCTTTTTGACGTACTGGTTGGCTATTTCAGAGCCAGTGGTTTTTATCAATTGTATGACGCATTAGAACCTGTTGAAAAAATCAGAATTCTTGTTGGGTTAAGTATTGACAGAGACTCTTACGATATGATGCAGTATCATCAGGAATTAGGAATGATTGATTTTGAATCGCATCAACGAACTAAAAAGAAATATCAGGCAAACCTGAAAGAAGAAATTGAAAATAGTGATGAAAACGATAATAGACTTGAAATAGGAATTCGCAAATTTATTGAGTTTTTGAAAGCCGATTGTCAAGACCCTGCTATGGACAAGGCCTACAATGGAAATGGAAAGAAATTAGAAATACGAGCATACCCATCAAAAAACATTCACGCAAAAGTTTATATTGGAAAGTTCAAACCCGAAGACCGTGACTATGGATTTGTCATTACTGGTTCGAGTAATTTTTCTGAATCGGGTTTTGTCGCAAATCGTGAATTTAACGTTGAGTTGCGAAGCAAAAGAGATGTTCTTTTTGCCGAAGACCAATTCAATACACTTTGGAAAGAATCGGTTGATATATCGGATGATTTTATTGACACCATTCAGAACAAGACTTGGCTGAATGACCAAATTCTGCCTTATGAACTTTACCTAAAACTCATTTATGAATACTTGGAAGAAGACATCAATTTGGCTGATGAATTTGAACCCTTCCTTCCAGAAGGTTTTATGAAACTCAAATACCAAAATCAGGCAGCGATACAAGCAAAGAAAATTTTGGAAACATACAACGGTGTTTTCTTAGCAGACGTGGTTGGTTTGGGTAAAACCTTTATTACCGCATTGCTTTTACAACAATTACAAGGAAGAACTTTAGTTATTTGCCCTCCTGTTTTAAAAGATTATTGGAAAGATTCTTTGTTTGATTTTGGAATCAGAAGTTTTGAAGTGGAATCATTAGGTAAGCTTGAACACATAATCAAAAAAGGACTTGAGCGATACGATTATATTGTTGTGGATGAAGCCCACCGTTTTAGAAATGAAGGAACTCAATCCTATGCCAATCTATTGGACATCTGTCGTGGTAAGAAAGTGATTTTGGTAACTGCAACACCATTAAACAATACCGTTGATGACATTTTTGCTCAATTAAAGCTCTTCCAAGCTCCCAAAAGTTCAACAATTCCGGGAATACCCAATCTTGAAAAATACTTTGCAGGATTCAGGACTAAATTATCAAAACTCGAAAAAACCGACCCTGACTATAAAAAGCTAATCAAAGAAGTTTCAGACGATATCCGAAACAGCATTCTTCGTTACGTGATGGTTCGTAGAACACGTAAAGACGTTATGACCTATTTCAAGCAGGATATGCAAATGCAGGGATTGACATTCCCTGACTTGGACAATCCGCAAAAAATTGTTTATGAGTATGAAGGCGAATTAGAAGAAACATTTATAGAAACTATAAAAAAACTAGCAGAGTTTACGTATGCCCGATACACTCCTTTGCTTTATTACATTGGAAACAAAACGCTGAGTGAGTTTGAAAAGCAACAGCAACGAAACGTGGGTGGCTTTATGAAAGGCATTTTGGTGAAGCGTTTGGAAAGTAGTTTCCACGCATTTCGCCAAAGTGTTGACCGTTTCATTATCTCTTATGAAAAGTTCATTGAGATGTATCACAACGGCACAGTTTACATAAGCAAAAAAGTAGATGTTTACGACCTGATAGAAAGCGACAATATTGAAAAACTAGAAGCTTTTGTTGATGACGAAAAAGCACATAAATACGATTCAAAGGATTTCAAAAAAGAGTTTGTTAACAAGCTAGAATTTGATTTGGAGATTCTGAAAGATATTAAAAAACTTTGGAGAAAAGTTCATTCCGACCCAAAACTAGAACAGTTCATTCGTGACTTAAAAGCAATCAAAGCACTTAAAAGCAACAAATTGGTTGTCTTTACAGAATCAAAAGAAACTGGCGATTACATCTATGAAGCATTGATTGATGAATTCCCTGGTCAGGTAATGTTTTATTCATGCACAGGTGGTAGGCACACTGATAAAAAATTAACATCGAATCATACTGTTTCAAGAGATTTGATAACCGCCAATTACGACCCAAATCGAAAAGGAAAAGAACAAACAGATAATTTAAAAATCTTAATTGCAACAGATGTATTGGCAGAGGGTATAAACTTGCACCGTTCTAACGTGCTTGTGAATTATGATTTGCCTTGGAATCCAACTCGTGTATTACAAAGAGCAGGTCGTGTAAATCGTTTGGGTAGTAATTTTCCAAAGGTTCATATTTTTAACTTTTTTCCTACGACACAATCTGATATTGAATTAGGATTGGAAGTAAATATTACCAACAAAATCCAGATGTTTCACGACATTTTGGGAGAGGATGCTAAATACTTGAGTGACGGTGAAGAATTTGGAAGTCAGGAATTATTCAACACCTTAAACAGTAAAACTGCTTACACTGGTGAAGATGGCGAAGGAGATTCTGAATTGAAGTATCTGGAAATGATGCGAAAAATCAGAGACGAACAACCCGACTTATTTGAGAAAATTAAAAACCTGCCTAAAAAAGCTCGTTCAGGTTTCAAAAAAGAAAAACTAGATGCCGACCAATTGGTAACTTTTTTCCGAATTGGTAAACTCAAAAAATTCTATATCAATGAAAGCGTAAAATCGGGTGAGATTACTTTTTTTGATGCGGTTAAAGAATTAGAATGTAAACCCGATACAAAACGTGCTAACATTCCTAATGAGTATTACCATTTGTTGCAAACCAACAAGACCCGTTTTGAATTGGATACAACTGTAGGCGATGAAGAAACCAAAGGGAGTGGTGGGCGTTCCAATGCCAAATACATTGAAAACCGACTGAAAGACAAATCTTTTAAAAACTTCAAAGGTTTTACCGATTCAAATGATGAATTTATTAATGGTGTGAAGGAAATGTTGTCACAAGGCACAATAGCCAAAAAAACTGCTCAGTTGATTAAAAACGAATTGGAAAAAACAACAGACCCACTTCAAGTGCTTCATATTTTGGAAAAACACATCCGTTTTGTAGCCATAGAGGGGGCAAAGAATGCCAAGAAATTTCAAAAACGTGAAGTCATCCTTTCAGGATATATAACAAAGTAATATGGATAAGAAAACAGCACAAGCCCTGATAGAAGATACATTCAACGATTCGTTTAACGAAGATAGGTTTACCATTTTCGCCAAAAACTTATTGAATGATTTAGAGCCGAAAAGTAATTCTTATGCAGGCAACCTGATTTGGGATGACTACAAAGAACATATCAATACTTACAAACGTATTGGGAAATACATTGATCCCGAAGGTGAGGCACTGGACGTTTTAATAGTTGAAGTGAAAAGCATTACCAAACTTGAAAGAGCTAGAACTGTATTAAGAAATTTTGTTATCAAGCATCTAAGCAAGTTTGAAAAAGATTATGCTTTAGTGGCGTTTTACTCTAAAGAGGATGATGGTGCTGATTGGCGTTTTTCGTTTATAAAACTCGAATACAAATCTGAACTTGACGAAGAAAAAGGTAAAGTAAAAACCAAAAAAGAATTTACACCTGCCAAACGCTATTCATTTTTGGTTGGCAAATACGAAAAAGCCCATACCGCAAAAAATCAGCTGTTGCCTTTGCTTCAAAACATTGCCAACAACCCTACTCTTGAAGAACTAGAAGCAGCTTTCAGCATAGAAAAAGTCACAGAAGAATTCTTCAGCCAATACAAAGACCTTTACATCAAACTTTACGAACATTTTGAGAATGATAGCCAAGTAAAAGCTGCCATTGATAAAGCCGAAATAGACAATACCCGATTTACAAAAAAACTATTGGGACAAATTGTGTTCCTATACTTTTTGCAGAAAAAAGGTTGGTTGGGTGTTGCAAAAAACGAACGCTGGGGAACAGGAAAAAAACGCTTTGTGCAGGAATTGAATGAAAAGTCTCAATCCGAAGGAGTAAACTTTTTTAAAGACAAATTACAATACCTGTTTTATGAAGCCCTCGCCAAAGAGCGAGACAATGTAAACTCCTACTACGAGCGTTTCAAATGTCGAATCCCGTTCTTAAACGGTGGATTGTTTGAAGCTGATTACGACTGGCAAAATGCGAACATCACAATTCCTGAAAATTTATTTCGCAATGAGGAGAAAAACAAATCGGGCGATGTAGGCACAGGTGTGCTGGATGTGTTTGACCGTTACAACTTCACCATCAAAGAAGATGAACCATTAGATAAAGAAGTAGCTGTAGACCCCGAAATGTTGGGGAAAGTGTTTGAAAATATGCTCGACATTACTGAGCGTAAAAGCAAAGGTGCATTCTATACCCCAAGGGAAATTGTGCATTATATGTGTCAGGAAAGTTTGATTCATTATTTGGACAATGCACTGAACAGTGGCACGAGCAGTTATCAAGAATTTGGTTCAGACCAAACCAAAATCTTTGGTGGAAGTGCCGATAAAAAAGGAAACTTAAAGATTGAGTTGGAACATACGAACAATATTCGTGTACCTAAAAAAGACATTGAAACTTATATACGTGAAGGGCATTTTGCTTTGGAAAACGACCAACGTGTAGCCACTAAAGGAGAAAGCAAAACCTACCAATACCAATTGCCTGAAAGCATTCGCCAACACGCAGAAATAATAGATCAAAAACTTAGTAATATCCGCATTTGTGACCCTGCCATTGGTTCGGGAGCCTTCCCAGTGGGTTTGCTGCACGAATTGGTAAATGCTATGCTGGTTTTGAAACCTCATTTTGGTTACGATTACCTTACGCAAAAACTGAAAGACTTTAAATTTGAACAACGAGAAAGTGTAAATGAAAGCCGCTACATATATCGCCTGAAACGGCATATAATACAAGAAAGCATTTACGGGGTAGATATTGATGCCAGTGCCATTGACATTGCCCGTCTGCGTTTGTGGCTTTCATTAGTAGTGGACGAAGACGATTTAGATCCTATTGAAACCTTGCCCAACTTAGATTATAAAATTGTTTGTGGCAACTCGCTGATTGGAATGCCTGAAACGGCTATGCGAAACTTACAAGTAGAAAAGGAACTGGAGACACTAAAAGAAAAATTCTACGACATTACAGACGAAAAAGAAAAGAAAACCCTGCGACAAGAAATTAACACCAAAATACGTGAACTACTTGACTCTGCTGAGCAGTTTGCAGGCTTCAACATAGACTTTGACTACAAACTATTTTTCTCCGAAGTTTGGCGGGAAAAAGGTGGCTTTGATGTGGTGATTGGGAATCCACCTTATGTTAGAGTTCAAGGTATTGATAAAGTTAGTAAAGATGTTTTCAAACGCCTTTATTCTTCAGCAACAGGAAAATATGACCTGTATGTTTTATTTCTTGAAAAAGGCGACACTATACAGAACCAACAAGGAAATTTGATTTTTATAAATCCCAATAAATTTTTTAACGCAGACTATGGCAGTGGCCTAAGAAACTACTATTCCAGAAACAAAAATGTAAAAGCAATAATTGATTTTGGTGATACTCAAAATTTTTCGACAGCCACAACTTATACCTGCATTATTCAAACTACAAATAGACCAAGTGATTTTTTCAATTATCATTTATGGAATCCTAAGTCCTCAATTCTAAGAAATTTAGAATTTACTTCAAGAAATCATTTTGATGTAGATAAAAAATGGGAACTACTTTCTAATAAAAAGATTAAGGTTTTTGAAAAACTTAAAATCGGTTCAAAGAGACTGATTGATTGTACAGATGAAATTTTTCAAGGTTTAATTTCTGGAGGTGATAAATATTTTTTCTTAGAGCTCATTAATGAAAAGGATAATCTTTATGAATGTAAAAGCCTATTCGATAATAAAACATATTTTCTGGAAAAAGATATTTCGAAGAAATTACTAAAAGGTAAAGAGGCAAAGGCTCATAAAAAACCAAAAGTAAAGTACATTACTATTTATCCTTATTATAGTAATCAGGGAAAAACACAACTCTTAAGTTTGGAGGAAATTAAAAAGTATCCTAAAACATTCGATTATTTAAATAGTATGAAAAAGGAACTTCAAAGTAGAGGTTCAGAAAATATGGAATACCAAACTTGGTATTCGATGTGGAATAATCGTGAGATAGATAAATTTCTCTCTCCCAAACTTCTTACTCAAGTGTTATCAGGTTCTCCGAATTTTGGCGTTGATAAAGCTGGTGATTACTGGTTTGTTGGTGGTGGTAATGCAGGTGTATATGGTATTATACCGAGCAACCCAAAGCTGCTAATGTATTTCTCTGGAATACTCAATAGCGAAATACTTGCGTTTTATATTGCTGAAACATCAACAAAATTTAGAGGTGGTTACTTCTCTTTTGCAAAAAGATTCCTTGCAGATTTTCCAGTCATTTTTAATGAAAATTTCGTAAAATCTATATCGATACTTTCAGAGTATTTATACATTCAAGAATTAAATTCAGTCGAATTTAAATTTTTCTATCAAGTTAACTGTGGACTAGTCTACGAACTCTACTTCCCTTCAGAAATCAAATCGGCAGGAAAAGAAATCATAAAGCATTTAGGAGATTTAAAGCCCATCACAGAAGATATGAGTGAAGAAAAGAAACTAGCTATCATCCAAAGTGAGTTTGAGCGTTTGTATGACAATAACCACCCAGTGCGTTTTGCTATTGAAACCTTGGATAGTGTGGAGGAAGTAAGGATTATTAAAGAGGCTCTCAAATGAAAATTCAAAGTATAACCATAAATAAGTATAAGGCATTTACCAAGGAAGAAAAAATTCCGGTTGGTGGCTCTAATGTTTTCATTTACGGTGAAAATGGAAGTGGCAAAAGCTCATTTTACTATGCATTGAAAGACTTCTTTCAATCAAGCGTAGAAACCGTAAAAATGGCTGAGTTGAGAAACTTCAATTTGACTGATGGTGGAACGGATTGTTCAATAAAAGTTGAATTTGACGGTGATATAGTTAAAACACTAAATGAGACAGCAAAAGACACTAATACCACCGAAATAATAGATGCGAATAGATTAAAAAGTTTCCTGACCTATAAGCATTTATTAGGAGTTCACAACGTGAAGATTTCTGATAAGATTGATGTTTTTGAACTGGTATTAAATGGAGTTTTAAAGCATTTTAAATCAAACACAATTACAGAAAATGTTGAATTAGGTAAACTTTGGAATGATACGCTTGTAGAACACGACAAAGAATATGGTAATGGTCAGGAGTTTTATTTTGCCCGACAAAAGAAGGCATCTGTTGAAAGCAAAGCCAAAAAAGTAAACAAAGCTTTAGATAATCTATTTCACTCAACAGGCTCAGATTATCTAGCTCCATTCGTGAATAGAGTTTTGCAAAAACTTTACCCCGAAATGGAAATTCAATTTACACGAAGAAACATTACAATCAATGAATGGGGCCGAATAGACCAATTCCCAGTAATAAACTTACAAGTTTCTGAAAATGGAATTTCCATTGATGCTCAAAATCCCCATTTTTCACTGAATGAAGCTAAACTTTCAGCAATAGCAATAAGCATATTTTTAGGAGCAATCATCAAACAAAGTCCTTTTTCACCTAATTTAAAGCCGCTTTTTTTGGATGATATTTTAATCGGCTTGGATAATGAAAATAGGTTGAGGTTATTGAATTTGCTTAAAGAAACAGATGTTCCAGAAGCAGATAAAGTATTTAAGCATTTTCAAATATTCATAACAACATACGACAGACATTGGTATGAGGTATCTAAAATCAACTTAGCGGGCTGGAAGTTTATTGAGTTTTATAAAAGTGCAGATGGCCCAAAAGTCATTCATAATGATAAAACAAACCTAGAAAAAGCAAGGGAGTATTTTGATGCATTTGATTTCCCCGCTGCAGCCAACTATTTGAGAAAGGAATGTGAAAGATTATTAAGAGTTAAACTATTAGAAACCTACACAATTGGAGAAGGAATAAAAGGCTTAATTAAGCCAATCAATTTAGAAACACTAATCAACAGGCTTAAAGAGTTTTATGAAGACCTTGGAATAGAACCACCAACTAATCTAATTGACAGTTTACAGAACTATAAAAGTATTCTCTTCAACCCTATGTCGCACAGTGACATAGTAAGCCCAATTTATCGTAACGACTTAGAACTTGCCTTCCAAACTATTCAAGACTTAGAAGCAATCGTTTTACCGAAAAGAACAGTAATTATTGAGAAAGGCACTCTTTTTAATCTTTTGTTGCCTGCAATTAATTACACAGCCCAAGTTGAAATTGCTAAAGATATTTACTTAGTTGAGCATAACGGTGGCAAGACAGAAACAACAATTAGTTTCTTTTTCAAAACGTGGACAAGAGCAACGGTTTTACACGCAGTTCCAACAGGTATTCCTGCAATAGCATATACAAAAATTGAACTTCTAGATAAAATTAAATCAAATCCATATACTTTAGACAAAGCAGTAGATGGTCTAAATGTTACATACAGAGACAGAGCAGTTGCAGAAATAAATATTCAAGACCTAAGAGTTGCATTGACATTGGCTGGTGGCGACATACTGAACGACTTAATAGAAAATGCAAAATTATGATGCCAACCCTTCACAGCCACACACATTGCCAAGCCGCACAAGTCAACGCTACAACCCAAGCTTGGCAAAGAGTGTGTCTGTCCAACCGCACCGTAAAACCGACAGACAACCAAGCGGACGAAGAAGAACACCGAACCGATAACATTCATCCGAGTAGACGAAGCGCCCCACTAAAAAAGCCCCCGAAGTTCTCCTGAACTCTCGGGGGCGCTTTGTTTACTCGGTGTTCGACGACTACCCGCCTCTTGCAAGAACTA
>JAFIEY010000199.1 GCA_020832345.1 Cryomorphaceae bacterium | reverse complement strand
TGAAATTTTGGTTTTCATCGGTCATGGTTTCATCCACTACTTCATAATAGTCTGCACTGCCCCAAACAGCGGTAGAAATCCTTTCAAGCAACTGAACCCTTACCGGAGGGTGAATAATGGGGTCTTCGGAACCAAAGGTGCATACCTGGCCGTTTACGGTAGTGGCTTCTATCTGTTCACTTTTTTTACAGGCAAAGGGTAAAAAAATACAGATCATCAATATGGGGATTACAATAGTATTTTTCATGGCTCATGCTTTTAATTCTACGTCGGTTTACATCGGTTAATTTTACGAAAATACGTTTAAATTTAATACAAATGAAAATTTTATGCTTATTATCATTGTGTTTAAAATTTTATTTGTAGTCAATGTATGTTGAGTTATTCCATGTACACGTCCCGGATATTGGGACTTTTTTAAACGTATCGAACGGATAAAATCTTGGTTGTTACTAAAGGTTGGCTGAAATTTCGTAATCCTTGCTATTAAACGATGAGTCCACTCTAAAAAGGATGATTTCAATCAAAATCAACGCGGAGGGGATTTTTTGAACCGGAGCTAACCAGCTATTAGAGAAGATTCGAAAATATACCGACAAGGAAGATTTTGGCAGAAAGGGACTTTTTAGAGCAGACTCAAGAATGATTTTCGCAGAAAGGGACTTTTTGGGGCAGACTCAGAATTTGAAGATTTACTCAAGTTGGTTTTTGTCCTATAATCATAGCTTAGTCCCGAATATTGTAATCTTAATTTAAGAACCTCGGTGAACGTTTAATTTACCGATTCAAATTCCGCTTTATAGTTCCCGAAATCTCATCAATGGCTTTTTTTCCCTCTTTGATGGTGTCTGTAATGCTGTCTTCCTCTTCGTCTAATTTCGCTGAATCATTGATGCTGCGCTTGATGTCTTCTGTGGCGTTTTTCATCATGCGTATGCCTTTGCCCAGTTCCCTGGCTATGGCGGGAATTTGTTTGGAACCGAAGAACATAACCACGATGATCAGCACAAAGCCAATTTCACCAAAACCTATATTGAAAAGCAAAAATTGCATAGCCTAAATTTGAGCGACAAAAGTACGACAGGATCGAGGATGACAACTTTGAACAACTATTTTTCTTATCCTGTGTTTCCCTTTTCTTTATTCAAAAAAAAACTAAATTTTTTGCGGCAAAGGTAAACCCTTACTGAAGCCAGCCCTGCGGATCCATCACCTCTGTATCCTTCCAAATCTCAAAATGCAATACCGTTTTACCGTTTTCATCATCTGTGAAAATAAGTCCTATGGTTTGCCCAACTTTTATTTTGTCGTTTTGCTTTACATATATTTCGGTGAGGTTGCTATATACGGTAAAATAATTCCCGTGGCGCACCAGCACGGCCTTATTGGCGCCGGGAATTCGCAATATGCTTATTACTTCGCCCTCAAATACGGCTTTGGCTTTGCTGCCCTTCTCGGAGGCTATGTCGATGCCTTTGTTGTCCCATACTACGCCTTTGGCCACGGCATGACTTTGCGGTCCGAATTTAGCAATGACCAATCCGCGATCTACCGGCCATGGCAGTTTTTTCTTGTTGGCACTGAAATTGGCGGCCAACAACTGGCTTTCTGCACTCAGTTCCGGTAATCGCTCTACAGGTGCTTCAGTGGCTTTCCCCGCAGCTGCCTTGGCTTCTCTAGCCTTGGTGATTAGGGTCTTTAATTGTTGATTGGTGGTTTTTGAGGTAAAGTCTTTGTTTTTGACCAAGCCCACACTTTTTGCTTCATCCTCAATTTGTTTCCGCAAGGCTTCTTCTTTTGCGCGTTTTATTTCTATTGCAATCAGTCGTTGAATCTCCTGATTGAGTTGGTCGCGCTGTTGTTGCTTTTTCTTTATGTCCTCCTGAATTTCTTTTTCCTTGCCACTAAATGATGCAAGTTGCGATTCTTGTTCTTTTTTCTCTTTCAGCAAGATTTCCTTTTCTCTTCGCTGTCGTTCAATTACCGCTTCTTTTTCTTTTACTTTTTTCCGGATGGATTCCTGCTCCGACTCAATGGCGAATTGGGTTTCTGCAATTCGTTCTATCTGTTTTTGCCGCGCTTTGGCAATTTGCTTGAGATATTGCACGCGTTTTACGGCTTGAAAAAAATCCTGAGAACTCAAAATGAACATCAAAACGGTGTGTTGATCGCGGTTGCTGTATGCCTTCCGAATCATATCCGCATAAACTTGCTTTTGCAATTCGAGTTGTTGTTCCAGTTCTTTGAGCTGCCCTTGTTGCGCTTGGAGATCTTCTTCCAGCAGTTTCAATTCCCGATTTAGGGTTCTAAGCAGCTGCTCGCGAATCCGAAGCTTTTGCCCCAAAGCCTCCAAACTACTGATGCTTTCTTTTCGATCCTCCCGCATTTCCCGAAGGATGACATTGGCCAATTTTATTTCGTCCTCCAGCCGCACTTTTTGCAATTGGAGCTTTTCCTTATTGTCTTTTTGACCGTTGACCGGTACGACAAAAAGGAGGAAAATACACATCAACCATGTGATGGACTTTATGTTACATAGGTTTATAGCCACTTGGAATGCTAAATGGAAAATGAGGTGGACTTTCGGAATTAACTTCGTCTAAATTAATGGAAAGACGGATGTCATCGTTTTTATAAACGGTGGATAAATTAATCTCTTTGGGAAGGGGAATACTTTCGCTGTCCTTCCTGTAGGACGCTTGTACGGATTGTTTTTCCAAAGGATAAGAAATGCCCTGCGCCAGAAGTTGAAAGGTCCCGGCATCAAAACGCAGCAATACTTCCCTGGATGGACTGTTGTTTAGGTGGATCCATTGTCCCTCCCGATTTTCCAGTTTTGTGCCTTTCCCCAGCGAGCCTATGGGCTGTCCATTGATCAATGCTTGCAGATCGTAAAAGTTTACCGGCCCTTTCACCAGTTTTTGCAGATCCGTAATGCTGCTTTGTAGGTACGACTTTTCCAATCGGTTGTAAAAATGCACGCTATCGGGTGTGGCCATCAGCCGTGCCACTTTTATTCCAAATAGGGCTGCACTGACGTCAATCCATAAAATACTGTCGCGAATGCTTCGAATTTCAATTTTAAATCCTTGGTTTACACCCATGCCATTGAAGCGTCCTTTTCCCTTGGCGCTGTAAAATGCGGGGCTTAGGTTGGTTTGAATAATTTGATCAATTAAAATCATATTTTCCATATCAATCTCATCTTCCTTTTCTGCCACCTTTTTTTTTGATGAGCATGCCGTGGCAATGCTAAAAATCGCCAAAATCAGGATGGATTTGAATCTCAAGGTTTCCATTATTCTTGAATTTTGGGTTGAATACTTTCCACATCTCCTCCGAGTTCGATGGCTTTTTTCCACTGCACAATGGCCAGATCTTTTTTGCCGAGTTTGATGAGGATGTCCCCATAGTGATCGCGGACTTCAGGATCTAGGCCGCCGTCGAGTTCGATGGCCCGCTCAATGATTTCTCGGGCTTTTTTATAATCGCCTTTTTGATAAAGCACCCATGCCCATGTATCGAGATAGGTAGGATTGTTTTTGGAAAGTTGGTTGCTTTTTTCTGTCATGATAAGGGCGTCCTCAAGTCGTTCGTTTCTCAACGCAAGATAATAGGCGTAGTTGTTAAGCGTGAGTTCGTCGTCCGGGTTTTCCTTTAGGTACTCATTAAAATAGATGTCACTTTCCGCGGCCATTCCCGCCCTTTGGTATGCCTCGCCGAGCAGTCGCCGAAATTCATTTTTGAAATCGGGATTCCCAAATGTGATTTCATATCCCTGAAGGAGGATTTCTGCTGCCAGACTATCCTGTTTGTTTTCCATAAGGGCAATGCCGGTAAATAGGTGCAATTCGTTTTGGTTGGGAAAAATCTCCAGAGCTTCCATTCCGTATTGCACAGCACGCTCGTGGTTGTCTTTTTCCAAATGAATCCTTACGATATTGGTGTAAACGTTTTTGTCTTTTCCATCGGGTAGGGCAACGGCTTTTTCATAGGCCTCTACCGCTTTGGAAACTTCGCCCATGGCCATGTGGAAATCTCCTTTGAGTCCCAATATTCTGTGGGAATTCGGGTGAAATTCTTCGGCATTTTCGAGCATTTCCCGTATGTCTTTCCGCAAATGTGACGCCCGCATAGATGCGTTGATGAGACTCATGATGACTTCCAATCTCACGCCTTCATCGACATCTTCACTGCGCATGGCAATATTTAGGTGGTGAAGAAATTTATCCGTTTGATTATTTGCCCGATAAACCTCAGCCAGCCCGAAGTGCGCCCTTGGTTCATCGGGGCGAAGTTCGAGTAGTTTTTCATAAGCCCTTACAGCTTCTTTGCTGTTGTCATTTGCCCGGTGAAAATTGGCCAAAGCGCCCCAAAATTCGGGTACATTGGGATAGGTTTTCACGAGTTTTTCCAGCTCCTTTCTTGCCTTTTTAGGTTTGTTGGCAGCCAGCCATATATTCTTTTTTCGTTCCGCCAAGTCGGGGACTATCCCACTGGCTTTTTCTATTTGGTTGAGTTTTTTGATGGCTTTTTTGTACTGTCCTTGTGCGGCATAAACCTCCGAAATTTTCAAATCGTAGGTGAGATCGTCCTCGGTCATGTATTTTAACTCTTCAAGGACAATTAAAAGATCGTCAAACATTTCCGCTGCGGCCAGCATGTTTGAGAAATGTTTGACGATCCAATAATTTTCAGGATCTAATTCGGCTGCTTTGTATGCGTAATGTAGTGCTTCTTCACCTTCACCTTCTTCAAAAAGCACTTTGGAAAGCTCGTAATACACCACAGGTACGTCGTCCCGGAGATCCATTGCGGTTCGGAGTTTTTCTATTTGCTTCTTGGGGTTTTCAGTAGCTTTGGCGGCCATGGCGGCAAACAAAGCTTCCTGAAACATGATTTCCCTGCGCTGAACCAAATCTCCTGCGCTGTCTTGTTGTGCAAACAGAGTAGGGATGAGGACGAGGTTTAGGGTAAAGATGAGCAGGTACTTATACATACGTTTTTTGCTTTTAAGCCTCCATTTGGCTGTAGTCTCCCAAGCTCAGGGATTTCCACTTGCCATCAATTTTTGCGTGGTTTCCAATCATGGACTGGGTGAGTTCGATGTTTTTAACATGGCTGTTTTTCATTATCATCGAATGATCGATTTTTACATGTTCCAACACCGTGCCATCTCCAATGGAAACGTTTGGGCCAATGGTGCAATTGGTAAGTTTTACATTTTCACCTATAAAACATGGCTCAATAATGTGGGTGTTTTTTTGCACCACACTTTCGTGAATCATGGTTTCTTTATCCTTTATAAACGATAAAACTTTGTTATTGGTCTCTATGACCACAGCTTTATTTCCACAATCCATCCATTCATCTACAACACCTGTTTTGAATCGCTGCCCTTTGGATTTCATGTTTTCCAAAGCATCGGTGATGGAATACTCTCCTTTGTGGGTTATTTCGTTGTCGAGTAAATATTGTATTTCCGAGCGCAAATTGGCCCCATCTTTAAAAAAGTAAATACCGATAATGGCTTCGTCAGAGACAAAGGTTTGGGGCTTTTCAACGAAATCGGTGATTACCCCGTTTTCGTCCATTTTAACCACGCCAAAGGCACTGGGGTTTTCAACTTTTTTTGTCCAGATTACGCCGTCCACCGAGGTGTCGAGTTTGAAGTCTGCGCGAAAAAGTGTGTCTGCAAATGCTACGACAATTGGACCGGTGAGTATTTCTTTGGCGCACATAATAGCATGGGCCGTACCGAGTGGAACATCTTGATAAAATATATGTCCCTTGGCGCCCAAGTTTTTGGCAATCTGCATCAGATCTTTTTCGGTTTCTTTGCCGAAATCGCCAATAATAAAGGCGATTTCTTCTACTTGCTCTGCGCTAATCGCGGCAATATCTTCGACCAAACGCTGCACCACGGGTTTTCCAGCTATGGGAGTTAGGGGTTTGGGAACGGTAAGTGTGTGCGGGCGTAAACGCGAGCCTCGACCGGCCATGGGTACAATAATTTTCATTTTGATAATTTTGAGTTTTTAGTGTATGATTGTGTTTGATGATTCAACTTCCTGTGCTGCCAAATCCGCCGCTTCCGCGTTCGGTTTCGGGGAGTTCATTTACGGATTTCCATTCAATCCTTTCGTACCGGGCGATGACCATTTGGGCAATGCGGTCACCATTTTCCACCGTGAAGGGTTCTTTGCCATGGTTGATTAAAATCACACCTACATCCCCGCGGTAATCGGCGTCGATGGTCCCGGGGGCGTTCAATACGGTGACGCCTTTTTTTAAAGCCAATCCCGAACGAGGTCTGATTTGTGCTTCAAACCCTTCGGTGAGTGCGATTTTTAAGCCTGTCGGTATGAGGGCATACGCGCCGGGATCAATGATCATAGCTTCCTCGGGTAGGTGCGCGCGAATATCCATGCCGGCGGAATGCGCGGTTTGGTATTGCGGTAATTCGTTTCCGGAATTGTTTATTACGGAGATACTACTCATGGTGAGGTTTTTTTAATGGGCAATATACGCAGAAAAACTTCTTTTTCTCGATACGATAGTAAAAATGCAAAGGTTAACCACACGAGGATTTTAAACAAAAAATATCCTTCTATTCCGCAAAAAACAAATGTCATGCTGCTGCCGATAATTAAGAATACGGCGTTTTTACCCAGTTTATAAGGAATGTAATAGCGTTTTTGTCCCCAATAAAGCGAGAAGGCAATGATGATGAGGTGGGAAAACAAATTGGTAATTGCGGCGCCTAAAATTCCGATTCTCGGTAAGAGCAATATGTTGAGTACTATGGTTATCACGGCACCAATGCCGGAGAGGTAAATGCCAAAGCGGGTTTTGTCACTCACTTTATACCATATACTAATGTGCATGATTAATCCGAGCAACAATTGGGAAATCAAAAGCCAGGGAACGACAAAAAGTGCCTGGTGGTAATCTGAGCCGATAAAGAACTTGATATAATCCATGCCGGCTGCTATTCCAGTCATGGCAATGACGAGTAGTAAAACCAAAAAGTCGAAAATACGCGCGTACAATTGCGGAGAGTCTTTGTCTTCTGCTTTGGAAAAAACGAAGGGTTCGATGGCGTAACGATATGATTGAATGATTAGGGCCATAAAAACTGCGATTTTTGCAACCGCTCCATAAAGCCCAAGTTCGGTCAAACTTAGGTTATATTTGATTATTTGCCGGTCGATAAGCTCATTGATGATTCCCGCTAGTCCGGCGATCATTAATGGACTGCCGTATAGTAGCAGGGTTTTGATGCGAGGTATGCTCGGTGTAAATCGCACCTTGAAATAGGCAGGGACAAAAAGCACAACAACCCAAATTACGGAGATGATATTTGCCCAAAATATGTGATCTACCCGGGGCGTTCCATCGCTGAAGGGTGGTGAGTAACCGGAATTGGCCAATGCGGGTGCCCAAAGGAAAAAATACAAATTGAGGAATATCATAATGCCGATACCACTCAGTCGGATGCCTGCAAATTTCGCCGCTTTTTCTCTTTGTCGAAGTCGGGCAAAAGGCAGCGCAACCAGCAGTTCTCCTGTGAGAATGATTTGGAGCATCCATAAATACTGTGGTGCATCTTCGTATTGAAGGCGTTGTAGGATGGGCGTTTGAAAGGTTATGACCAAAATGTTGAATACGATGGCTGTGGCAAAAACAAACCATTGTGCATCCGAAAAAATTTGATCGGGATTGTTGTTTCGCTTGCTGGCGTGTCGAAAAAATGCCGTTTCCATTCCAAAGGTTAGAACCACCATTAATATTCCAATGATCACATAAATATCGGTACTGATACCGTATTCCATCGGTGGTAATTTCCCGGTCTGTACAGGTGTTAGAAGGAAATATGAAAACCTTCCCAACATGCTGGAAAGTCCGTAAATGGCGGTTTGGCCAAGTAGTTTTTTAGCGGTACTCATTCGTGGCGAAATTACGGGCCATTAACGATATAAATGAATATCGCCGTTAAGGTTGATTTCGTCTTGAGGTGTTAACCCTCGGTAAATGATTCGCATCACATAGAAATAAACACCAGCAGCCGAAGGTTTTCCGGTTTCCATATCGTTGCCGTCCCAACCTTCATTGATAAATTGCTCCGTGCTTTCACTTCGATAAACCATATTTCCCCATCTGTTAAAAATTTTGATTTCTATAAAATTGATATCGCGGGGATCGGGTACTGGACGAAATACATCATTTCTCCCGTCGCCATTTGGCGTAAATACGTTGGGAATAATTATATCCGGACATGGATCGACGCAAAATTCTTCCGAGAATGGACTTTCCCGGGCAAGACCGCTGGGATCTTCTTCATTTCGCTTCACTACGGTGACTTTATAGCATCCGCTAAAGGGAAGTTCAAACCTTTCAAAAATGCTGTCTTGGATATTGCTAAAGGTCGGGGTCTCCGGGTAATCGTCATCCAACTTGGCTTTGTAATAAATGTTATAGTACAGAAAGGTGTGATCCGGGCAGTCGGGGTTGGGGTTGTCAGAAAAGAATAATTCGAGTTTATTGTCCGGACATTTAAAATCGTTAAATACAATCGGCGCACAAGGTCGGGTGGTATCCAATGCCAGTCCACAAGCAATTTGCGATCGATTGCGGAGGTTTTCCGGCAATCCACTTGCGGGGTAGTTTCCGTTGGTTCGGATATAATAGCAATATTCCTGTCCGTTTACAAGTCCTGTGTCTGTAAAGGTTCTGGAGGTGCTGAATCCTATGCTGTCGAAATTTCCGCTTAACTGGGGAATTTCCCGAAACACGACCATGGTATCGTTGCGCCACGGTCCATCGAACTGGTATGAAAGGGTAATTCTCCCGTTCGATCCACGGGGTAGCAGGAATGGTTGTGTTGCCGGATAGGAAGCGCCCACTTTAGTTTCCGAAGGCATTAAAAGGAAATCTACTTTATAGCGGTACAGGCTGTCACGGGTGTTCAGTCCTGTGTCGGTATAAGCGGTGTCAAAAAGGTCATTCTTGGTCTCAATTAAGGTGAAGTTTTCTCCCTCGATGCCAACAGCGCGATATAATTCATAGCGATAAGGTGGCGGGAAGAGTAAACTGTCAATTTCGTATGGACGCGTCCAGGCAACGTTTATTTCCCCATTCAGACTGTCGGTTTCTTCCACATCAACATTGGTCATTACGGGAAGCGTTTTCGGGAGTTCTGCGCAAACTTCATCTGAAGCAATGCTCTCGCCACCATCGGGGAATACAGCGACAATCCGGTAGCAGTACACGAATCCCACCGTTTCAACTTCATCGTCGGTATAAAATGTATTGTTTACACCGTTGACTTGGGCAATTTTCTCAAAGCCCGTATATCCGGGAACACCGGTTTCGCACGAATCTGGAGTCCACCCGCTGGGATCTTCCCTTCGGTAAATATCGTATCTAACCGGACCCTCACATACCGAAGGATCCCAACTTAGTTCTATCCCAACGGCACTTCCAATGGCCAGGGGATCTCTGGGTCCTGGTGATATTACCCGAATTTGTACAGTTTGGTAAGCGGTTAGCGCGGTCTGCTGACCCGGTGGATTGTCCTCGGCCCTAAAATAAACAAAGTAATTTTGCTGTCGTACATGTGAACAGTTTGTTCGCCAGGTAAATTCTCGTGTTACGGAACCGACGCCGCTTATAGGGCCCGTTAAAAAAGCAGGGACATCAATTTCAAAGGGTCCGCCGGTTGCGGTAAGTGAGACTTGATGCCCGTTGGGGTCTGTTGCTGTCATGGAGAAATTGAGTGTGTCACCTGCCACCACGCAAAAGGGGCCTGCCGGAGTAATTTCCGGCGGATCGTTGTTGCATCCTCCGATTATGGTAACTTGTAAGTCGCGGGTAACCCTACTCATCAAAGCGTAAACATTGGAGCTAGACTTTCGATATTCTAAAATTTCAATGGCAAAATTGAATTGTCCCTGAACCTGCGGGGTATTCCAAATTAAATCTCCGGTAATGCTGTCTATGGTTACCGGATCTTGAACGAAGCTGGGGTCGTAAGTGGTGCCAAAGGGCATGCCGTTTACCCCGCGAACATCCACCAGTCGATATGCCAGACTGTCACCGTCGGGGTCAAATGCAGCTGCATTGTGCACGAATAATTTTCCCACACAACCATCATCAATGGGCGGGTTGAGTAACTCGGGTGAACTGTTATTTCCCAAAATGGGGTTAATAATGATGGTGGTTTGCAGGTAAAAAACCACGTTGACTGAGTTGGGAATGTTGGAGATGCCTTGGTTTCGGTTGGGATCCTGCGTGGAAATGGTGAATGTTCCGGGAGATGGATAGGCGTGAACCCCGCGATAAATATTTTTTTTAACATCGTTAGCCAGGGTTTCTCCCATACCGTTTGGGGCGCAATTTCCGGCAGTTGGGCCGTTTATTCTCGGTAAAAAAGCCGAAGTATTATCCCCCCAAAATATTTCCAGTTCACAACGGTCAGCCGGAGCACTGGTTTTGGTATAGGTGGTAATGGTAACTTCGTAATTTGAACCGCTAAGATGCCTATAGGTTATTTCCCCGGCTCTGTTATGTGTTGCATTTGAGATCCAGGGTGTAAGGAGAAAAATGAAGAGTATGCCGTAAATTCTTTTCACAAAGTTTATTTTGCCGCTATAAAAGTACAATTTTCTATTGAGGGACAACTGTTAAATTTTCTCAAGATTTCTTTCCTTGGGTTTAAATGATGTTCATGGTTTTGGAATAAAACGTAAAACTACAAACAAACGTTTTAATTGGCCGCAAAAATTTAGCCAATGAGGGTACTTATTGCGTGAAAGGTAAAATAAGTTTTTCTCTTTGCCACAGTGATTTTACATTTGTGCCAAATACAATAAACATCATGCTACAACAACATACAAAATTCGGTGCCGCCGATAAGGGAGGTGTCGAAATTATCGCTTTTTCTGAGCTTTCTCAATTGGCTACTTTTAACCTTTCCGAGGACATAAAGCAAAAAGCTGAAAAATTTGCCGTGAAAAATGACGGTCAATATTTTTATCAACTCGGGGATCGAATGACGGTAATTTGTAAGGTTAAATCAGACGCCGACCCGTCAAGACAAGCAGAACAGTTTCGCATGGCCGGAAGTGCTATTTTACCTGCGGTTAAGGCCTTTGAAGAACAATCGATTTTTGTTAGGTGCGCTGATGCCGCATACGGAACTGCACTTGCCGAGGGTTTTTCACTTGCGTCCTACTCTTTTGATATTTACAAAAAAGTGAAAAGTGAATATCGCCCGGATTATATCGGGGTTGATGGTGCCAAAAGTGATGCGCTTAATGTTTTACGTTGGATGATTACCGGGAATTTTTTAGCGCGTGACCTCGTCAACGAACCATTGATAAAACTCACCGCAACGATGTTTTCTGAGCGATTGGTCAGTATTGGAAAAGAAGTGGGTTTTTCCGTGGAAGTTTTGAATAAAACCAATATTGAATCTTTGCGAATGGGCGGATTATTAGGCGTCAACAAAGGCAGTGTAGATCCGCCAACATTTTCTATTTTAGAATACAAACCCAGTAAGCCGCGTAATACTAAGCCGTTGATTTTGGTGGGCAAAGGCGTGATGTACGATACCGGTGGATTGAGTTTGAAACCTACAGCTGGTTCCATGGATAGCATGAAATCAGATATGGGTGGTGCAGCTGCCGTTTCCGGGGCCATTACCGCAATCGCCGGGATGAAGTCTGATGTTTGGGTAATGGGACTCATTCCCGCTACAGACAATAGGCCGGGTGGAAATGCCATTACACCGGGGGATATTCTGCACATGTATGACGGCACCTCCGTGGAAGTGCTCAATACCGATGCAGAAGGTCGGTTAATTTTAGGTGATGCCCTGGCATTTGCAAAAAAATACAACCCGGATCTCGTCATTGATCTTGCAACCCTAACCGGTGCGGCAGTTATAGCGGTTGGTCGTCAAGGTATTTGTGCCATGGGCAAACTGGATGATAAGACGTATTCCGGATTGGAGAAGGCCGGCCACGAAATGCACGAACGACTTGTTCGACTGCCCCTTTGGCCGGAATATAAAGCCATGCTTAAGTCAACAGTAGCCGATATGAAGAATATCGGGGGACGAGAAGCCGGGACCATTACCGCCGGAAAATTTTTAGAGCATTTTACCGATTATCCATGGGTGCATTTGGATATTGCTGCACCTACCTTCCTCGATAGTTCAGATGGTTATCGTCCGGTTGGTGGCACTGGCGCCGGCGTGCGATTACTGACCCAATTTGTCGTAAATCATTACGCTAAATCATAGGTTATGGCACCAATAGAAACCCAATTGCCTAGGATAGGAATTACCTGCGGTGATTTAAATGGTATTGGAATGGAAATCGTGCTCAAAGCCTTTTCCGATCCTCGAATGTGTGAAATTTGTACACCCGTAATATTCGCTTCGGCCAAAGTGGTTTCCTACCATAGAAAGGCTGGTAATTTCATCAATTTACATTATCAGCAAGTTAAATCAACGGCTGAATTACAACCCGGAAAAATAAATGTGGTGAATTGCTGGGAAGCGGATGTGAATATTAATTTGGGCGAAATAGACCCTGTTGTGGGCGCTTTTGCCATAAAATCGCTAAAAGCTGCCGTGAAAGCCTATGATGAAGGTGGCGTTGATGCCATTGTTACTGCCCCGATTCACAAGGCCGCATCTTATCACGAAACTGATTTTCCCTATAGTGGACATACCGGATTTTTGGCAGAGCATTATCGCGATAAGGCCATCATGCTCCTTTGCGAGGGAGATTTTCGGGTGGCTCTATTGACTGATCATATTCCGTTGGCCAATGTTTCTGAAACCATTACCGCTGAAGATTTAGAAATTGCATTGCGTAAGTTGTATAAGAGCATGCGTGTAGATTACGGTTTGCAAAAACCAAAAATTGCAGTTTTGGGACTCAATCCGCACGCCGGAGATGAAGGATTAATTGGGATAGAGGAGCAGAATATCATTGGCCCCACGGTGGAAAAATTGCGAAATGAAAACATGACCATTTTTGGCCCTTTTCCTGCGGATGGATTTTTTGGCCGCGGACGACAAGCGCAATTTGATGTGGTGATGGCCATGTACCACGATCAAGGATTGGCGCCTTTTAAAGCGTTGAGTTTTGGTAGCGGGGTTAATATTACGCATGGTCTTCCACTTATCCGAACCTCACCCGACCACGGTACCGGTTTCGATATCGCTGGTCAAAACATTGCCGACGAAAACTCCTTTCGCCAATCTGTTTTTCTCGCCTTAGAGGTTTTCAAAAATCGGAAAATGCACAAGGAGGATACGAAAAATGTCTTGAAGCAGCAGGTCGTTCCTCGACGAGGCGATAGGTGATAATGGTAAATGAATTGATTTTCAACTAAGCATAACGCAGCTATCGGATAGCTTTTAACCATAAAGCATAACGCAGCTATCGAACTTTATAGCCAGCCACTATTTGAGTTTGTGGCTTTTCTTATCATACTTATCCTCCAAATCATTAAACTCTGACTTGTCCCACATTTTCACACCGATAAAATTGGCAGCTCTGCCAATCATGTGAGCGCCTACGGGAGCTGTGAGAATAATAAAAACCAGAATGGCCAAAACGCGTGAGGTGACGGAAAAGTGGTCGAAAGCAAAAGCCGATGCCACCAAAATTAATCCAACCCCAAGGGTGGCTGCTTTGGTCGTTACCGAAACCCGAAGGTAAAAATCGGGCATTTTTAAAATCCCGATGGCGGCCAAAAGGATAAATAATGCGCCCGCGCCCGATAAAGTGAAAATCCAAAAATCAGTCATCTCTGTTGCGTTTTTCAAGGTAAAAACTAAAAGCTATGGTGCCCAAAAATGCGATAAGGGCAAATATCATGGCGATGTCCAAAAATGAAGATTTTTCAGAAACCATCGCTACTACGGTGATAATGGCTATTCCAATCGTAATCATGAGGTCGAGTGCCACCACGCGATCGGAAATCCCCGGCCCAATAATAAACCGGATAAACACCAATAATACCGATATGCTCAGTACAGGTAAAATGATTAAATATAAAAAATCGTTGGTGCTCATCTCATTATTTCCAATAGTCTTCTTTCAAAGCCGTCTTTTATTCCTCTAATAAATGCCTCTTTATCCTCCACATACATGGCGTGGATATAAAGTGTCTTTTTATCTGTAGAAACATCTAAACTCAAAGTTCCGGGCGTCATGGTGATGAAGTTGGCCAAAAGTGTGATTTCTAAATCTGATTTTGCGTCTAGTGGCACACCAATTATTCCGGGCTTCATGTAATCTCGTGGAGTTACTACGTCATAGGCGACCTGCAAATTTGCCTTGATAAGTTCCTTGATGAAAAAAATTAAAAACCCGATGGTTTTGGGTACACGCTGGAAGTATTTTAAATCACTATTTCCCCTCGAAATGACGTAAAGTACCCCGAAGTTTAAGGCAAACCCAAATAGAAAGTTGGACACTTCAAACTTCCCGGTTAACGCTACCCAAACCAGGGTTAATAAAATATTCATCAAAAAGAAACTCCGCATATCAAGGTATGTTTTCAGGATTGATATTCGTTTCTATCTGCGGCATTACAGCTTCTATATAACCGGATTTATCTTGTATTTGCTCGGCTATCAACTTGCAAATATCGGAAATGTTTTCGGCATAAAATCCTATATATAAGGTAGCCGTGGTAAGTATGAGGATGGGTAACAATATCAGGAATTTTTCTATGGGTATAAGTTGATGCCAAACAATTCGCTCCATGGCGATTTTGTTCTCCACCGGTTTTTTCCAAAAGGCTGCCAGCCAAACTTTTACTATGGCAATTAGCGTTAGAAAACTCGCCAATAAGATAGCGCCAAATATCCAAAGTTCCCCTTCTGTAAAGGATGATTGTAATAAATATAATTTTGGCCAAAATCCTGAAAGGGGAGGTGTGCCCACCAATGAAAACATGACTATGGCAAATACGATGGAAATCAATGGGAATTTGTTGTATAATCCGCCGAGATTTTCCAGCCTAAAGCTGCCCCGCATTTTGAAAATGACCCCACTGATGAGGAAGACATTTGTCTTAACTAATATGTCGTGGAATAAATAGAAAACCGCTCCCATGAGTGCCAATGTACTGTACATTCCCAGTCCAGCTATCATAAATCCTATGTGACTAATGATTAAATAGGAAAACACCTTTCGAATGTTTTGTTGCCCAATGGCACCTACGGCTCCGGTAATCATAGATAATACAGCGAGCACGATAAATACATCCCGAATGAAAGGATCCTCAATAAACAATAGACTGAAAACCCGAATGAGTGCGTAAACGCCGACTTTAGTAAGTAACCCGCCAAAAATTGCAGAAACCGCAGCCGGAGGGGTGTGGTAGGACGCCGGCAACCAAAAGTACATCGGGAATATAGCCGACTTTATCCCAAAGCCTACCAGAAAAAGAATCGCTGCTGTATTTATTAATCCCTTATCCGGACTCGCAGAGATTTTTACAGCCAAATCGGCCAGATTAAGACTTCCCATTATACCGTATAATACCGCTATGCCGGTGAGGAAAATAACGGAAGCCAATAGGTTTAGGGTAACATATTTTACGGCCCCTTCCAACTGCGCTTTTTCCCCTCCAAGGGTTATCAATACAAATGATGAAATAATGATGACCTCAAACCAAACGTATAAGTTGAAAATATCGCCCGCTAAAAATGAGCCGTTTAGCCCCATTAGTAAAAATTGAAGAATGGGGAAATACCCAAAGGAAGCCCGACCGTTTCCGATCGATGCTGCTGAAAAAATACTGACGGCAAAAGCGGCCAGAGATGCCAATAACACCAACATACCACTCAGGGCATCTGCCACGAATGTGATGCCAAAAGGTGCGCTCCAATTTCCCGCCTGTACAGAAAATATCTCTCCGGTAAATGTTTTTTGCGCAAGGTAATATGAAGCCATTAGTGTAAGTCCATGACCAATGACGCTCAGCACCCTTTGGTTTCTGGGTTTGCTCCAAAAAAACATCAGCACCACAGCGGAAAGCAAAGGAAGTAAAATGGGCAATATGGTGAAATGCGGAATCATACTTCGTCGGTGGTTATCATATTGTCTATATCGTCGGTTTTTACTACCCTATAGGCGCGTTTGACCAGAATAATGGCGTAGGCTTGAAGTCCAAAACTGATGACAATGGCAGTCAGAATAAGTGCTTGTGGAATCGGATCGGCATAGGCATCCAAAAACACTTTGCTCTCTTCGGGAATAATCGGCGGCTGACCTTTGCTAATTCTACCTAAAAGGAAAATCAATAGGTTGGCACCATTGCCCAATAATACCAATCCGATTATCAAACGAACCAAGCTCCGGCGAAGAATCAAAAAAATGCCTGCGGCGTACAATAGTCCTATGGTAACGGCAAGTAGTATTTCCATGGTTACTTGGTTTCGGAGATTGTAAATATGATGGTCAATGAAGCCCCGATGACCACTAAATAAACCCCAATATCAAAAAACAGTGCTGAACCCAAACTACCGATGACCGGAATGGGGTCTGATTTCCAAACACCGGTCATAAATGGTTTACTGAAAAGCATTGGGAAAATTCCACTCAGCAGGGAAATCATCAGTCCAACCGGCATCAAAAAGCCGGGGTGCATGCGCAGTAAACGCTGGGTATCCGGCAATCCATTGGCAAATGCGTGCAGGACAAAAGCGATGCTCGCAATTAATCCACCCACAAATCCACCGCCGGGAAGGTAATGCCCGCGCAGCAATACAAATACGGAAAACAGCAACAATAGGGGTAATAAATATTTTGATGCGGTTTTTAATATTACGGTGTTCATGGTTACTCCATTTTTTCGTTTTTGCGCAAACGCAATTTCAACAAACTATAAACCCCGATGGCGGCAATGCTCAATACAACAATTTCGACCATGGTGTCAGCGCCCCGGAAATCGACCAGGATAACGTTGACCACGTTTTTTCCCTTGGCCAAAATATAGGCATTTGCTGCGTAAAAGTCGCTAATTTCTCTACTTGGTGTTCGGTATAGAACCTCCAAACTAATGATGGTCATAAGCGCACCAATTGAAAGAGCAACGATGCCATCTATGATGTGCCTTGCCGAAAAGGTGAGACGAATAAAGCGAGGCAATCTGTATAAGACCAACACAAATAAAATTACGGTGAGGGTGTCAATGGTGAATTGGGTCATAGCCAAATCGGGGGCGGAATAGAAAACAAAGATGATACACAAGCAATACCCAATGACGCCCATGGAAGCAACGGCAGCTAAACGCGATCCTGAAAATAGGGTGAGGAAAATGGCGATAAACAAAATGGCGACCGTAACCCCTTCATATATGGTGATTTCGGTTAGGCTTTTGTAATCGATGACAAATGTGGTTTCGGTGAGAACGACAAATCCGAGTATTCCGCCACAAAATGACAATATAACGAGAAGATATCGTCTGAGTTTACCGTTTTGCATAAACTGGGTGTATTTCTCCGATAGAAATAAAAATCCGTTTGCCAATCCGTGCATGATTTTTCTTGGCCCGAAAATCTCACTTCGCTCAATAAAGTTGAGGGTTTTTCCGCCCGGACGAATGAAGGTGTAAAGCCCAAATCCCAAGGCCATGGTAAGCAGACTCAGGTAAAGAACAGGATTAAAGCCATGCCATAGTTTAAGGTGAAATTCCGGTGTTGAATTAGAGATGGATTGATAGATGGGTTGAACCAAAATATTATCGACTAAACCCGGAGCCAAACCAAAGATCATCCCCAAAACGGCGAGGATGGCCGCAGGAAGCCATAAGGCCAAAGCAGGTTTGTGCGCATTCGGATGGGATAATTTTCCCCGAAAGGGCATCCATCCGACTAAAAGTCCGGCAGCTAATAACATGACATTGGTGGCTACACTTAATCCGGTGAGCAGATAAGGTGAAAAGTGATGGTGCAGTGTGCTTTCGTAAATCAAATCTTTACCCACAAAACCTATGCTTGGCGGAATTCCTCCATTGCTCCATGCGGCGAGAATTCCTACCCCAAAAAGCGGCCCCATGATTTTCCCCAATCCCTTTAGCTGACTGATGTCTCGGGTGCCGGTCTCGTGATCCACGGTTCCGGCAAGCATGAAAAATGCAGCTTTATAAAGTGCGTGCACGAGGATAAACAAAGAAACCGCTGCAACGGCATCAGCGCTTTGAAGACCCAATAGAAACACCATGATGCCTAATGCCGAAACAGTGGTATAGGCCAAAATAGATTTCATATCGGTTCGAAACAACGCTTGAAAAGCAGCATATATCATGGTAATTCCACCCACGGTAATCAGGGTGTAATTCCAAACCGGATGATCCCCCAGGATGGGTGAAAATCTCGCGAGGAGATAAACTCCGGCCTTTACCATTGTTGCAGAATGCAGGTATGCAGAAACGGGGGTAGGGGCTTTCATGGCACCCGGTAGCCAAAAGTGAAAAGGAAACTGAGCGGATTTGGTAAAAGCTCCGCATAGGATTAAGATCAAGGTGGGAATAAACCAAGCGTGTGATTGAATTTCATCTTTTTTTCCTACCATTTCCTGAATGGAATAGGTGCCGGCTATTTCTCCCAAAATAATAAATCCTCCAAGCATTATTAATCCACCCAAGCCCGTAATGGTGATGGCTTGTAAAGCAGATTTTCGCGAGGCCTCATCTTCATTTTTAAAACCAATGAGAAAAAACGAGGTGATGCTAGTCAATTCCCAAAACAAAAAGAGCGTAATGAGGTCATCGGCCAACACAACACCCAGCATTGCACCCATAAACAGGAGTAAAAACCCGAGAAGTCGCTGGGTATGAGCAGCATTTTTCATGTACGCCGTGGCGTAAAAAAATATTAGGGTGCCGATACCGCTGATGAGCAAGGCAAACAATAAGGACAGCCCGTCAAGGTGAAAAGAAAAATTGAAAGGCAATGTTTCGGCCTGCCAAAAGCTAAAGCGGGAAGAGGGAACGCCGAGTTGACTTATAAAAAAGACAAAAACCAACAGTGGGACGACCGGACTAAATGCCGAACGCTTACTGTTGGTCTTAAACGATGGCACCGCCAATGCCATGGCATACAATGCAATTCCAAGAAGTAAATACGGGAAAAGTATGAAGTTATTTACCATGTAAAGCTTGCCTGATTCAGCGCATAAAAGTAGTGTACTGAATGGAAAATGCAAAGGGTGATTCGGTTAAAAAGATCTTTTTTACAACGGGATGATTTTATGACTGAGTCCACTCCAAAAAGGAAGATTTTGGCAGAAAGGGACTTTTGTGAGCAGACTCATGACTTAATCATATCATTGCTCGATAAAATCGTATTGTAACCTTTGTTTTGAAAATATTGAACATCCTCTGAATTGGGTGTGTAGGCCAGAAAAAAATCTCCACCCCAAGCGCCTAATGATTTTACACAATAGGGATAGTCTGAAAATAATTCTGATTTAATTGGTGGAAGCCCAATGCATTGGGAAATTATGTCCTCATGCTGCGTAAGTAAATCTGCAATTTCCTCATCCGATGTTGACGCCAGAATTTGGGCATTAATGTCTTTAATTTGCTCGTTGTAATCCTCGGAATGCTCAAGCTGGTTGTAACGTTCGATTTCTTCAGCTGTTGACTGTTTGACGTTACTGTGGATAAAATGCCAGTGACCGGGTGTGGGGAAAGAAAATGAAATGGTTTGCCATTCGGGACCTTCATCTTCCAATTGAAAGGTGATTGATGATTTTTCAATGGCGACAACGATATCGTATCCACTTCCTCCACCTGAAATTTGACTGAGATCACCTTTATCGGAAATATCTACATCTGCCCATGAGCAAAGCAATCCGTCATTGGTGCTGCTTGATCCCAAGCCCCAATCCAATGGGAATTCTAAATCCGTGGTGATTTTATTTCCGTTAAAGGGTTCAAATTCTGGATTGATACTCATCAGAATGGCAAATAAATCGTTGAGTCGCTCACTAACTTCGGGGTCAGTTGTGTTGATGACTTCTCCTTGTTCGTTCCATTCAGCTTGAAACCATAAATTTCCTTCGTTGTCGTTTGCCTGCCAAAGAAGCCCTTCGCCATGGCTTTCAATGTGCATGGTTTGGCCAAATTTAGTGGCTAACGCGATGGTTTCTGCTCCGTTTAATACTAGGTATTCGCCGGTTAGCATGAGTTTTCCTGAAGCGTAATTTGTCATGATGTTTGTTGATTTTGGTTGATACTATTTTTTCACCATGGAGGAATAAGGAATATCGCGCATCTCACAAAATTTTCGAACGACGGCGTTGTGAGAAACCACCTTGTCTTTGAAATAATTGACGAATAACTGCTTTTCTTCTTCTGTAGCTTCAAGTTGATTTAGGATGTTTAAAAGGTGCATTTTCATGTGTCCTTTTTGAATTCCGGAGGTGACCAATGCTCGCAGGGCTGCAAAATTTTGCGCCAAACCAGAGGCGGCAATTATCCCCATCAATTCGGGTGCAGATGGGTTTCCCAACATGCGGTGTGCGAGTTTTACCATGGGGTGTAAGCCGGTAAGTCCGCCAACAACACCAACCGCCATTGGGGTTTCTATCCAAAACCTAAAAATTCCATTTTCGATTTCGCAATGGGTAAGACTTCTGTATTGTCCACTTTTTGAAGCATGTGTATGCCCTGCAGCTTCTACTGCCCTAAAGTCATTTCCGGTTGCGATTACCACGGCGTCAATTCCGTTAAAAATTCCCTTGTTGTGCGTGGTAGCACGGTAAGGTTCAATTTCGGCAATCCTAACGGCGCGGTAAAATTTCTCGGCAAATTCATGGGGAGAAACACCTTCTTCTTCGCTTAAGTCTTCGATGGGACAACGCACTTCTGCCCGAACCAAACAGTTGGGTGTGTAGTTGGATAATATCCGCATCACAATCTGCACTTGCTTTTCCGTTTGGGTAAAACGGTTATCGGATTCGATGGTTTGTGTCAGGGTTTCGGCCAACCGCTCCAAACAGCTGTTGATAAAGTTGGCGCCCATGCTGTCGCAGGTTTGAAAACGAACATCGAGTTGATAATAATCAGCCATATCGCTGGTTTTGTCAACCAGTGAAATTGCCGTGATGCCTCCACCCCGGGCCTGCATGTTAGCTGTTATGTCATCGGTTGCGTCTTTGAGATGGTTTTTATTTTCTTCAAAAAATGCCTTGAGTTTGTTTCCATCACCTCGATACATAAAATGTACATGGCCAATCTTTTCCGTGCCGACTATTGTGGTTTTAAATCCGCCGCGTTTTAGCCAAAACTGCGCAGCTTTTGCCGCCGCAGCCACTACTGAACTTTCTTCGATGGCCATGGGTAGGGTGTGCAATTTTCCGTCGATAAGAAAATTTGGCGCTACCCCCAGGGGCAAATAATAATTTGTTATGGTGTTTTCAATAAACTCATTGTGCAGTTTTTGCACTTTCTCATCCTGATGTAAATAGGATTTTAAGGTGTTTATAACACTTTGATCTCCGTCAAATACTTCATTGACGAGCCATTCAATTTTGCCTTGTTGGGTAAGTTTGGAGAATCCTTTTATGGGGCTTTTCATTCGTTCAGGGAAAAATGGTGTTAGCTTAAATAACATGCAAATGGATAAAAGGTTGTTTGCATGCTGAATCTTCGTATGGTATTTTCGCGCAGTGCTTTTTCAAACGACAAACCTACGGAAAATTTTTTTATGAGCGATTGTCTGCGAATGGTTAAAAAGTGAGTCCACTCCAAAAAGGATGATTTTGGCAGAAAGGGACTTTTTTGAGCAGACTCAAAAGATAATATGTTTTTTTTTATGGCCAAAGAAATAAAATGCCCGCATTGCGGAAAGTGGACGACAACAGCGGAGCCACATTGTGATTTTTGTGGTGAATTGCTCAAGCCTGATCGGTCTGAGGAGGAGGAGCGGTTGCGGAAATTTAAACCACTGGACATTCCCTTAATTGAGATAAATGCTGATGATCATTGGGCCTTAAAAGCAGTGAAAATGGTGGCCCGTACCGGACAGGCTATTTTTTTATTTATTGCCAGTGTTTTGGTGTACATTGCATCTGGAGCAGCGCACTGAGTTTGGCGTCAACCAACAGAACAACTTTTTATGATTCAAATTTTTAAAATCTTTCATCCGTGGTTTTGGTTTGCCAGTGTGTTATTTCTGATTAACCAGTGGTTGGAATCTCATGGTATTTTCATTCCCTTTGTTCATGCCTATTTAGATGATGTTCTAGCAATACCTATCGTTTTGGGATTTACCCTGGCGTTTCAGCAGCAATTTACTTTTCAAAATCGAAATTACACATTTAGTTATGGTCATGTCATTTTCATGATTTTGCTTTTAAGTGTTTATTTTGAATGGTATTTACCCGGAAAGCACGACCATCATTATGCTGATCCGTGGGATGTCTTGGCATATTCAATCGGAGGTTTTTTGTTTTATTATTTCATGAATAAAAAAACGACAACCGAGTTATTGTTTTGTAGAAGATTTCCCTATTTGTTTGCCAGGGAAAGCGTTTGATTATATCCCGGCAAATTCATTTTAAATTGATTATCAATGGTAAAAACGCACGAAGATTGGTTGAAGTTGACCCTAAACATGGCGTCTGAAAACGTGAAAAATGGTGGTGGTCCCTTTGCTTGTATTATTGTAAAAAACAATTCGGCAGTTGCAACCGGCGTCAATAATGTGGTGAAGAATAGTGACCCAACAGCGCATGCGGAAGTGGAGGCCATCCGGGCGGCTTGTCGGGTTTTGGGTTCACACCAATTGGACGAATGCATTGTTTATTGTAGCTGTGAACCTTGCCCTATGTGCTTAGGCGCCATTTTCTGGTCGCGCCCCAAAGCGGTTTATTTTGCGGCAGGAAGCGAAGATGCCGCAAAAATAGGCTTTGATGACGCGGTTATTTATCGTGAAATCTCTCTCGCCCCGAAAAAACGATTTATACCCTTTACGCAAATTTCAGATGAAGATAGGATTACCCCTTTTCAAACATGGGAAAGATACGAAGGTCGTAAAGCGTATTAGAGTGAGGAGGTGTGGGAGTGTGAGGAGGTGAGAGTGGACTCAATCATATAAGGTGGATTAAATTTCCAATATTCACCACAAATTGCTAACAGTTAACTGCTAAGAAACAAACGCCGTAAGCATCCAGTGGATTTTCTCAGTGCGTTTGATATATCCTGTGAGTAAATCTTCCGTTGCAACATCTCCAATCTCTCCGGCAGCTTCAAGTGCATCCACCATAAAAGAAAGTAGAATCTCAAAATCTTTGAGTATTTCTTTTACCATTTCGTCGGAAGACAGATCTGTGCCAGTTTCTTTTACCTCCGACATTTCGAGATACTCCTTTAATGTGCTGGTCGGGGTTTTTCCAAAAACGCGAATGCGCTCGGCAATTTCGTCAATTTGGATTTTTACTTCATTGTACTCTTGTTCAAAAATATCGTGAAGGTCGAAGAAATCATGACCGACTACGTTCCAGTGATAGTTTCTTAACTTTTGATAATGAACGTGTAGGTTCGCCAGTAAGAGGTTTAAATTATCAACGACTTCTTTGGTTTCTTCTGCATCGAAACCCAGTTTTCTGTATGTACTCATTCTTAATTTTGATTTAAGTTGGATTGTGCTTTCTTGTGCAAAAAATCCATGTTAACGTATGTCCACAAAGATACAAAACACATGGCCCAAATGAAAGTTCTATGTCGATATATTTTGAGTCTGCTCTAAAAAATCCCTTTCTGCCAAAATCTTCCTTGTCGGTGGATTTTTGAATCTTCGCTAACAGCTGGTTAGCTCCGGTTCAAAAATCCCATCCGCGTCGATTTTGATTGAAATCATCCTTTTTAGAGTGGCCTTTATTTTTAAGTCCTAAAGTTGGATGTGGGTGTTTACTTTTGTTGCTTAATTTATTTTTTACTGTTATGAATCGCATTTTTTATTTTTTGGTTTTACTTGCGGGGAGTTTAGGGGTTTTTGGACAAAGCATTATGACCCCGGATTTGTTGTGGAAACTCGGTCGGGTAAGCCTTGACGATCTTTCACCTGACGGGAAATTTATGCTATATGGCATTTCGTCTTTTGATATGCAGGAAAATAGTGGTGAGCGTTACGTCTTCCGCATGCCCGTAGAAGGTGGGGCCGCAGAAAATATTTCTGAAGAAGATGGAGGTATATCGGGAGCACATTTTGTTGGCGATAATAAAACCATTGCCTTTTTGCGCAAGGGACAGCTATACCTTAAACAATGGGGTGGAAAAGAAATTCAGGTAACCGATATAAAAGGTGGAATATCTAATGCTCGATTGAAAAAATCACAAAAGGGATATGTGTTGGTATTCTCCAAAAAGTTTGATAGACAATACTGGCCCATGCGGAAATATGGTCAGGTTTTACCAAAGGCCAATGCCCGCATATACGATGATTTGATGTATCGTCATTGGGATAAATGGCAGGGTGACCAAACAGAACACCTTTGTATCTCAACCTTTCCCAGTGAAATAATTAAACCCATTGTGCAATTTGATAATTTAATGGAAGGATCAGATTTTGCTTTTCCTACACCGCCTTTTGGTGGAACGGGAGATTATACAATTTCACCAGACGGGAAATATCTCGCGTGTACATTTAAGCCAAAGGTAGGGGTTGAGTTTGCCACCAGCACCAATACCCACATTATGCTTTATGATTTAGAAAATGGCAAATTGATAAAAAATGTTTCCGAAGAAAACCTTGGATATGATAAATATCCCAAATTTTCGCCGAACGGAAAACTTCTGAGTTGGCTTAGCATGCCACGTCCGGGATTTGAGGCAGATGAATCCAATTTTGTCGTGTATGAGATGGAAAAAGATCAGGTGCATCGTCTGCATGCAGATTATTGGCACAGTTATGATTGGGCCGATGACAAAACTATTTATATCACGAAAGACGAAAAGGCCACCATACCTATTTATCAAATAAAATTGTCTGTAGGCCGACGGGGTATCAGCGAGGAAGTTAATCCCTTTGCAAAGGGAAGGTTTAATTACGGGACGGTATTGTCTGTGGGTAAAACTGTAGTGGCTACAAGGCAGGACATGAATCACGCTACGGAAATTTTCACCTTTAATAAAATGGCCGAACCCAAAGCCCTCACGAAAGTTAATACGCCCCTGTACGACCGGATGCAATTAAGTGAAATTCGCGAAGAATGGGTCACAACTTCTGATGGCAAAAAGATGTTGGTTTGGCTTATTTTGCCCCCAAATTTTGATGAGCAAAAACAATATCCTGCATTGTTGTATTGTCAGGGAGGGCCACAAAGTGCGGTTTCTCAATTTTATTCTTTCCGTTGGAATTTTCAAGCCATGGCCGCTCAGGGATATGTAGTTATTGCACCCAATCGCCGCGGATTACCGGGTTTTGGCAAGTCCTGGAACGACGATATTAGTGGAGATTGGGGTGGCCAATCCATCAAAGATTATCTGGCCGCTTTTGATGCTATTGTGGAAAAACCATTTATCGATCGTGAGCGAGTTGGCGCCATTGGAGCAAGTTACGGAGGGTATTCTGTTTATCAATTGGCAGGTGTTCACGAAAAGCGATTTAAGACTTTTATTTCACATTGCGGTTTGTTTCACATGGAGAGTTGGTACGGCACCACCGAGGAATTGTTTTTTGCCGATTGGGATTTAGGTGGGCCGTATTGGGAAACGCCAATTCCTAAATCATACACTGAATTCTCACCACATAAGAATGTAGATAAATGGGATACTCCTATTATGGTAATTCATGGTGAAATGGATTTCCGGGTTCCGGTAGAACAAGGATTGCAGGCATTTCAAGCGGCCAAACTCAAAGGGCTCGACGCTCGGTTGTTGCTTTTTCCTGACGAGGGACACTGGGTGCTAAAGCCGCAAAATGCGATGATTTGGCAAAGTGAGTTTTTTGCTTGGCTAGAGAAACACCTTAAATAGACGTTATGTGGTTGAAATTAATTTCAATATTTTGTCGTGGGAATTAATTGTTTGCGTACCTTTGCGCCCCTTTTTGGAGAAGACGGTTGTTCCATAGAGGTTTTTGAAAAACAAAAGTTTAATACTTTCAAGGGCATCAATTCTTAATACAACCGGGATCCGTTGAAATACAAATGTCATCTTCAATGTCTGAAGAAAACAAAAAAGAAGTAGAGGTGGAAACCACCGTTACTGAAGAAAACCAAGCATCGGCTTCTGCCGATCAAAACCAAACTGAAGCCGCACCGGCTGAGGAAAAATCTACTGAAAAGGAAGCAGTTGCGCCAACGGAGGATACGACTTCGAAAGAAGAAGCACCCAAAAAGGAAGCAGTTGAGCCTAAAGAGGAGACAACTTCAAAAGAAGAAACGCCCGAAACAGAAGCGAAATCAGCTGAGGAAGAAGCGCCAAAAGCGGATGAAACTACAGCCGAAGAAAAGCCCGCCAAAAAGAAAACCATCAAGGCCAAAAAGGAAGAGGCCGTGAATGTGGAAGAGGCAGAAAAAGAAGAAGCCAAACAAAAAGACGGCGGTAAGCCCAAATTTGAGGATTTGACCATTTCTACTGAAGATTTTGACTGGGAAGAATTTGAATCCGGGTTGAGATCAGTTTCTCAAGAAGAAAGAGCCGAATTGACCAACATGTATGAAGATACCATTAGTCCTTCTTTGGAAGGTGAAGTGGTTTCCGGTAAGGTTGTTCAAATATCTGATCGCGAAGCGGTAATTGATATTGGTTCTAAATCTGAAGGCGTTATCTCGCTCAACGAATTCCGCTACAATCCCGATCTTAAGGAAGGTGACGAAGTAGAGGTGTTGGTGGATTTACAAGAAGATAAAAATGGGCAACTTGTGCTCTCTCACAGAAAAGCTCGCGCCATTAAGGCATGGGATCGCGTGAATGAAGCACATGATACCGAGCAGGTTGTGACCGGTTACGTTAAGTGCCGCACCAAAGGCGGTATGATTGTGGACGTGTTTGGAATTGAGGCTTTCTTGCCCGGTTCGCAAATCGATGTTCGCCCCATTAAAGACTACGATATATTTGTAGATAAAACTATGGAGTTCAAGATTGTGAAAATCAATCATGAATTCAAAAACGTGGTTGTATCCCACAAAGCGCTTATCGAGGCCGACCTCGAAGAGCAGAAAAAGGAAATCATCTCCAAATTGGAGAAAGGACAAGTTATTGAAGGTGTTGTGAAAAATATCACATCTTACGGTGTGTTTATTGACCTCGGTGGTATCGATGGTTTGATTCACATTACCGACCTTAGCTGGAGTCGCATCAATCACCCGAGTGAAGTGGTCGAAATCGATCAGAAAATCAACGTGGTAATTTTGGACTTCGACGAGGCCAAAACACGTATCCAACTTGGATTGAAGCAGCTTGAAGCACATCCATGGGATGGACTTCCCGACGATCTCAAAGAAGGTGATAAAATCAAGGGTAAAGTTGTAGTTATTGCTGACTATGGTGCTTTCGTTGAAATTATCCCCGGTGTAGAAGGTCTTATTCACGTAAGTGAAATGAGCTGGTCAACACACTTGAGAAGTGCTCAAGACTTTGTGAAAGTTGGTGATGAAGTGGAAGCTGTTGTTCTTACTTTGGATCGTGAAGATCGCAAAATGTCCTTGGGCATCAAGCAACTCTCTACCGATCCATGGGCTGACATCACAACCAAATATCCGCAAAACTCCAAGCATACCGGGAAGGTTCGCAACTTTACCAATTTTGGTGTCTTTGTAGAATTAGAAGAAGGTATCGATGGTTTGATTCACATCTCTGACTTGAGCTGGACTAAAAAAGTTAAGCATCCAAGTGACTTTACCCATATTGGCGCAGAATTGGAGGTTGTCGTTCTCGACATCGATGAGGACAACCGTCGTTTGAGCCTCGGGCACAAGCAGGTTGAAGAAAATCCTTGGGAAACTTACGAAACCTTACTCGAAGAGGGAAGCACCCTTTCCGGGAAAGTCGTTGAAGTGGTTGACAAAGGTGCCAATGTGATGATTGAAAACATCGGCGTTGAAGCCTTTGTTCCTGCACGTCACATGGTGAAAGAGGACGGAAGTAAAATTGAGAAGGATGAGGTTTTAGACTTTGTCGTTCTTGAGTTTAAGCGTGAAGCACGCAGAGTTCTCGTTTCTCACACCCAAGTTCACAAACAAGTAGAAGCCGCTAATGCAGCGAAAGAAGCGAAAGCAGCCGGTAAAGCTGTCAAACGCGTTCAAAACAAAGTGGAGAAAACTACCCTAGGTGACCTTGATGCACTTTCTCAATTGAAAGCTGATCTTGAGGATGGTGAAAACGAAGGTAAGTAATGAGTCCACTCTAAAAAGGAAGATTTTGGCAGAAAGGGACTTTTTAGAGCAGACTCAGTAATTATTCGTTCTAGTTTCACACCTGAAACTGTAATACATATAAGGGGTAAATGCTATGGTTGCATTTGCCCCTTTTTTTGTGGATTCATTTGACTACGACATGCATAAAAAAACAAATTTACCCCAAAAGATTTGCATGCGCTGTGGACGACCATTTTCTTGGCGCAAAAAATGGGAAAAGCACTGGGACGAGGTAAAGTATTGCAGTGAAAGGTGTAGGCGCAATAAGGACAAACAATAAGGTTAATCCCAATCGTGGTCTGAAATGATTTCAAACATATCCTTTTGGTGGATGTAGGATCGAAAGCAACTCAGTAATTCTGTCAGTAATTCGTAATCTGTAGAGCTGTTAATGAAGTCGGGGCCCATTCTACAGTACATTAAAAAGGGTTTGACCTCGCGTTCGTTCATGCCGGTTATGGCAATAAGAATATCTCGGTTGTTGCCTTCCTCCAACTTTTCCTGAAATTCATCCCTTTGCTTGTAGGTTTCCAATATTTTCAACTGCTTTAGTCGCTTGTCAAAAGCTTGATAAATGGCTTCAATGGGATTACCTGCACCTGCGGGTGGGGGAATTCTCGGATTGCGAATGTCTTCATTGTCCGGCACGGTTGGCTTTTTGAACCGCATGGGACGGGGCTGGTTTGTAGATAATTTATATGAGTAGATGCTCACTTCCTCCAACAAATAATTTTGTTTTGTTAAAAATATCCGCATGGGATTTTCAAAATCACGTTCGGATACTTTGTGGTAATAGTATTCATAGGATAGAACAGAAAACACCAGGGTGTCGTCAACGGAAGCCCTTATTCGGAAGTGCCCTGCGTGGTTGGTTATGGTGCCTTTTGAAGTGTTTGGGTTTACAACATGCACATTTTCAATAATTCTTCCATCAAGGTTGAAAACCGTCCCAGTTAATTCCCGGCTTTGTCCAAAAATAGAACTACCCGAAAAGACGAGGGAAACGACAATGATTAATCGAAAAATGAAAGACATACGAAACGGTTGGGGTTTACAGGCATTTGCAAAGTTAATGCCTGTTTTTAAACAAGGCTAAACTTAACGCATTAATAATTGGTGTAAACCCAAAGTGATGTTATTTTTGTCCAACAATTTTAAACCTTTAAAAAGCCATGCGAATTTTTCCTTTTTTTGTATTTGCTATTTTGTTAAGCTTTTCCGTTAAAGCACAAACCATAATTCACTATTGGCATTTTAATAACCTGAGCGGCACAGTTGACTCAGTTTCTGCCGATTACTCCTTTCATGCCAATGCACCATTTATTTCCTATCCCGGAACAGGTGATGGTTATATGGATGATGTGTCTGATGGTGCCACCATAAACCTTCGTCAGGGACAAATTGACGGAAGTGGACTTAGGGTTAGAAATCCGTCGGATACAAGACATTTACTGCTTGAACTTCCCACTACGGATTTTGAGGACGTTCAATTTAGTTTCGCGGTAAAGCGTACATCGAATGGAGCACAGCGGCAATGGCTTTCTTTTTCTACAGACGGGGGAACCACCTGGCAAGATGGAACTCCTTTTGGTGACAGCGTTGTGGTTACCGAAGATTACGAATTGGAATCATTCAATTTTTCCGGGGTTTCCTCTGCCAACGACAATCCCGACTTCATGGTCAAAATTAATTTTTTTGAAGGATCTTCAGGTTTGTCTGGCAATAATCGTTTTGACAATATTGTGCTTGAGGGAAATCCTTTGGTTGTCATACCGGTGGATACGATGGATTTAATCCACTACTGGCACTTTAACAATTTGGGTGTTGGCGAAGTGACCGATCCGGTACCCGCCGATTACACTAGGGTGCCAAATGTTATCCCCACCCTCGATTACCTCGGCGTTGGCGATGGTTATATGGATGATTTTAGTCCGGGTTCAGGATTAAACCTCCATCGCGGTGCAGCGCCTGGCGTAGCATTGCGTGTGCGAAATCCATCATTTGACAGGGCCTTGGTGATAGAATTGCCCACCACAGAATGTGAAGGTATCAAACTCATGTATGATGTTCATCGCTCCGGTAGTGGTATGTTGTTTAACAACGTTGCATATTCTTTGGATGGGGTAAATTACGACACCGTTGGAATGGATATCAAACAAGTTTCAGTTACCGAAACGTATCAAACTTTTTCCTTTGATTTTTCTGCCATTACAGCTGCCAACGATAACCCTAATTTTAAGGTTCGCATTACATGGTCTGGAAATACCAACCAGCCCAATGGCAATAACCGCTTCGATAACATTGCGATGCTCGCGGGAAGTACAACTTTGTCGGCCCATAACTTTGCCAGTGAAAAAGCCGATCAAATTAAGATTTACCCCAATCCGTCAAATGATGTAATAAATGCTGAATGGGTTGAAGTTCACAGTTTTACCTACCAGCTTATGGATATGCAAGGCAAGCAGATTTTGCAGGGATCGGGTTCGGAATTACAGCGGATTGATGTTTCGGGAATTCCTTCCGGTGCCTATGTATTGCGATTGATACATGAGGGTAACATGCAGATTCGGAAAGTTGTTATATCAAAATAATTAAAAAAAGCGCTTGGATAAAGAGCGCTTTTTTTATTCTTTCCAACGGCGTGTAAAAATAAATTTAGACCGAATGATTCCCATTGTATTGGTGTATATTTGCCAACTTAAAAAATGCATATAGATGATTCCAATTTGACAATGTCTGTTGACTTTTATTGAGCAATGAAGAAATTACCCAATAAGTGTCCAAGCATTTATATGACTAGCTGAAAAAACAAATTTTGACCTAATGAAACCCACTTTAAATAAGCTTTCCCGCACTGGAAAAGGATCATAATGGGTTCCATTAGACTGCTGAAAAAACAAATTTTGACCTAATGAATATTTCTCGCATACTACTCTTTTTACTAACCATTGCGCTGACCAGCTCCTGTATTTCCCGAAAGCGATTGATTTATTTTCAGGAAAAAAAGAATACCTCCCTTGACACTACGGATGCGGGGTTTATTAAAGTTACCCGCAGCATGTACCAACTTCAGCAAGGAGACATGTTAATGATTACCATTAAAAGTTTGGACGAAGAAGCGAATAAACTTTTCCAGGACGCGGAGTATGGTGGGATGAGTCAAGGAGGAATGGGAGCAATTGGCAATATGGGGGGAGATGCAATTTTCTTTTTGCAAGGCCAAACCATAGGGTCTGATGGAAAAATAAAAATCCCTATTATTGGCAATCTCCATGCAGAAGGGTTAACTGAAGAAGAAGTACAGGTTGCGATTGATAAGCGATTATCACTCTACTTTAAGGAATCTACTGTGTTCTCTCGCGTGCGACAAGCGGGTATTAGGTATTCAGTGGTTGGCGAAGTAGGACGTCCCGGCAGACATGTTATCCTCGCACCTTATTTAAATATCATTGAAGCCTTGGCCAATGCCGGGGATATTGCTTTTGTAGGCGATAGACGAAATGTTCAAATCATACGGCAATATCCGCAGGGACTTCGGGTTTTTGAAGTTGATCTTACCGATCATAGGGTACTCAACGATCCCATGTTTTTTATTCAACCCAACGACATTATTCAAGTAAAACCCCTACGTCAAAAATCCTACGGAATTGGAACTACGGGATCACAAACGATTACCACTACGGTCTCAATTATTACTTCAGCATTAACCCTTATTTTGCTGTTTTCAAGGACCAATTAAATCATGAAATGAATTGCTTCCATTTAACCAATTGCCCATAAGATTAAGCTATTATGGACTTGGGAACAAAGCAAAATCACATACACGCCTACCTTTGCAAAAATATTTTTTAAAATGAACCAAAACGCCCCGAACGAATTCCAACAATTCAATAACGAACAAGAGGAGCAGATCGATATCAAAGCCCTTTTGTTTAGGATTTTACGAAATATCCATTATGTGCTTTCCGGTTTGGTTATTGGGTTGGGGATCGCATTCTTTTATACGCGGTTGCTCGTGCCCCAATATCAGGCAGAATCAGTCATGCTCATGCGGGACGACCAAAAGGGCGGTGGTAATATGATGGAGATGATGATGACCAGTGTGGGGTATTATAATCCCAGGTTAAAATTTGAAAATGAATTACTCATCATTAAATCCAGAAAACTCACGGAAAGTGCACTTCAGAAATTGGATTTTGATGTGGCCTACTTTAGACCCACCAGATTGCGAATTGTTGAGGTTTACGGAGATCAAGTACCATATATATTCGAATATGATAAAAACCACGTGCAATTAGTGGGTACTGAATATCATTTTGAATCAGCAAAAAATGGTGCCTTTGAATTTTATCGAAAGGAGGAAGCTAAAGGATTTAATTTTGTCACAGAAGAATCACATCCGGGGCCAGATGAAGGTTGGGAAGATCCGATAAAAACCATTGAAGTAGGGGAGTGGGTTGAAACTCCCTATTACCGGTTTAGACTTGTACCAAATCCTCACTTTTCCAGTGAAGAAGGACTCAAACAGTTTTTTGTTCGCCTTAACCCTATGGAATCCTTAGTTGGATCTTATTTGAAACGACTTGAAGTAGAACCCACAGCCAAGGAGTCCTCAGGGATTACCTTAAAGTTTGCCGGTGAACACGCCCATAAAAACAGATTATATTTGAATACTTTTATGGCGTCTTATATTGAGCACAATCTAGGTGAGAAAAACGCTCAGGCAAATCGCACCCTTGATTTTATTGATGGCCAATTGGGAAGTATTGAGGATTCACTGACTGCCGTTCGAAATGTGCTTCAGGATTTTAGAAGTAGCAAACAAATTATTAATTTACCCACCGAGACTGAGGCTTCCTTGACCCAGTTGTTTGAAGTAGAATCGCAATTGGCGCAATTGTCCATGCGTGAGAATTATTATACTTATCTGAAAGAACGGATGAGTTTACGCGATAGTTTGGGCGAATTGGCTTCTCCTTTGGTTGCCGGTATCGAAAATTCTTCGCTGGTTTCTCTGGTAAATGAGCTGAGTAGTTTATACCTGGAAATGCAGCGCAGGAAGATGAGTATGACCAGAGAAAACCCACAATTTGCTGTATTAACCGAACAAATTGAAATTCATCAAAAGTTATTGATGGACAACTTGCGGGCGCTACAAGAGACTGAAATGATCAAAAAGCGCGAATTAAATTCTCAACGTAAAATTTTGCAAAAGCAGTTAAAGGGAATTCCAAAAACGGAATTTGACCTATTAACCATTACAAGGAAGTTTGCCTTAAACGAAGAGCTTTACACCTTCCTTTTGCAAAAAAGGGCTGAGGTTGGTATTTCCAAGGCAGGTGTTGAACCCGACGTATTTATCGTGGAATCGGCAAGAAACAATCCGAATCCCATTCACCCCAAGCCAAAACTTAACCTTATAATTGGCGCCATGTTGGGCTTCTTATTGCCAGTGGGGGTAATTACCATCAAAGAGTTGATGGATAATAAGATTTATCACCCGGCGCAACTAAAGAAAATCGCGGATATTCCCCTATTGTCAACCATTGGGCATTACGCACATTCCGATAATATTCCGGCAAAATCTCGTCCCAACTCGAGTATTTCGGAGGCTTTTCGTGCCTTGCGTTCCAACCTGAGATTTATTGTTGGTGATAATCCTGAAGGTAAGCGAAAGATTATTTTGGTTACGAGTTCCATTTCCGGAGAAGGAAAGACCTTTGTGGCAACCAACCTTGCCATCTCTTTGGCCCAGGCAGGTAAAAAAGTGATTTTGGTTGGCGCGGATTTACGTAAGCCGAAAATTTATCTCGACTTTGATATTTCAAATGATTATGGGGTGTCAAACTTTCTGTCTGGTCTAAACACTTTGGAAGAGTGTAAATACGATACCCAAATTGAAAATATGTCGGTAATGCCAGCTGGGGTGATTCCGCCGTTTCCAGCAGAATTATTACAAAGTGCAAAATTTGATGAATTGCTCGCTACGCTATCCGAAATGTATGATTACGTTGTGATTGACTCTGCGCCTTTGCTATTAGTTAGTGATTCTTTGGAAGTAATGAAACGTTCCGGATTGGTGCTTTATACCGTTCGCAGTAATTTCTCTGAAGCGCCCATGCTCAACTTGATCCAAGAGATGAAAGGAAAGGAGGAAACCTTAAAAATTGGTTTTGTCCTCAATGACGTGGTTCAGAAAAAAGGTGCCCTGGGCTATGGTTACGGCTATGGATATGGCTACGGTTATGGCTACGGCTACGGATATGGCTATGGTTACGGCTATGGTAATGACGATGAAAAATTCTAGTAGGTATTTCTGCAATTATAAGCATGAGTCTGTTCTAAAAAGTCCCTTTCTGCCAAAATCCTCCTTGTCGGTAGATTTTTGAATCCTCACTAACAGCTGGTTAGCTCCGGTTCAAAAATCCCCTCTGCGTCGATTTTGATTGAAATCATCCTTTTTAGAGTGGACTCAAGCATTAAATAAAAATCCCCAGATGAATCATTCATCTGGGGATTTTTATTTTTATGAGGGATATGTGCTACAGACTTTTCAAAAATCCGCTGAAAGCATCAATGGTTTTCTCCCTTTCTGGGTTGCCGATTGCATCGGAAATAAACCAGGTTTCGTAAGCAGAAGGTGGCAGATACACACCCGAATTTAACATGTGGTGAAAAAATAGTTTAAAGTGCTCGTTGTTGCCCACCGTCGCTGATTCAAAATCGACAACTTCCCCTTCGCAAAAGTGCAGCGAAATCATGGATCCTATGCGATTAATTTGAAATGGCACACCCTTTTCCAATAACAAGATTTCCATTTCACGATGCAGGTTCGCGGTAGTATTGTCGATTTTTTGGTAAACTTCCGGGTGATCGTTTAGGTATTTTAAAGTTGCTTTTCCGCTGACCATAGCTAGTGGATTTCCCGAAAGGGTTCCCGCTTGATATACCGGGCCGTTTGGTGCCAAATGCTCGAAAATATGTCGTTTGCCTCCAAAGGCACCAACGGGCATTCCGCCTCCAATAACTTTTCCGTAAGTGGCCAAATCGGGTTCGACACCCAGTCTGCCAGCAGCACCAGCAGGACTGAGTCGGAAACCGGTCATCACCTCATCGAAAATTAAAACGATGTTTTCCCGATCACATAAGCTGCGCAATCCCACGAGAAAATCCGGGTTTGGTGGGATACACCCCATATTTCCTGCCACAGGCTCCACGATGATCGCGGCAATTTCTTCCGGATTGTTACTCACGAGTTCTACAACACTTGCAAAATCATTGAACCGAGCCAAAAGTGTGTCCTTTGCTGTGCCCTCTGTAACGCCCGGACTGTTTGGCTCCCCTAGGGTAAGCGCACCGCTCCCGGCCTGAATAAGAAACCCGTCAGCGTGGCCGTGATAGCAACCGGCAAACTTGATGATTTTATTTTTTCCGGTATATCCCCTGGCCAAACGTACTGCGCTCATACAGGCTTCTGTTCCGGAGTTTACCATTCTAACCACGTCGAGCCACGGCACCATGGTTTTAATTTGCTCAGCAACTTCAATTTCTAATTCTGTTGGTGCACCAAATGAAAAGGCTTTTTCAGCTTGGCTTTTTACGGCGTCTATTACCTCCTCTTTTCCGTGTCCCAAAATCATTGGCCCCCAGGAATTAATGTAATCGATATATTGATTTCCGTCTTCATCTGTAAGGTAAGCGCCCTTGGCAGATTTGAAAAAAATAGGCGATCCGCCAACGGATTTAAACGCCCTAACAGGTGAATTTACACCGCCTGGAATACTTTTTTGGGCTCTTGAAAATAATTCAATGCTGCGAGAAAGGTCAATTTTTGCCATGTTCTTTTTATAAATCAAAAATAGAATTGAAGATATGGGGTTCCACACGGCAAAGGTCGTTAACAAAATGAGAAACAAAAAAAACTTCAAGCAAACATTCACCTAAATCATACCCCGGTTGTACTTTTGTAGTTCAAGAATTTACGGGGTATTGAAAGCCGTTTTCCTTTGGCTTCGCTTCTGTTTTTATTATAGAAATTTCTAAAAAGACCATTTGAACATGAAAAAAATATTTTTCCTATTGCCGATATTAATGTTTTGGAGTTGTGGTGAAGATACTCCAAAGGTAGCAAAAGCAAATACGACCTACGAAATGGAAATTTCCGGTATGACGTGTGAAACAGGTTGTAAAAAGCTGATTGAGAAAAAAATGTCTCAAAAGGAAGGCGTTGTCGCATTTGCTATTGATTTTGAAAAATCTTTAGCTACTGTGGTATTTGATGAAAATATTTTGGATACTACCGCCTTGCGGGAAAATGTATCAGAAATAAATAATGGTGCATATTCGGCCCGTGGACTACCTCAAACCTACCGTAAATTATAATACATGCGTAAGTTTTTTTTGCGACTGCTAAAGATTGAGCTGGTACTTGTTTACCTCGTTGTCATCGCCGGAAGTGTTGTGAGAATGAGTGGTTCGGGTATGGGGTGTCCCGATTGGCCAAAGTGTTTTGGTCTTTTGGTGCCGCCAACCCAAACTGAACAGGTGATTTTTCATCCGAATACCGAAGTCGCAAAAGGACAAATGATCATTCACAACGATACGCTGTGGAAGGCAAAAGCCGCAATGGTTACGGGAGAAGAGTGGGATAGAGAAGTCTGGAAGGCATATACTGTTCACGATTATACCGTTTTTAATCCGCTGCATACTTGGATTGAATATATCAACCGATTGCTTGGGGCACTTTCCGGATTGCCCATGATTTTGATTGCCTTCGTTTCCTTGTACTACCTTCGGCGATTTACCCTATTAACGGTTTTGGCGTTTTCCGCCCTAATTATGTTGGGGTTTGAAGCGTGGTTGGGCAAATTGGTGGTTGACGGAAATTTAATCCCCGGAAGCATTACCATTCACATGTTGGGGGCTATGGTTATTATAGCGCTTATTCTCATGATGATGGCTTTGGTTCAGCAAAATGTTTCGGGATTTTTATTTGATAAAAAAGGTCTGCCTGCATGGATGGGAGTTGCACTTACACTGACTTTAGCACAAATTATAATGGGCACTCAGGTAAGGGAACAAGTGGATGAGTTATACAAATTGCACGAAGGCGGACAGCGTGGACTGTGGGCAGGAGAATTGGGAATTACCTTTTATGTCCACAGATCCTTTAGTATTCTATTATTGTTGGTCAATGGGTATATTTGGAACAAAAACCGCCGTCTGGAAAAGCCCGTAGCTTTGGTAACGCTTATGATGCTGTTGGTTGTGCTGGAAACCATTGCCGGGATTATTCTGGTCTATGCTGATTTTCCACCAATGTTGCAGCCAATTCATCTCGTTTTGGCAATAATTCTCTTTGGTGTTCAGTTTTTTCTTTGGTTTCACAACCAGCTTGCCCGACTTAAGGATCCTGAATCCGAGGCATTTTTGGCAAAACAAGAATATGTTTCATCTTCTCCGGCTCTACAATCTTCTATGGATCAGTCAGATAATTAAATTTTTCGCAAAGAGCTGTAAAAAGTTTAATTTTTTTTATTCAGGGGTTGCAGAAAATAAAAACCGTCTTATCTTTGCAGCCCATTTGGAAAACGTAACTGTCCATTTGAAAAACGCACTTTACATTATGGCCCATTCGTCTATCGGTTAGGACGCCAGATTTTCATTCTGGAAAGAGGGGTTCGATTCCCCTATGGGCTACATAGTATTTTATTAGAAAAACAATGGCAAATCACAAATCAGCGCTAAAGCGCATCAGAAGAAACGAAAAGCGTCGTGTACACAATCGCTACTATGCGAAAACTGCACGTAACGCCATCCGTAAATTGAGAGGGACGGAAGATGCTAAAGAGGCTACGACTCAATTGCCTTCTATCATTTCAATGATCGATCGTTTGGCCAAGCGCAACATCATTCACAACAACAAAGCAGCCAACTTAAAATCTAAGTTGACCAAGCACGTTAGCACTTTAGCGAGCGCTTAAATTCTGCTTTTTGTTAAAAGTTTAAGACCGCCTCTTTTGGGGCGGTTTTTTTGTTGTTTGATTTTATCCAAAATCGTTCATTTTTCGCGGAAGGATCAATCAGAAAAATACTGCTCCGAAAAACCCAATAGATATACTTTCTCCGTGGCCCGCGTCAAAGCTGTATATAACCAGCGCAAATCACTAATTTTAACTTCACCATCAGGTAAGTAGGGTTGTTCAATAAATACATGTCGCCATTGCCCTCCCTGACTTTTGTGGGTCGTTATTGCGTATGCAAACTTCACCTGAAGTGCATTAAAATACGGATTCTTTTTTACTTTAGCCCAAAAAGCACCTTTGCTCAAGCCGGGTTCTTCTTCCCATAATGCCTTTAAAAATTCATTTTGCTTTTGCCGCGATAGTGTTGGTGTTTCCTCTGTTAATGTATCCAACATTAATATGGCTTCAAAATTTGGCGCCTCCGGATAATCGACCAATCGAAGAGTCGCATGACGAAAGCGATGACCGTACATGAATTCTTCTTTGCCGGGTCTGATGACTTCCAGCATATCGCCGTTCGCAATAAACCCCGCTTCCGAGGTCTTGTCCAGCCAAAAATAACTGTTTTTATTATTCATCAATAAATCTCCCGCACTAAGCTCTTCTTCCTTATACATGATGCGTGCACGAAGTTCTTTGTTGTACATATTCGCCCGCTTATTGGAACGCAATAAAACAACACTTTCCATTTCGAGTGGATTGTAAAATGCACCATCAAATGCTTCTTGACTTTCAATTGCGTCCGTAATGCGAATGACGTCTTTACCGGTTTCAAGTCTGGGAAATCCCGGGTTTTCGTTTTCAATCATGGTGCGAAGCAAGGTGGCATTTCGCAGTATGATCGACTCCTTTGCCTGTCGGACCACTTGATGAAGGTAAATGGTGTCAAAGGATATAGAAAACGAGCGCCTTAAATATTCCTCATCCAGGGCAGGACTTTCTTCCTGTCCCACTGGTGGTAATTGCGCATGGTCGCCCACCAACAGGATTTTGTTGTTTTCTCCCGACAAAATAAACTCGAGTACATCGTGGAGTAGAGAGCTTTTGTTTAATCCGTCATCGACGCCGAGCATCGAGGCTTCATCAATAATGTATAGGGTTCTCTTTGATCGATTGTATTTTAGTTCAAATGAAAATCCACTTCCAGTATTTCGAGTAACATATATATGGCGATGAATGGTTTGCGCGGGAACCTCGCTGTAATTTTGCATGACCTTTGCCGCTCTACCGGTGGGTGCCAACAACACATATTTCATTTTCAGTGCAGGAATAACTTGCGTAATCGCACTGATTAAACTGGTTTTCCCTGTTCCCGCACTACCTTTTAAAACCATCATTTGATGATCTTGTCCGCCTAAAAACGCACCCAATTTTTCCATTGCACCTCGTTGGTCTTCTGTGGGCGAACCGGCAGTAAAACAACTGAAAAGTGCGTCGGCAATTTGCTGGGATAGATACATGAAAGGGGGTAGGCTTAAGTGTTAGTTTCCTCGAACCACAAAGGTCGGCGAAAACTCCGAGTAACTCAAAGCGAATCGATCAATTTTAACCAACGATCTTGGGAAAAACCTGCGGGTTCAAAATCGTCGGGAAGTGGGTAAGAAAATGCTGTGGTAATACGGTCTTTATGTTTTGGATGGCTATGGAGTATGGGCGGAATGTCATTGGTGGGGATTTCCTCCTCAAATTTCGCAAAAAGTTTGGATAAATATATGGGGGCAAAACCGGACTTTATCATTAGATCATAACCAAATTCGTCGGCTTCGGTTTCTTGTTTGCGCGAAAATGCAGAATGAATTAAATGGTGAATGGCCTCATGTGCCAAACCTGGGTCACCACCAATAATCGTCACCAAAGCGCCTACGCCAACGGATGTTAATAGTCGATCTACAATGTGGCGGTGGGCAATATGCCCCATTTCGTGACCCACCACGCCAGCAAATGCATCCGGGTGATCCATGATTTTAAGTATGCCAGTGTAAACGACGATGTGACCGCCGGGAAGCGCCATTGCATTAACTTCTGCGTTTTTCACCAAATGCATTTGATAGGGAATATCCCGATATTGTTCGTCCTGAAACTCCCTAAGTCGCTGAAATATGCTGTCGGTGAGATCATAGAGTTCACCGGACTTTATTTTCTTTTCATCTTTTAAAATCAAATCAATTAGCTTGTCTCCCAATTCCTTTTCTTGCTCAAAGGAAATCAATTCTTTTTTTGGTTCCATTTCTGGAAGTAAAAAATAAATTCCGGTAAAAAGTGCAATGGATAAAATAATTCCTAAGATGGCTTCGCGCGATAAATTGTTCATAGCGGATTAATCTGAAATTTGTGTTGATTCTTTTTCCACCCCGGCCATTTCATTTACTTGTGCAAGTTCTTTTCCAAAGGTTAAATGATAGCTCAGTCGGCCAAAGAAAATAAAGAAAAACAACTCTCCTTTTTGGGCTTTGGTTGCAGCCACAATATTGAGGATGGTGTCGATGAGGTTGATGCACCCGGCAAATATTAGATACACAAAAAATTCACGCGTCCAGTAGTAATCTGATAAAAAGATGATTCTAAGCGCCCAGCCAATCGCGATGGTGTTAGCAAGAATAACAAAGGCTTGGGTTAAAACGGCCTGTAGGGCATGGAAGCGCACAAACACTGATTTTTTTTTGGCGTAAGCCCAATATCCTAGGCAGGCAAAGAGATTTAAAATGGGGAAGGGCAGCCCTACCATGACGGCCATTAAAGTTAGCACATAGGAGTTTGCTGCTTCCTGCCGGCGCTCAGAACTGATGGAAGAAGGCTCGGGTCGAAGTAAGTCGGGTGCTGAAATCATAGTGTGTATTTAAATATGTTCCAAATCCAGTTGGTAATTAATAGCGCAATAATGGGTGCAAAAAAGTATGACTTTGACAAAGTTACATTAACCCAATGACTAAAACGAAAAAAACTGTAATTATTTCGCCATAAATCAAATGTGATCCAAAACGGTGCTATGGTAACCAACATGGCCAAAGGAAATGAAAATGGGTTGGCCATCCATGCTTTATATAAATCCAATTGGAAAATTGCCCGAACGCCTTTACCCGTTCCGCAGCCCGGACAAGCGACACCCGTTGTGCTGTGCAATGGACAAAAACCAACATCAGGTTGAGAGGAGGAAAAGGGGATAAAAAGATATAACCCCCCGGCAATCAAAAGCGCCGTCAACAGTATATAAAACCGATTGATATTGCGCTTTTGATTGACGAGTGTGGTCATTTTGGAGACTTTTTAGACAGGGAAAAAGACCCCCATTTGAAACCATTATGAAAGCGCGCCGATTTTGGCAAGATTGTTTTCTTTGGTTTTTCCCATAATGATGAACCAGTCCACAATTGTCCAAACACCAAGTCCACCGCAAGTAAGAAGCTTGGCAATACCTAAGCCGGTTTCGCCCAGCATAAAACGATCTACACCCAATCCACCGGCCAAAAGCGAAACAATTAAAATGGTGGTTGGATCTTTTAGGCCTAATGATTGCAGTTGAACCATACGGTCATCTGGTAACCTTAAAAGGTGATCGCGAACTGCCGGAATTTGATCGGAAGCAAAATATTTGGCATTTGCCATCAGGTAGCTGTCAACTTTGTTTTGTTCCATGAGATAATTTTGTTTAAATAATTTTTGGTTTAAATTTTGGCTAAAGTATAAAATAAAATCAATAAAATTGTTAACATAAAAACCATTTTTTGTATAGCAAAATAAGTCTTAGTTTTGCGTGCGATTATTGTTGTTGAAAACCGATGATGAAAAAAAGCTGTAATACCTGCTTTTTTCTCAATACATGTTTTACGAATTAATCATATTAATCATAATGACCCGTTTAAACCCATTACGCCCGTCATGAATAAAAAGGCCGCACTAGGAATAAAAATTGGATTGATAATCATCAATGCAATGTTGATTTACATTCTTTACGAATCTATAAACAAGCCGATTCGCTTTAATGATATCCGAAAGGAAAGACACGAAGTGGTGAAAAAGCGCTTGGAACAAATAAGGGAATTGCAAGTTGCCTATCGGAACGAAACCGGAGATTATGCGGATTCCTTCGATGAGTTGTTTTTGTTTGCTGACACCGGCTATGTGAAAATTGAGGAGCGGAAAGACTCTTCATTTCGTTATTACAACGAGGTGTATCAGCAGGAAATGAATAAGGACACTGTGGTTGTCAGAGTCATTGACGAAGTTCCGGTCAAGCAGCATCTCTTTGGTAAAGACTTCGATTTGGAGAAGTTGCGATATGTGCCGTATTCCAATCGTCAAAAGGAATTTCACATTGCGAGCAGCAATATTTATCGAAGTGAATCCCGACTACCCACTTTTGAGGTTTACGCCAAAGATGAATGGATTTTATCCGATTTGGAGGAAGAGTACGGCGATTTTTTTGATTACGACTTTGTGTTGCAAATCGGTAATATCGCTGAACCAAGTATCAGTGGAAACTGGTAGATGCGTTGGGTAATTCAAAATAGCTTTTCAATCCCGGTAACAGCTGAAATGCTGGCCGGGATTTCTTTTTTGCAATGGCGGTTTACAGAAATGAGCGCTACTGCTACCGCATTCGACCAAAATGGAAGTCTGATAAATGCCGGAAGGTGGGGATGGACGCTAGAAGACAGGCCGTCGAAAATGTTGCGAGAAATCCAAAAACAATATCCGGCACTTTTCTCCGGCCAATTGACTCATTTTTTCTGTTGGCAGGGTGGCTGTTTTACGCATTATCCCAATTCGTTTCCACCAAATAATTCCTTAGAACTTCTCAAAAGTATCCACGCTCTTCCTCCTTATCTCGTGCAAACGCAAAAAATTAATTTTGGTGATGACATGAAACTTCTGGAGGCATTTCCGGAAGATTTTACCATGGCAAGAACCCCGGAATTTTTTCATGCACTACGGAAAATTATTCCCAACGATTTGGAGAATCACGCTTTTTTGCTAATGGAAAAGGGCAACACAGAAATTCTGGTTTATGAGAATGGGGACTTAAAACTACACACCACTTATACTTCTGGCTATATTTCGGATTTGGAGTATTTTCTTTTGTTGGCGCTGGAGCAGTTGAAAATTAAAGCTTTACAAACAACCCTGTGGGTTGGAGGCCCGGAAGCTACATTGCCCGAAATTAACGATGCTTTTTCACGGTTTGTAAAAACTGTTCAGCCTCTTTCGGGAAATGTTGTCATTGATGAAGCGCTGGGGAAAATGGGTTTGCAACAGGAACATGTATTTATAGAAAAAATGATTTATGCGCATCATAAGCGGTAAGCTAAGGGGTAAAATTATACGGGCACCCAAAAATTTGCCCGTTCGTCCTACTACTGATATGGCCAAGGAAAGCTTGTTTAATATTCTAAACAACAGGGTGTATTACGAGGACATGGAAGTTCTTGATTTGTTTTGTGGAATTGGAAGTATTTCCCTGGAACTGTTTTCTCGGGGTGTGGCCTCCGTAACTGCGGTGGATCATCACGGAGCGACCATTCAGTTTTTGAAAAAGACCATTGAGGATTTGTCCATTACCAATATCACCTTGCAAAGGGCTGATGTTTTGGGGTTTTTGCGAACGGCTTATCGCAAATACGACTTCATTTTTGCAGATCCACCTTATGACTTTCCAGAATATGATGAGGTTATTAGGATGGTATTCGACCGCGAGATGCTAAAAGAAGCCGGGTTTCTTGTTGTGGAGCACGATCGCAGACAAAATTTTAAAGATCACCCATACTTTTTTGAACACCGAAAATATGGCGGGGTCGAGTTTTCTTTTTTTTCAAAGGATGTTGATAAGGAGTAACAGCATTGGTTTTGTGTTTTTAATCTGGTTGGCAAAATTTTAATTTTTCCGCATCACAATCAACCTTTCGTCAATATGAATTAACGCAAGATCCCAATGCAAAGAAATATATCGAAAGGTGTCTGAGCGATATATGAAAACGTGCGTTGGATCTTTCCGGTAATACCAATTGGGGAAACTTTGACCATTGTATATATGTGTTTTGATTACCAAATGTCCCCCCGGATTGAGTAAGTTACAAAGTAAATCCATTTCCTTTGCGGGGTGGTGGAAGTGCTCAAAAACTTCGCAACTGGCGATGAAATCATATTTTTTGGAGAGTGCAGATGTGTCGGGTTGAAAATATGGATCGTATGGAATCACATAATAACCTTTGTCGCGCAATACTTTTGTAATGACCGGTCCGGTTCCGCTGCCAAAGTCTAATCCAATGTGCTCCTTTGTGAAATTCGCTAAAATGTGGTCGGTAATTGGTGCGGTGAATTTTTGGTATTCGGGATCATTTACGTCGTTGTTGTGGAGTTGATAACGCAAAATTTCTTCCTCTGAAGACGGCAGGTATTCCGTTTTTTTTACCAATGCCCAACAGCCACCACAATCATAATATTCTGGATCGATTTTTTTGTTTAATATGTTTTGACAAAGTGGACAGGTGGCCATTTTTTCTGCGAATGTAGTTAGAATTTGGAAACTCGCCAATTTAAGTCGTACCTTAGCATCTTACGGAAAAGATAAACTATGAATATTCAAAGTATCCATTCGGATAATCTCCCTCAATGGGCATTTTCAGAGTCAGAAATCATTGATTTTCTCTTTAAACATTTGGAACAATACGGTGATCCGAAAGATCAAATTCAGGCTTGTATGGATTTTGCCATGAAGCGCGGTAATGGGCTGGGTGGTTTTGGTGTAATTGCCTATGAAGACGGGCGATTGCTCGGAGCTACCATCATAAATCACACTGGGATGAAAGGGTATATTCCCGCCAATATTCTCGTGTATATTGCCGTGGACGGGAGTGCCAGAGGCAAAGGGATAGGAAAAAAAATTATGACCGAAGCACTGAAACACTGCGATGGAGGGGTGGCTTTACATGTGGAATCCGATAACCCCGCTCGGCACCTATATGAGAATTTAGGGTTTACAAACAAGTATTTGGAAATGAGATGGCAGCAATAAAACTTGAGCCTGCGCAGTTGGAAATCCTTAAAAATCTGCGCCGTGAAATCCATCAAAATCCGGAGCAAAGTCATCAAGAGGTGAAAACTGCCGAGCGAATTGTTCATTGGGCTAAAAAATATTTACCGGGTTTTTCCATTCATACCGGTTTGGGTGGAACCGGGGTTTTGCTCGTTATGGATTCTGGACATCCCGGACAACGGTTGCTTTTTCGGGCCGAGTTGGATGCCCTGCCCATTGAAGAGGAAAACGAGGATTTGCCCCATCGATCAAAAAATCCAGGAACATCCCACAAATGCGGACACGATGGCCACATGGTTATGGTTTGCGGATTGGGTATGCTTGTTGAGAAATACCCGCCGAAAAACGGTGCTGTCGGTTTGATTTTTCAACCGGCAGAGGAAGTTGGTGAAGGTGCGGAAATGGTGGTGAAAAGTCAGGCTTTTAAGTCGTTTAATGCAGATGCCTGTTTTGCACTTCACAATTTACCAGAACATCCAATGGGAACAGTGCTGGTAAAGTCAGGAAGTATGTGTATGGCTTCTACGGGATTGTGGTTGCGATTTAGGGGGAAAACTTCCCATGCAGCAGAACCATTTGCGGGAACTTCCCCTTTGCCTGTTTTGTCCGAACTGATGCCGTATTTGCAATACGAAGAAATAAAGGATTCACCACATAAGATTTCAACTTTGGTACACGCCCGATTGGGTGATCCGGCTTTCGGTACAACACCGGGCGTAATGAATCTCGCATTAACCCTGCGATCTGAAACCGATGATGCCTTAGAGGAAATGATAGATGAATTGCTGGAAAAGGCCAAAAAATTTTCTGAAAAACACGGAGTGAAAATGGAATCTGAAAGGGTCGAACCCTTTGCTGCGGTGGTCAATCGCCAATCGGATGTCGATTGTGTTTTACAAGCGGCAAAATCCATGCAGTGTGAAGTAGAAATGATGAAGACGCCCACTCGGTGGAGTGAAGATGTAGGTGAAATGATGAAGTTGACCTCCGGTGCTTTGTTTTGTCTTGGCAGTGGAGAGGAAACACCTGTACTACACCATCCCACCTATGATTTTCCGGATGAATTGACACCCATAGGCAGTGGATTGTTTTTTGAGATTTACAGGGATAAAATGGGTCTTGATTAATGTCGAAATAGGAAGTTTTTTTCTTCCGATAAAAGAAATTTTTGAATGAATGCAACCTCGTGTATCGAATTAAGTGAACAATCATTAAATGCTAATTATGCCTTTGTCCGAAAGCTATTGGGTAAAAAGGGAATACGTATTTCTTCGGTAGTTAAGGGAAATGCCTATGGCCACGGTATTGAAATTTTTGTGCCCATGGCAGAGGCTTGTGGCATCAATCATTTTTCGGTATTTAGTGATGATGAAGCATATCGGGTTTACCATTCGGGCAATGGAAAAAGCGATATAATGATTATGGGTGAAATTGCGTCAAATGCCTTTGACTGGGTCATAGATAAGGAGATTTCTTTTTTTTGTTTTTCAAAGGGACGTTTGCTGATGGCTTTAAATGAAGCAATTAAGGTAGGGAAGCCTGCGCGAATCCACCTCGAAGCAGAAACGGGCCTAAACCGTACGGGTTTCAACTTTTCGGAAATGAAAGAAGTAATTTCGCTTATAAAAGAAAATTCGGAACATTTTGAGGTGGTTGGCTTATGTTCGCATCTCGCCGGTGCCGAAGGGATTGCTAATTATTTGCGCATTAAGAAACAACGGCAGCGATTTAAGGCATTTGACAAAATGCTCAAAGAAGCGGGGTTTAAAAATTATTGTCGTCACCTCGCGTGTTCAGCGGCATTGGTTCGCTACCCCGATACCCGATACGACATGGTTCGCCTGGGCATAATGCAATACGGATTTTGGCCCAGTCCGGAAATTTTTATTGAATATTGTGGTAATCGCCCCATGAAAAAAAGTCCCCTTGAGCGAATTATTTCTTGGAAAACCCGGGTGATGAATGTCAAAGATGTCAAAACGGGAGAGTATATCGGATATGGAACCAGTTATATAGCGCATCAGGATATGAAAATTGCTGTGATTCCCGTGGGTTATTCACACGGATTTTTTAGGAGTTTAAGCAATAAAGGACGGCTTTTGGTTAAGGGAGAGAGGGTGCCGGTTGTGGGAACAGTAAACATGAACGGAACTACTATTGATGTTTCTGGAATAGATGGTGTGAAGCCGGGAGATGAAGTTGTGATTATCGGACATCAGGGGGAGCAGGAAATTACGGTTGCCTCCTTTGGTGAATTTTCCAATTTTCTAAATTACGAATTGCTTACTCGGCTACCCGAACATATTCCAAGAATGGTGGTGCCGGATTGAAGTGTTATGATGTTTTCCCTGTAGTTTTGCCCAAATTTTACACCGTATGATTTCATTGCCCGCACCCGCGGATTTCACCTATGAATTGCCGGAAGAAAAAATAGCTTTTCAGCCTCTAAGTGTGCGTGATAGATCCAAATTACTGGTTTACCAAAATGGTGAAATCACCGATGACTATTTTTGGCAATTGCCTAATTATCTGCCCGCCGAAACACAAATGTTTTTTAACGAAACCAAAGTGGTTATGGCGAGAATACTGGCGTCTTTGCCAAATAAAGATCGTGCGGTTGAGGTTTTTTGTCTGGAAGCTCCCGAAGGAAAGTCGGTAGAGCAAGTCATGCAGCAAAAGAGAAATGCTGAATTTTACTGTTTAATTGGTGGTGCCCGACACTGGAAATCCGGAGAGGTTCCTCTTTTGGTGAATGTTGGCAAACGAGAAATTCTCCTAAGAATGGAGAAGCTCGATCAATTGGAAGGAAAATTTTTGGTGGCGTTTTCATGGGACGATGAAATTGCCTTTGCCGAAATTCTGGATGCCGCGGGCAAGGTGCCTTTGCCGCCATATATCCGAAGGGAAGTGGTGGAAAGTGATAAACAGCGGTATCAAACAGTGTTCGCCAAACGTCAGGGTTCGGTGGCTGCACCTACTGCGGGATTACATTTCACAAATGAGGTTTTGGGTCAGTTGGCGGAAAAGGGTATTGGCATGAGTAAGCTCACACTGCATGTGGGTGGTGGAACTTTTCTGCCGCTTAAGTCCGATAGTCTAATGGATCACAAAATGCATTCTGAGGAAATGGTGATCGACGAGGGTGTGGTTAGGGACTTGCGTCGTGCTGCTGCCTTGCGCATTGCGGTAGGCACTACCAGTTTACGTTTTTTAGAATCGGTGTATTGGATGGGGGTAAAGGCACTTTCCGGTGATTTTAATTGGAACTTGGAACAATGGGATTGTTATAATTTGCCGCAAGAGATTCCTTTGCTTGAAGCCGTCGATGCGCTGGAAAAGGCTTTGAACCACTCGGGAGGAAAAGCCTATGCACGTACCTCTTTAATGATTGTACCCGGTTATTCCTTTCGTGTTTGTCGCGCATTGATCACAAATTTTCACCAACCGCAATCTACCTTATTGATGTTAGTAGCTGCGGCAGTTGGCGAAAATTGGAAGCACATTTATCGCCATGCTTTGGAAAATGATTATCGTTTTCTGAGCTATGGCGACAGCAGTTTATTATTTTTTTAAAAAATTTTCACCGACATATCAAAAATCGAGCCATCGAATAGATTTGTTTTGTATATTCGTATCCTACAAAGCAAAAACCAATTGTTATGCTCAAGCAATCGTTATCCCTTAAACTGTCGCAAAAGCTGTCGCCACAGCAGATTCAGCTTATGAAGTTGATTCAGTTGCCCTTGCAAGATTTGGAGCAACGAATTAAAGAAGAATTGGAGGAAAATCCCGCCTTGGAGGAGGAGTCTTATGAGGACGAAATGCGCGATGACTTTGGCGATAACGACGATTACGATAGCGATAATGTCATCGAATCTGACGATATTGATGTGGATCAGTATTTGTCGGACGACGAGATTCCCGACTATCGCTTGAAGAGCAATAACTACAGCAGCGACGACGATCAATATGAAGCTCCGGTGGTGACTTCCAAAAGTTTTTACGATACGCTAAACGAGCAAATTGGTTGGAAAAAACTCAACGAGGAGGATCAATTTCTGTCCCGTTACCTCATCGGTAATTTAGATGAGGACGGTTATTTGCGTAGAGATATCCAATCAATTACCGACGATTTAGCTTTTTCCCACGGTGTGATGACAACTGCCGAGAAATTGAACTTCCTGCTAAAAAAGGTGCAGGAACTCGATCCTGCCGGGGTTGGTGCACGAGATCTTCAGGAGTGCTTGTCTCTACAATTGAGCCGCCGCAACCAAAGTGAAAAAGTGATTTTAGCCAAACGAATCATTGATGAGCTTTTTTTGTCTTTTACCAGAAAGCATTTTGAGAAAATCATGAGTAAATTGGAAATTGATGAGGATACACTGCGGGAGGTTTTGGAGGAAATTTCCAAGCTCAATCCCAGGCCCGGGAATTCCATCGAAAGCGGGCGAACCATTTCGCAGGCCATCACGCCGGATTTTATCATTCAAATAAATGAAGGTGAACTTGAACTTTCCCTCAATTCCCGAAATGCTCCTGAACTTAACGTGAGTTCTGAATATAGAAATATGTTGGAAGCCTATAAAGCACAGGGTACCAGAAAGGATAAAAAGGTAGCCGAAGCTGCTCAGTTTGTCAAGCAAAAACTCGATGCCGCCAAATGGTTTATAGATGCCATTCAGCAACGACAACAAACTTTGCTCATTACAATGTCTTCCATTATGAATTACCAGAAGGAATACTTTCTCACTGGTGATGAAAAGAAGCTTCGCCCCATGATTCTCAAAGATATTGCCGATGAAATCAACATGGATATTTCCACTGTATCTCGTGTGGCCAGCAGCAAATACGTGCTGACACCCTACGGAACCTTTCTCATCAAGCAGTTTTTCAGCGAATCGATGACCAATGAAGACGGTGAAGAAGTTTCGACCCGTGAAATTAAAAAAATCCTGGAAGAAAGTATCGCCGAAGAAAGCAAGAAAAAGCCCCTCACCGATGAGAAGCTCGCCAAATTGCTAAAGGAAAAAGGCTATCCCATTGCACGAAGGACCGTGGCAAAATATCGGGAACAACTGGACATTCCGGTTGCCCGTCTGCGAAAAGAAATATAAGCTTATGCGATCAGTTGCCCAGATAATTTCTTATATATTCCACCCTTCCATAATGCCCATTCTGGGTGTTTATTTAATATTGGAATTTCGCGGTCAGTTTTTGCCGGTAGAAGCCCATCGGCGCATCATATTACTGGTGGTGATTGGCACATATTTATTGCCATTAATTACCAGTATTATTTTATTTCGCCTTGGCTACATCAAGTCGTTATTGATGAAGCGGGCCAGTGATAGGAAAGTGCCCTTTGCCATGGGAGCGGTGTTTTTTTATTTCACAGCCCAATTGCTCAAGGCTGTAGAAAACACACCTTTGCTATACCTATTTATGCTGAGCGCATGCATCACGATTTTTGTGCAAATCATGTTTTTGAGAAAATTAAAAATAAGCGCACACGCCGCAGGAATTGCCGGACTAGTTACGTTACTTGCATATTTGGCCATGTCGGGCAGTCATTTTTCTCCCCATATTTTGGGTGTGGCTATTTTAGGTGGTGGAATCCTCGGGTGGGCCAGACTTCAATTGCAGGCCCACACTTTAAATGAGGTGATTGCCGGATATTTTGCGGGAGCTTTGCCGTTAATTGTAATGTTGTCTATTAATGGCGGTTAAAAAAGCGTCAACCTTTTCATCCGTAACATGTTCCATAACCACAATTTTATTCCATCTTGGATTGTGGTGATCATCGGGAACCAAATGAAAACCCTCAATAACCTCAATGGGTATTTGTCCGGAGCGGATTGCGACAATATTGCTTCCCTTTTCCCGATAAAAGGCAATTCCTTTTTCCGTCAATACATCGGCAATTCGTTTTGCTCTGGCGATAAGTGTTTGGATTTTTTCTGTCCAGCCACTTTTGCCATAGGTACTCAAAATCATCCAAATGGCGACTGCATTAGCGCCGGATCTGCTACCAATTAAAGTGGCGTCGAGCCCTTTAACATAGGAGGCTTCGTCACTTCTCACATAATGCATATATCCTTTGCGAATGAGAAATACACCGGTTCCATAGGGCGCTTGCACCATTTTGTGGGCGTCAAGGGTGATGGAATTTATTCCCGGATGGCTAAAATCTAACCCGTGTTCTATTCCGTTGAAGGGATAAACAAATCCGCCATAGGCTCCATCAACATGAATGAAATACGACATTCCAGCTTCCTTTAAAACGGGTACATAGTCGTCTGGGTGATCGACGCTTCCGAACATCGTTGTCATCATATTGGCAAAGACGATGATGTGTTTTACACCCCCTGCCTTGAGTTGGGTAATTTTTTTCTTTAAATCCGATGATTGAACCTTTCTCGTATTGTCGTCCACCGCAATGCGCACGAAATCAATGTTTAGAAGGTTGGCGGCTTTGGCAGCAGAGTAGTGGTTGTCAGCAGAACAAATCAATGCAATTTCTTTGGTGTCGGCGCCTTTTTCCTGCATAAAATAATTGCGATAGATCCATGCCGCCTGGATATTCGCTTCTGTTCCACCACTTGCAACATAACCATCGGTGGAATTGGGTTCTGCGCGAAGAATATCTTCCGCACACATCCTGAGGGTTTCCAATTCAATTTTTTGGGTCCCTGCAAAAAACGGCTCCGAATCCCCTAAACTATGACACCCAATGTGATTGGGATTCCGAATTAGGGCTGATAAAAAAGGTGCTTCTGCAAGGAATGGTGCGTCTTGATAAAACACCTTTGGATCTAAACGTGAACCTGGAATCCCAATAACGTTGCTCTCTATAAAATTGACGTTTTCATCTAGCGCTGAAAATACCATTTCTTTGATTTCGGCTTTACTTCTCTTTTTCCAGTTTTTCATATTGTCAGTACATATTTTTACTCAAAAAAGTCTTTTCGACGAGACTTTGTGTTAAGATTTATTGATGCGGCAAAGTTGCGCAAAATTCTTTAGGATAAACATGATTATTATTAGTCATTTTAAGTGCTGTGGGGTGTTGTGCAAAGTTATAAAATGAGTCCACTCCAAAAAGGATGATTTCAATCAAATTCGTTGCAAAGGGGAATTTTGATCCGGAGCTAACTATTTGTTAGTGAGGATTCAAAATCTATGGATAAAGTAGATTTTGGCAGAAAGGGACATTTTGGATCAGACTCAAAATTATTTTGCGCGGAATACGTCGATGGAATTCGCAATAACCACAAATCCTTTCTATTTTTGCACGCATGGAGAATCTGAATTTTGACGCGATTTTGCACGAACTAAATGTGCGAACCAAAGACACCCTTATGGGCACTCTGGAAATAAGATATACAGCCATTGGAAACACATACCTTGAAGCTGTAATGCCTGTAAACAGCAGGGTTCATCAACCTTACGGATACCTTCACGGCGGTGCTTCTATGGCATTGGCAGAATCTGTCGCCAGTGCTGCCAGTCACGTTTTTGCCGAGCCAAATAAAAAAGTGCTGGGGTTGGAATTTAGCGCCAATCACCTAAAAACCATTCGGGAAGGTCAGGTTACTGCCCGAGCAGAAATTGTTCACAAAGGCAAAACCACCCATTTGTGGCAAATTAGAATAACCGATCAGGATAACCAACTGATCAGTCTTTGTAAACTTACCAACATTGTATTGGATATCAAATGATTCAATCAGACGCCATATTAGCATGTCGGTTTCCCGGAGATCAAGCCGTTAATTATTATGATTGTAAATCGTGTGACGCTGAGGTGGCCCAATTGGTATGGGCTTCCTTTGAAAATGACAATCCGCGGTATTTCAATATTTCTAAAACCGATTCAAGTGTTTTAGATTCGCTTACCTTTAGTGATTATAAACAAGGAAAGGAAATAGGAAAGGCTGAATACTTTAATACCGTCAAAAGAGCCAAGGATCTAATCGACGCAGGTGAGGTTAAGAAAATTGTTATTTCGCGATATAAAGTTGTACCGATTCCATCGGGATTTACGCCTTTAAAATTTTTCAATAATTTATGTGAAAATTTCCCGGGCGCATTTATTTACGTTATGTTTTGCGAAGGAGCATGTTGGATTGGGGCTACACCAGAGCTTCTTTTGGAAACCGAGGGCAATAATTTAAAAACCATGAGTTTGGCTGGAACCCAGTGGCCAGTCTCACGCCCGGATGATGTTTTCTGGAGTGATAAGGAGCGTGCAGAACAAGGTTGGGTGACCCGGTACTTAAAGGAGCGACTTCAATCTATTGGGGTAAAAGACATTGTTGAAAAGGGTCCCTATACCAGGCGTGCAGGACATTTGGTTCATTTGTGTACTGAGATTCATGCAGATCGAGTTGAAAAACAAAATCCGTTTTCTCTTGCGAACCACCTTCATCCTACACCTGCCGTATGTGGGTATCCATCGGGTTTAGCCAGAGATTTTATTCTTAAAAATGAAGGTTATCAACGAGGGTATTATGCCGGATATATAGGCTTGGGAATAGACAGCGAAAAAAAACATTCGGCATATGTCAATTTACGATGCATGCAGGTTTTTTCGGATGCTGCTGTATTATACGCTGGCGGTGGAATTACCTCGGATTCCTCCCCGGAAAAAGAATGGGAAGAAACGGAACAAAAACTCAAGGTTCTTCGTCATTTGATTGCAGCTTTATGAGTTCGGTTCAGCGTGCATATAGAATACTTCAAATTCTTCAACAACGCGGGGTTTCTCATTTGGTGATGAGTCCGGGTTCCCGAAATGCGCCCTTTATGATCGCGCTAAAAAAAATCCCGGAAATATCCGTCCACCTCCAACCCGACGAGCGCTCTGCTGGCTATACCGCAATGGGAATTGCTTTGGCCAGTGGAAAACCTGTGGTGGCTTGTTGCACTTCCGGTACGGCTGCTGCCAATTATCTGCCATCGGTAGTAGAATCGTATTACCAAAAAGTGCCATTGATTTGCCTTACGGCTGACAGGCCAAAAGAGGCAGTTGGGCAACGCAATGGCCAGACAATTGAACAACGAAATTTATATGGTATATATATAAGGTATAAAATCGACCTGGAAATTGAAAATGATGTTGACTTTATAACGGATTCTTTAAAGGCAGTTTTGAACCAAAATTTGTTGGGTCCGGTTCATTTGAATGTTGCGTTTAAGGAACCGTTATATGGAGATGATATTAACCTTGAAAAACCAAATGTCACTTTTTGTCCTCAACCCACAAATGTTGTCAGTAGGGAAATATTGTTGTCAGCGAAGAAACTTATTAGGAAAAGTCGTCGGCCTTTATTGCTATTGGGGCAAATGGAGCCAGACGGAAAAGTGCAAGCAGCAGTCGAAACCTGGATGAGGGCAGGGGGGCAGGTAGCCGGAGAATGGCTTTGTAATATTCAAGGATCGGACATTATCAGGAATATTGATGTTTTGTTGGGTTGTGGGGAATTTAATCCCGATTTGCTTGTGAGTATAGGAAGAGATTGGGTTTCGAAAAAAATTAAAGGTGCTTTTGAGGGGATTCCAATCATTCATATCGAAGAAATAGACCATGCTCCGGAACCCTTTGGGAGCATTTCGATTCATGTTAAAAGTCAGCCTTCATCAGTGTTAATTGCACTGGTTGAGGAATTTGAAGCTATAGAAAAGGTTGGTTGGAAAGTGATGGAAAGTAATTTTGAGGACGAGAGGAAACACGAGTCATCTTCATGGTGTGATTTGACTGCGATACAAACGATAATGCGATTCTCTCCAGCTGTGATGCATTTGGGGAATAGTTCCGTGATTCGATATGCACAGTTGGCGACATTGTCAAATAAAGTGATTTACGCCAATCGGGGGACAGCCGGGATTGACGGCACATTGTCCACGGCCATAGGGCAGGCGATTGCACATAATTCTGATTTTCTGTGTCTTCTTGGTGACGTATCTTTTTTCTACGACAGCAATGCCCTTTGGTTGGCGGGGTCGGTTCGCCAGATTAAAATAGTCGTAATAAACAATGGCGGTGGTCATATTTTTTCGGTAATCAGTGGTCCGGAGCAGCATCCGGAAATTGCAGACTGGCAACAAAGTCCCACAAATTATGAGATAGGCTTAGTCGCTAAATCATTTGGGTTTACCCATACAGTTGTTGTTGACGAATTGTCTTTGACCCAAGCGCTCAGTCTAAAAGGTCATGTTTTTATAGAAGTTAAGGTGTAAATCTTTCAAAAAATCCATTTTTAGGGGGTCATTTTAATAGAAAAAACCTATTGAAAATTTTGTATAATATCCCATTTTGTGGAAAAAATTCGACAAATAAGTTCGATTTTTGGAAAATAAAAATATACGGGAAGATAAATATAGCCTGATTTAAGAAATATTGGATGTCAGAAAAAAGTATATATAATTGAATTATTTTTTAAAAAACAAGGATATAATATTTATTTTATTTCTATTTGTTATCATAATAAAAAAACACTTTTCACATTTGTGAATTTGCGATTTTGATTTGTACATTTGTCGGAAACCCTAATTATTCTTCTGAATGCTTCTCACTAATTATCACTTTACAAAGCGTTTTGAAAACTGCATATCATTGTCTCAGATTTCACAATTCGAGAATTTATTACGGGTAAAACATCCGGAACAATAAATCCTATTGCAATGCACTCAAAACTGCAAAACGAAACTCTCGTGGCACCAAATAATAAATCAAGAGAACAAATTGACGATCAGCATCAGTTCTCTCTACGTTGGATGCTTTTTGATCAGTACAAAGATGCTATACGTGCGCTTCGACACCGCGTTTTTGTAGAAGAGCAAAAATTAGATGATTACGTTGTTGATTCACCTTATGATGAGTTGGGACTTCATTTGGGCTTGTTTAATAGCAACGAATTGGTTTCTACCGTTAGCATGTTTGTTTTTCCACCCGGCCACCCACATCTCGAAAATTTGGGTATTACCGGTCATTCACGCAATCTGGTTCAATTTTCCCGTAGGGCTGAACTTCCCGAATATCGAGATAAGAAAATGGCAAGTCTTATGGTCGCCTTTGGAATAAAAAGCGTTTTTGAACTTTTTGAGCCGGCGGGATTATTTGCTTCGCTTGCAGGTGCACACCGTAGGTTTCGCGATAGTTATAATCGGATTTATGGTTTCAATAAAATATTTGAAGCAAAGGACGGTGATGAGGAGGTGGATGTTTTGTTGATTGATGAACCCATTAGATTAAAAAAGTTGGTGCTGGCCATGCGGAATTTTTCTTCCCGTCAAAAGGAAAACCACAAAATTTCACTTCCCGATTTGGCCCACCACATCCAAAGCAATCAAGCGCTGGCTGGTTCTTATCACATTGATTTGGATGAAAACAATTTATACCTTCAACCTCTTTCATTGGGCGATGAACTTCCCCGGTTATCGGCTCAAGCCAGGATGCTATTTCTAACCCAGGAAAAAATTTGGCGATCGTTGTTAAAAAACAATCCATCCATCCAAAATGTTCTTGATATGGGTTGCGGTCCGGGCGTGTATTTGTCGCTTATAAGTAAGTTGCCGGAATCAAAAGGTAAAAATCTTACCGGTATAGACATAGATAAAGACCTTATAGACTATGCAAAATTTTCTCATCCGCATATTCAATGGTTCAATGGTTCAGTGTATAATGTATTAATTGAGGATAAAAAATTTGACTTAGTTCACACCTCATTTTTATTTATACACTTGTTGAAGCCATATTTAGCTATAAAAGAAATCCACCGTATATTAGCCAACCAAGGATATTTCATAGTTACGGATGTTAATGATGCAACTTTTGAGGGTCCCGATGTCATAAAAACTATGGTGCAAAAACATAGTGATATGTATGAGGGAAATCGAAAGATTATGCTAGAAATGAATAGTTTGGCTGAAACGGGGGGATTTAGCTTGGTGGAAGAATTCACCATAACCACAACAAACACAGGCACTGAAAACGGTCCTGTACTGGAAGGAAATCACCTCAGATTGGGAAAATGGACCATGTGGGCAATGTTTGCTTTTATGGGTCAACGACCTGAAATTGAAGCTGAATTTGAACTGGCAGAATCACATTACTCTACCCACAACGATGATATATCTATTCGTATAGAAACAAAGATTTATCAAAAACGCTGACCATTGGAGAATATTAATCACAATGATGACGTTCTGCTAGAAGCAGGACAGATGCTAGCAGAACCGGGACGGGATACAAGCCGAAAAATTCTTATTGCTGTAAATGCAGTTTTTATAGCATCTCTGGTATTATTTCTCGTTATTCAACTTATCAATTTTGGTACGTTGCCCGATCCTGCACGTGATTTAATCTTCTATCCGCTTCTCATTTTAATCAATGCTTTATCGCTTAATTATAATTTTAGGGTATTATCCGGGAAAACGCAAGGCACGATAAAAAAGGACAAGGTAACCGCCTGGGCCTCCATCTTAATCGCCATGTTGATGGCTTTGCTTATTGTTCATGCAAGTATTAATACCGCAATGAGCATGTTGGTGGATTTCGGATTTTCCGTTATTCTTTTATTTGTTGTCGGTACGGTACTCGGACGGAAAACTGCCGTAATTTGGTTTATTATTAGTGGACTAAGTCTTGCGGTGGCTTATTACAATATTGGCCCCGGTTTTGAATATCACTTACTTACCCAAGAAGAAGTTACCGCTTTTAATGATGCGTTGGCCAAAGGTGATTTGGATGCAGAGGAACGTTTGGTAGAACTGCAAGACAAGCGATTGGTTCCCGGACCAATTTTGCTTTACTTCACTGTTTGGATGATATTTATGATTTTCGCTTTCTTAGCGGTGTATTTTGAATCCAACATGATTTCCCGGGTGCTGAATGTCATTCCTACGGTAATTGAGAAAATCAATATTGCCAACGAGGAAAAAATGCAGCTCAAAAATGAGAACATGCGAATGGGTATGGAACTCGATGTTGCGAGGAAAATCCAGTTGATGATGCTGCCCAATGAACAAGAATTTGTTGCACAAATAGGCATTGAAGTGGCCGCTAGGATGGATCCTGCATCTGAAGTTGGTGGAGACTTTTACGAATTTTTACCTCAAAAGGATAAATCTGCCATTTTGGCCATTGGCGATGTTACTGACCACGGATTACAATCCGGTCTTGTAATGTTGATGGCACAAAGCATTACAAGGGCTACACTCGACGACCATCGGATGGAATTGCCCAAAGCACTCAATCGAATCAACACCATTTTATATCGAAATATCCGAAATAGAATGGAAGATTTTCGGAATCTAACGATGATTTTGGCTCGAATTGAAGAAGATAAGCTCACAGTTTGTGGGCAACACGAAAACATCCTGTATTTCGACGCGGAAAAACAATCATGTAAAATGATTTCCACAGAAGATTTAGGGATTTACATTGGTTTAATTGAAGATGTTGGTGAACACTTACGAGAACAAGATTTGCCCTTAAATCACGGCGACTTGTACTTCTTTTATACCGATGGTCTGACCGAAGCGGAAGATCCCGATGGCGCTTTTTATGGAGAAGACAGACTTATGGAAGTGTTTGAAAACAATGCATCTAAAGGTCCGAAAAAACTGCTAAAAGCCATTTATGATGATGTTTATCAGTTTGTGGGTAAACGGGAAATCATGGATGATATTACCGCTATTGCCTTTAAAAAAAATGAAAAACCAGAATCATGAGTACTTTGCCTCAAGAAAAAATATTGCCCACAATGAGACACCCCCTGGAAAATAATGATAACCCGACTGAAATGGTGACACAACAAACCCAAAAATCCATGAACGAAGAAGTTGTAATCGGTGATTTTAATATCATCCACGAAAGCATTCCCGCGGAAGGGAATGTGTTTATCCGACTAAAGCCAATAGATATGATTTCCTACTGGAAACGATGCGGAATGTTGGCAGATTTTGTTGCAGCTTTTTACGGCAACACAAGAGAAAAATCTCAAGTTTTAGAAAATTCTATTTCAACCATTTTTAATGAGCTGATAGAAAATGCTACAAAGTATTCCGTAAAACGCGGTGGTGAAGTAAAAATTCACCTCATGCTCTACGATTCAATTCTGAAAATTGAAATAGAAAACATTACCACCATAAACCATTATGAGGGGTATAAAAAACACGTTAAGAATTTGCTTGAATGCGAAGATTTGGAAGGTTTATACTATCAAACCCTGGCCGAGAAAAGCGATAGTCCTGAAGGTTCAGGTATTGGCATCATGCTTTTACTCAAAGACTACCCCATTAAAATTGGTGCAAGATTCCACTCCGAAGACGGTACTCACCGAGTGAAAATTCAGGTTTATTACAGTCTGGAAAGTGCCTAGTTGGCATCTTGAATAAGAAATAAAACCCAATCGAAAACGAAATAATTATGACACTGAAAGCAGGAGACGCTGAAGTTACATTAGATGAAAACAGCAGCAGCATAAAATTTAGTGGTTCTATGCGACTTGCCAATATGAAAGAATATGAGCAGGTTGCAGATTTTCTCAAGGAACACGGAAACACATTTGACGATTCCCTTGTGCTTGATTTTGAAAATTTACAATTCTTAAACAGTTCGGGAATTACAACCATTAGTTTGTTTATTCTCAATTGTAAAAAGAATGGAGGATTAGAACTTACGGTTAAAGGTTCTAATGAAGTTTCATGGCAACAAAAATCACTTTCCAATTTTAAAAAATTGTGGCCCAATATTAAATTGGAAATGAACTAAATTAAGCCAAACCTGAACCATGGATAACATCCAACAATGGGATAAACAAAAATTAATTGATGAGGTAAATGACCTCAAAAATCTTTACGAAACCATCGCCGAACACAGCTCGGTCATGGAAAACGAACTTGAGCTTAAAAACCGAGACATTTCCAATTTGATCAATCAACTCAAAAAATACCTCTCGCCCCAACTGTTTGAATCTATCGTGGGAAATGGGCAAGAGGTTACGCTTTCTTATAAGAGAAAGTTCCTTACTATTTTTTTCTCCGATATCGTTAGTTTTACCGAAATCTCCGATCGAACCGATCCGGAAGTCTTGTCGGACTTACTCAATGGATACCTCAACGATATGGCACTTATTGCCCATAAACACGGTGGAACTATCGATAAGTTTATTGGGGATGCCCTCATGGTGTTCTTTGGTGATCCGCAATTTATAAATGATAAACAACACGCGGAAGACTGCTGTGCCATGGCGATTGAAATGCAGGTTAAATGTCAGGAAATTGATAAGAAATGGAAAAATAAGGGCATTGAACACGGACTAAAAGCACGTATGGGCATTCATTCCGGATATTGTACCGTTGGAAATTTTGGATCTGAAAATAGAATGGATTATACCATTATAGGTGGTAATGTGAATATCGCCAGTCGGTTAGAGTCCCTTGCTAAGCCGGGTTCAATTTTTATCAGCTCGGTGACCAAGAATTTGCTTTCGCCAACTTTTAATACTTCGTTTAAACAAAAACTCGAAATTCGGGGAATTCACTTTCCCGTTGAAGTCCACGAATTAAATTCTATTGGGCACTCCAAAGAAAAACTCTTACTGGAAAATAATCCCTATCTGCAAATTACCGAAAATGGTTTTGCCTTTAAGGAAAACATTTCGTTTAGCGAGTTGCAGTCTATTTCTAATCGACATCACTTAACAACTGCACTGGAATTATTGCTGCAAAAAATTAAACTTTGAGATTTGAATAGAAAATTTACACTAATTCGTTAAAATACGACGACGAGAAGAAGTCTAATTGTACTTGACTTAGTCGTTTTCTCGCAGTGATTAAATAACTAAAAGTAAAATGGAGCCAAAAGTACCCAAGTATGATTTTTCGGTTATTCAAAATGTTTTGAAACCCGTGTTTGGAAGCATTTCAGAATCGCAATGGGATTCCATTAAAGATTTAGTTTCCTGGAAATTTGTAAAAGGTGGCGAGAAAATCATCTCCCAAGGTGCTACATCCGATTGTATTTACTTCTTGGTCAGCGGTAGATTATCCGCCGTTTTGGAAGGAGAAGATGGTCAAATGACAAAATTGGGAGAAGTTGCTGCCGGACAATCAGTGGGTGAATTGGGTGTGTTTACCAAGGAAAAAAGATCATCCTCCGTTTTTGCCATTAGAGACTCTGTGCTGATACAACTCGATGAACTAGGTTTGAAAAAGTTCTTGAGTCTTTTTCCCAATTTGGTTTTTGGCATCATGCAAACCATTGTCAGACGTTCTACACAACAATTGGGCAAGGATAATTCTTCTGCTCCCGGTCGTGTGATTTCCCTTTTGGTGGAAAAATCCGGCTCACTCACAAAAACCTTTTTATCCGAAATCAAAACGGAAATCCAAAAATCCGGTACTTGCAAAACCATTGATGCCTCTACATTTTACAATGTAACGGGAGTCACACCAAAGGATTTAAATGGAGATGATCCCCTTGTTAATGCTCGTGTTCAGCAATTTTTTGATCAGGCAGAATCCGACCATGATTTCGTTTTCATTATTAGCACCCCAGATGAGCCTGCGTTTTTTGAGCAATCCACGCGGCAGGCAGATATGTATTTTGTGATAAAATCCTTTTCTGATAATCCAACTCCGACGGTTTTAGAAAAAAAGCTTTATACTGGTCATCATCAACTGCAAACTACCCATTTGGTTTTATTACATGCAGATGGGAAAACTAAACCAGAAAACACCGCCCGTTTTTTAACGGATAGAAATGTTCATTTGCACCATCATGTTCGCATGGATCGAAAGTGTGATATGGCCAGAGTTGTTCGGTATATTTCCGGGAATGCTGTGGGCATTGCATTGGCAGGAGGTGGTGCTAAGGGCATGGCCCATGTAGGTGTATATTTAGCATTGAAGGATAAAGGTGTTCCCATGGATTATATTTGCGGAACTAGTGCGGGTTCTATTGCCGGCGCCTTTTTTGCCATGGATTTGGAGGAGGATGAAGTAATGCGCAGTGCAAATCGAATTGCTAAATTCATTCCCACCAAAAGGAAAAACATGAATTTCTTTCCATTTATTTCCCTCTTGAAGGGAAAGGATTTGGATAAGTTCCTTCATGAATTGTACGGCGATATAAACATCGAAGATTTGTGGATTAATTTTTCATGTATGTCCGCAAATCTCAGCGAAAAAACCGCACGTGAAATTAGCCATGGCCGATTGGATAAAGCAACCCGGGCGTCGATTTCCCTCCCCGGATTATTTCCCCCGGCAGTGGACGGTAACAACCTGCTTTTGGATGGAGGTATTTTGGATAACTTGCCTATCTCAACACTGGAAAAGAAAAATATTAATCGAAAGATTATCGTCACACTTCATAAATTTAAATCCTATAAACTGGATTATGATCGGGTTCCGGATTCAGTTGAACACATTAAAAATAAAGTAACCGGACGAAGGATTAAAGTGCCCAAATTTGCATCTATTATTATGGAAGCCATGGTGTTGTCGAATTACGACAAATACAAAGAGGCGATACAAAGATGTGATTTACACATAGAACCGCCCGTTCAGCAAGTTGGATTTTTGGCCTGGGATCGCCACTTGGAAACGATCGAACAAAGTCGGAAATACACGGATAAAAAACTTTCGGAAACACCCATCGATTGGTCGTCACCTCAAAAAAACAAACGACCGACAGTTTAACCCGCCGGTCGTTTTTTTGCAATTTTGAGTCCACTCTAAAAAGGATGATATCAATCAAAATCGACGCGGAGGGGATTTTTGAACCGGAGCTAACCAGCTGTTAGTGAGGATTCAAAAATCTACCGACAAGGAAGATTTTGGCAGAAAGGGACTTTTTAGAGCAGACTCA
>JAFIEY010000191.1 GCA_020832345.1 Cryomorphaceae bacterium | reverse complement strand
CAATCAAAATCGACGCGGAGGGGATTTTTGAACCGGAGCTAACCAGCTGTTAGTGAGGATTCAAAAATCTACCGACAAGGAAGATTTTGGCAGAAAGGGACTTTTTAGAGCAGACTCATGGTTTGAAATTCGAGTATCTGGGTGTTTGGTTTATTGTTTTTAAACTCTCTAAACCCACCCCACCTAGGTTTTTTCTACAAACAGTTTGTTTTCGTATTGTAAATGCCGTAACTTTGTGAATTATTTTGAAAATCATGTCCGAAGCTGAAAAATTATCCATTGAAAGAGAATTGGAGCGGTTGCGCGAGTTTGCTGCAATTGTGTCTCATAATTTAAAAACCCCCATCGCCGGTATTAAAATGTTGGCGGGTATCATGATAGATACCAAGGACGAGAAAACGGTAAAGGAAATTGCCGAAGAAATTTATTCGGCCAGTGAGAAGCTTCAGATTTTTTATAAAAATTTGGAGAATATTTTCCGCAATGCACACTTGTCAAATGATCCCCCTGAGCCCATTGATATTATGGAGGAGTTGGATTCCGTTCTCGATGTACTTCAACCGCAGATCGCAGCCAGTAAGGCCGAAATTACATGGGATTTTTCTCAGGGTCAAACGGTGATTTTCCGTAAATTGAGTTTGCACTCTGTCCTTCTCAACTTGGTTTCAAACGCCATTAAATACGCAAAACCCGACGAGCCGGCGAAAGTCCACCTCGAAACGGAGATTTTTGAAAAAGAGTTGGAACTAAGGGTTGCAGATAATGGAATCGGCATAAACCTCGACAAATATGGCGATAAGATTTTCGGCTTGTTCGAGAAGTTTTCCGATCATCCGGACGCAACGGGTATGGGGTTATACATCGTAAAGAACCAAGTTGAATCTGTGGGTGGAACCATCCGACTTGAATCTGCACCCGACTTGGGGACGACTTTCATTGTTCGCCTTCCCCTTGCCGATTTATAAATCAAAATCGATATTCACCGATAATTTTCTAGCAATAAGTCGGTTCAGTTTGTTTTTTAGTTCACCGATTTTCAAACCTCGAAGTGCATCTGTGGTAAAGGCAAACATCAGTAATGCCTGCGCTTCTTTATGGGGAATACCCCGCTGGCGCAAATAAAACAATGCGTCTTCATCCAATTGTCCAATGGTGCAACCGTGCGAGCACTTCACGTCGTCGGCGTAGATTTCCAGTTGTGGTTTGGTATCGATGGAGGCCGTATCGGTGAGCAATAGGTTATTGTTTTCCTGAAAAGCATTGGTTTTTTGTGCGTGGGGAAAAACATGAACTTTTCCGTTAAAAACGCCCCGTGCATGATCGTCAAATATGCCTTTGTATAATTCGTTGCTTTCGCAATGCGGGGAAATGTGGTTAACGACCGTATGGTTGTCCACCAACTGGTAATCGTTTAGGATAGAAATTCCGTATAGGTTGGCCTGCGCACCTGGCTCAACAAGGTCAAATTCCAAATTGTTTCGGGTAAGTTTGCCGCCAAAGGAAAAAGTATGGAGCGTTACCGTGCTGTCCTTTTCCTGTTTTACCGTAGTAGAATCAATTAAGGAGGCGTTGGGCGCATCGTTTTGAATTTTATGATAGGTAACTTGTGCGCCTTTTTTGGCCAGTACTTCGGTGACGCAGTTGCTCACTGTATGTTGGTTGCCAAGTGATTGGTGGCGTTCAACTATATTGCACTGACTGTTTTGTCCCACGACCACCAGATTGCGCGGTTGGATAAATGTGTTGTTGTCTCCATCGGTAGTAAAGAAAATGATTTCGATAGGTCTATCGACGACTTTTCCATCGGGAATGTGGATAAATGCACCCTCGCGAGCAAAGGAAGTATTGAGCGCAGTTAGACTATCTTCATTTCGGGCAATGGTTCCCGCGTATTCATCAATAATGTCCTGGTATTTTTCCAGCGCGGAAGAAAACGTACACACATCGTAATTTTGGTGTGTGGTTGAGCTTAGCCATGAGGCAAAAAAACCATTGATAAAAACGATTTTGTAGGTGTCGGATTCACTTAGGAAATACCGTCGAATATCGCGAAACTCCAAGGATTCCTCCGAGGAGTGAAATACGTTATAATCCTTTTTAAACAGGGGTTTTAAATTGGTGTATTTCCACTCTTCATCGCGTACAGTAGGGAAGCCTTTGGTTTCAAAAGTGTCAATGGCGCTTCTGCGCAATTGGTGAAAAGGCTTATTTTTTTGACCATTGAGTTGGTTTTCAAAAACTATAAACGAAGAGAGGAGCTTATCTTTAAACTGGTCCATGGGACAAATCGTTTTTTATGGGTAAAGGGTTGTAAATACCGGTCATGAAGCTAAATTGTATTCCATTGTGACACGCTTTGATTGGTGCTCATTTTTCCGGACAGGTGAACGATTTGGATGCGTGAAAATGACACGTATCCAGCGTTTTGTGTTTTTTCTGATTTAAATGGCGGGTTCGTGTTTGAGCCAATCATACCCTTTGCTTTCGAGTTCTAAGGCTAAGTTTTTATCTCCGGATCTAACGATTTTGCCGCCTTGCAAAACGTGAACTTTGTCGGGAATAATGTGGTCCAGCAAGCGTTGATAGTGGGTAATCACCAGAATGGCATTGTTTTCATTGCGCAATTTATTGACGCCACTGGCCACAACGCGCAGGGCATCGATATCCAAACCGGAGTCGGTTTCGTCGAGAATGGCGAGTTTGGGTTCAAGCATGGCCATTTGGAAAATTTCGTTTCGCTTTTTTTCTCCGCCCGAAAATCCTTCATTGATGGCGCGGCTCATAAAGCTTTTGTCCATTTCGAGCATGGCCATTTTCTCCCGCATTTTTTTGAGCATATCCTTGGCAGGCATGGGTTCCAATCCACGACCTTTTCGCGATTCATTGATAGCGGTTTTGAGGAAATTGGTCACACTTACACCGGGAATTTCCACCGGATATTGAAAGGATAGAAAAAGTCCCATGTGTGCGCGTTCTTCGGGCGACAACTCCATGATGTCTTCTCCGGAAAACTCAATACTTCCCTCGGTAATTTCGTAGTCTTCACGACCGGCGATGACCGAACTAAGGGTGCTTTTTCCCGATCCATTGGGTCCCATAATGGCGTGTACTTCTCCTGCTTTGATTTCTAAATTGATGCCTTTGAGAATTTCCACCTCGTCGATTCGGGCGTGTAGGTTTTTTATTTTTAACATGGAAAAAATGATGTTTGCTTTGGTAAAATGAAAATGATTTAAACTATCCGACGCTTCCTTCAAGACTCACTTCCAGAAGTTTTTGTGCCTCTACGGCAAACTCCATCGGAAGTTGGTTGAGTACGTCTTTGCAATATCCGTTGACAATTAGCGCAATGGCCTCTTCTGTAGGAATCCCCCGTTGATTGCAATAAAATAATTGATCTTCACCAATTTTGGAAGTGGTGGCTTCGTGCTCCACCTTGGCGCTTTTGTTTTTAATTTCGATATAGGGAAATGTATGGCTTCCACAGGCATCGCCCATGAGCAGGGAGTCGCATTGCGAAAAGTTCCGGGCATTTTGCGCTCTTGGGCCAATTTTCACCAGACCGCGATAGGATCCTTCTGATTTCCCGGCACATATTCCCTTTGAAATAATGGTCGATTTTGTGTTGCGACCCAGATGAATCATTTTTGTTCCGGTGTCGGCTTGCTGATAATTATTGGTGACCGCCACGGAGTAAAATTCCCCAATGCTATTGTCACCCTTCAAAATACAGGAGGGATATTTCCAGGTAACAGCGGATCCGGTTTCAACTTGTGTCCAGGAAATTTTGGCGTTGCGTTCACAAATTCCGCGCTTGGTGACGAAATTAAACACACCGCCTACACCTTCTTTATCACCGGGATACCAGTTTTGCACGGTAGAGTATTTGATCTCCGCATTGTCTAAGGCAATGAGTTCAACCACTGCTGCATGAAGCTGGTTTTCATCCCGCATAGGCGCGGTGCAGCCTTCGAGGTAGCTAACGTAGCTGCCTTCATCTGCGATGAGTAGGGTGCGTTCAAATTGCCCGGTGCCGGCTTCGTTGATGCGGAAATACGTGGAAAGTTCCATGGGACAACGCACACCTTTGGGGATATAGCAAAATGATCCGTCGGTGAAAACGGCAGAATTTAAAGCGGCAAAAAAGTTGTCGCCTCGCGGTACAACTGTGCCTATGTATTTTTTTACCATTTCGGGATACTCCCGTATGGCATCGCTGATGGAGCAAAAAATGATGCCCATTTCAGCCAATTTTTTTCGAAAGGTTGTTTTTACCGATACACTATCCACAACCACATCCACTGCAACGCCCGACAACCGCTTTTGCTCGTCCAGCGAAATACCCAGTTTTTCAAAAGTCTTCAGTAACTCCGGGTCAACTTCGTCCAAGCTATCCAGACTTTTCTTTTTCTTGGGCGCTGAATAGTAGGTGATGTCTTGGTAATTGGGTTTTTTGTACTTCACGTGTGCCCATTCAGGTTCGGTCATCTTTTTCCATTGCTCGAAGGCTTCCAGTCGCCATTCCAACATCCACTCAGGTTCTTGTTTTTTGGCGGAAATCATTCTAATGATGTCCTCATTCAGTCCTTTGGGAGCTCGGTCGGAATCTACTTTTGTATAGAATCCGTATTTGTAGTCCGAACGGGTTACTTTATCTAAAATATCCATATTGGATTTGCTTTTTTTTTAAATTATACAGCGAAGCTTTCTCCACAGCCGCATGTGCGGGAGGCATTGGGATTGTTGAAGGCAAACCCCTTTCCGTTTAGGCCGCCGGAATACTCCAGTGTTGTTCCGGCAAGGTAGAGAAAACTGCGCTTCTCTACGGCAATTGTCACCCCATTGTCGGTGAAGACTTTGTCCTCGGTTTCCGGCTTGGCAACAAATTCTAACTTATAGGATAACCCTGAGCATCCGCCGCTGGTTACACTCACCCGAATACAGGCTTCATCACCCATTCCCTCTTCCTCCAGAAGACTGGCGATTCTTTTTTTTGCACTTTCACTTACCTGAATCATACGCTAATCTGTGGTTTATTTAAAAACGTATAGTCTAGTTTCTTGTTCACTCCAACGGTTTTTATTTTGAAAATAACATGTAAAAATCTCGTTTTCAGACACAAATATTTAGACTTAGTCTAAATGCAAATATACTTCAGCGGGTTGAATGCGCAATATGGTTATCGGTTTGTTTTGTCCGTTATGTCAATTTTTCCATTTTTTTCACATTGATATTTACGACGTCGTATTGCGCATCTACTTTACCCTCAATTCGGTAGATGCCTCTGCCGCGAAATGGGTACAGCCGGGCAATTTTCGGGAAGTGAACACTGTCTATCCAGTCGCCGTTTTGGTCGATAAACGTGCCGAAGTACATGCGTTCGCCTTTGGACGTTCGCGTGGGCTTTATGGTGATCAGGTAACCAATGGCTACGATGTCTTTGCCGATATAGCTGGAAAACAGACGGGCAGGCAAGTGCTCGGGCAGGGGAGAGGATAGCAGGTCGAAGGGGCTGCACAAGGCAAATCCCAACAGTTCAAGTTGATCGTAGGCGTCTTGTCGCGGTTCGACTTCAAGTGCGGGAAGTGTGAAGCTTCTCGTGGGCATTCGGAACAATTCGCCTTCTTGCGGACGTGTTTGTTTTTTGCCATACATCATGCCGCTTTGCCAGTACAGACGTTGCTTTTGCGGTTCGATTGTGCGCAATGCACCCACGCGAATGAGAATGTCCATTTGTTCGGGACCTGGAAAAATCCTGTGGTGAACATCCTCAAAATCGGTAAATGGCCCGTCATTTTGTCGGCTACTAATGATGCGTCCAATCACCTTTTGTTCCAGTCCGCTGATCAATTCCAGTCCCAGAAAAATGCGATTTTGCGTCAATCTACTTTGCCAATCCGATTGGTTGATACAGGGCGGCTGTACGTCTGCGCCCAATCTTTGAGCTTCGTGCACGTAGGTTTCGGTGCTGTAAAACCCTCCGTGGTTGTTGATGATGGCGGTAATAAATGCGAGGGGATGATGGGCGCGTAGATATAGACTCTGAAAACTCTCCACAGCAAAACTAGCCGAGTGACCTTTGGCGAAGGAGTAACCTGCAAAACTCTCAATTTGTCGCCACACTTCAGTGGCCAAAGTTTCCGAATGTCCGCGTTGTTGGCAGTTTTCAAAATACCGTTTTTTGATGCGATCAAATTCTTTCCGAGAGCGTGATTTACCACTCATGCCCCGTCGCAAGACATCGGCTTCGCCCAGGGTTAGCCCCGCGAAGTAATGTGCTACCTTAATAACGTCTTCCTGATATACCATCACACCGAAGGTTTCCGGCATGATGTCAAGCAGTACCGGATGCGCATTTTTTCGGGCTTCGGGATTCCGGTAGCGCTTGATGTATTCTTGCATCATTCCGGAGCCGGATACGCCAGGGCGAATGATGCTGCTGGCGGCAACCAAACTTCGATAGTCACGACATTCCATTTTGCGCAAAAGCTGTCGCATGGCCGGTGATTCTACGTAAAAAGCACCGATGGTATTGCCGGTTTCCAAAAGTTGACGAATCTTGGGGTCGGATTTAAAACGCGGTATATCGTGAATGTCGATGGTGAGACTTTCATTCTCCTGCACAATATTCACGGCATCGCGGATGTGTCCCAGGCCGCGCTGACTGAGGATGTCAAATTTGTACAAACCGACCTCTTCGGCAGTGTACATGTCGAATTGCACGGTGGGGAAGCCTTTGGGTGGCATAAATGTAGGGGAGAAATGGTGGATGCCTTTGCGCGCAATGAGTACACCACCCGCATGAATGCTGATGTAATTCGGGAATCCTTCGATATACTTACTGTATTTGAGCACAAGCGATTGCAGGTGATCGTCTGGTTGTTGTCGGTGCGCAAGTCGGTCGATTTCGCTTTTGGGCAAACCGAATACTTTACCCATTTCCCGCACGGTAGATCGGAATTTAAAGGTGTTGAAGGCGGCCAGCAGCGCCGTGTTTTCCTCGCCGTGCGTGCGAAAAATATATTTGATGACTTCATCGCGATCGCGCCAGGAAAAGTCGAGGTCAAAGTCGGGTGGATTTTCGCGATATAAATTGATGAAACGTTCAAAGTATAAGTCCAGATCAATGGGATCTACATCGGTAATGCCCATGCAGTATGCGACCAGACTATTGGCGCCACTTCCGCGTCCTACGTGAAAGAAGCCTTTTTCGGTGGCAAATCGAATGATGTCGGCTGCGATGAGAAAGTAGCCCACAAATCCTTTTTGGATGATGATTTCCAATTCCTTGTCGAGACGGGTTTGGAGTTCGACTGTGCTTTTTTGGTAGCGCTTTAGCAATCCGGTTTCTGCCATGGTTCTTAGCAGTTGGGCGTCTTCTTCAGCACTTGCGCCAATGCGGTCTTTGTTTTGGGGTTGGCCAAAGGTGAAGTGAAAGCAGCAACTTTCGAGTAGCTTCTCGGTTTTGGCTACTAAGGTTGGGGTTTGTTCGTACGCCTTGCGAAACTGGGTGTCGGTAAGAACCAAATCGGTTTCCGCAGCCTGTTCATGTCGGGGTAGCTTGCTGAGCAGACAGTTGTTGTCGATGGCCCGGAGCAGTCGGTGGGCATTGAAGTCGCGCTTGTTGCGGAAAGTCATCTGCGGAGCAGCCAGCAGTTTGTGGGTGTGATATTTCCAGGGAGAGAAGGGGAGTAGGTTGATTTCATTGGGTTTGATCCCGATATATTCATTTTCCTTCAGGGCAAAAAACGTGTCTTTATGAAAAGGATAAATCACGAGTACCCCTTCCCATTGTGGTGGGTGTTTTGGGAAGTTGTGGTGTTGAGATACGAACCGATTGATGGCGGCAAATCCCGACCAAGTTTGCGCCACCAAAATATAGCATCGCTGAATTCCATTGCGCACGTCAACGCCGGGAATGATTTGCAAGCCACATTTTTGTCCCGCTTTCATGGCGGGAAATACCGCGGATGTCGAGTTGATATCGCAAATAACCAATTGACGATACCCGCAGGCCATCGCGAGTTCAACCCATTCAACTTCCGATATAATCCCGTACCGCAGGGTGTAATATGTGTGCGCAAACATGACAGTATTTTTGTCTTTCAATGGACAGCAAAATAGTCATCACATTGTTTTTATAAAAGTTAAATTTGAGACCGAACCTTATTCGGTATTCGTGGAGGTTTCGAGAAACCGGGCGTTTTTGGGTAATGGTTTTGAATGTTTAGGCGTTGAGGCGAAAAATTGCTTTGTTTGTCGAGGGTGGCTCTGTGAATGTTAATGTGCTGTGAGGTCGGAGGTCTGGGAGCTTTGGGAATGTTGATTTATTGTGAGCTGAATCATTAGGCATGAAATAGACTTCCGTCTAATAAACTACTTCTCAACCGACCTCCGACTTCCGACCTCCGACTAATAAACTACTTCTCAACCGTCCTCCGACCCCAGACCTCAGACTTCCGACCTTCCCTTACATGTTATTAGCTCCGGTTCAAAAATCCCCTCAATTTTGATTGAAATCATCCTTTTTGGAGTGTACTCAAAACTGTGTAAATCAATTCACAATTGTTAAGCGAATCCAAATCACAGATCACAGATCACCAAATCACCAAATCACAGATCATCAAATCACAGCCTCCCGATCACAGATATGTTTTTTGTTGACCGGAGGGAGGTACGTGTTCAAAAAATCGCAAATTGATTCCCTTTCTTTCCTACTTTTGCCAAATGCGCAGCTTTTTTAAAAACTTCAACCTGTTTCATACCTATCTGGGGTATCGGGTTTATGTGTTGGTCTTTGCCGGGGTGATTATTACTTTGCTGGACGGATTGGGAATTGCTATGTTTTTGCCGTTGCTGGAAATTGCCGGTCACACTTCCGATGGTGTTGCCACGGGGGAGGAGTTTGGGAAATTATTCTTTTTGGTAAATCTATATGCCAAACTCGGACTTCTACTGGACATCCGGGTTGTCCTGATTTCGATGTTGATTTTTTTCGGACTTAAGGGTTTTTTCGTTTTTTTAGAGGCTTGGTTTTCTACGGTATATCGACATTACTTCGTTAGGAATCTTCGTCATACGACCATCATGGGATTGGCCAATTATAAGTTTATCGCTTTTGCCCAGGCGGATGCCGGACGAGTTCAAAGTACCATCAGCGCGCAGGTAGGCGCGGTGGCCAATGGCTTTTCCCATTTTACCCAAGTATTGCGAAATATGGTTATGTTGGTGGTTTATGCCGGTATGGCACTTTTGGTTAATCCCATCTTTTCGTTATATGTCTTGGTTGGGGTCGTGCTTACGTATGGCGTTTTTTTACTGATTTACCGAACCACAAAAAAGAAATCTTCGGCCCTCAGTACATCACAGCACGCCTTTCACCGCCTTTTGATTCAGCAAGTGGCCATGTTTCCCTATCTCAAAGCGACCGGATTGATGCGTTTCTACGCCAAAAAACTCCTCCGAAAAGTGGACGAAATTGAGGACAACCAACGATCTATGGGAGTGCTTCACGCCATTGGCACCGGGATAAAAGAGCCCTTGGTGGTGGCGATTATTGTTGTGGTCATCCTGATTCAGGTCAACGTGATGAACGAATCCATAAGTGTTATTCTCTTGGCCATGGTGCTTTTTTATCGTGCTATGGGTTCGGCCATGGGCTTGCAAACCGCTTGGAATAGTTTCCTGCAAACCCATGGTGCTTTTGAGAGTGTAAAGGAATTCACCAAAGGCTTAAGTCTGTGGAAGGAAGATCAAGGGGAGTTTACCTTTACCCATTTGGAAGAAGGTCTCAGGTTGAACAATATTTCTTTCGGGTATTTGGATCGTGAATTTGTGCTCAAGGATATAAACCTGTCGGTAAAAAAGCACGAACGAATAGCTTTGGTGGGCCATAGTGGTTCCGGAAAAACCACGCTTGTCAACATAGTTTGCGGACTGCTTCGTCCCACGCAGGGTAAATTGGAAATTGACGGTGTGGATGCGACCAAATTAAAGATAGAATCCTTTCAGCGTCGGATTGGTTACATCACCCAAGATCCTGTGGTGTTTAATGATACGTTGTATAACAATGTCACATTTTGGGCGCCTAAGAATCGGGAGAACCTTATAAAGTTTTCAAAGGTAATGGCGCAGTCGGCTCTTCAGGAATATGTTGTGAATCAAAGTAAACGTGAGGACACCCTGCTTGGCAATAAGGGGATGAATTTAAGTGGCGGGCAAAAACAAAGACTTTCCATTGCCAGAGAATTGTACAAAGCGGTTGATATTTTGATTTTTGATGAGGCCACTTCCGCCCTCGACAGTGAAACCGAACAAATCATACAAAGTCAGCTTGAAGCGCTGAAAGGAAAATATACCATCATAACCATTGCCCATCGGCTGTCCACCATCCGCGAAGTTGACCGAATCGTATTGCTTGATCAAGGTGAAGTTGCAGCTGAGGGCACTTATGCCGATCTGATGGAAAAATCGGATCTTTTCAAAAAAATGGTTCATTTGCAGGCGGTGAAGTAGAGGTAGGGTGTTGATTTTCTTAATAAATCCCTTCGAAATTTCAAAGTGTATTGATTTTACAAGGATAGAATAAATGGTTCACTGAACCTCCAAATCTCAATATTTGGGTAAATTTAAAACGTCTATCACCTCGCTCCCTACAAGAGGTCTTGTTTCCTCAAAATCTCCTCAACTTTTTCCTCCGACATGGAGGTGATTACTGAAATTTGCGAAATATTGAATCCGTTTTTAAAGCAATTTATAATGATTTCAATATAACTTTTTTCCACTCCCTTTTCCATTCCCTTTTCCATTCCCTTTTCCATTCCTTTCTCCACTCCCTTTTCCTCACCTTTATCAAGGCCTTCTAAATAAGCCGTTTCCAATGCAGACTTTGAAACAAGCAAATTCTTTTTGTGTTTGAGGTAAGCCCTTTTCTCTTTAACTGTCATGGCGTCT
>JAFIEY010000190.1 GCA_020832345.1 Cryomorphaceae bacterium | reverse complement strand
AAATCAAAGGAAAAAAAGGGGTGATTTTGTAGAAATAGAAAAAATAAAAATAAAAATTGAGTCCACTCTAAAAAGGATGATTTCAATCAAAATCGACGCGGAGGGGATTTTTGAACAGGAGCTAACCAGCTGTTAGTGAGGATTCAAAAATCTATCGACAAGGAAGATTTTGGCAGAAAGGGACTTTTTAGAGCAGACTCAAAATTGAGTCCACTCCGAAATAGTTGACATCTATCAAAATCCACTCGGATGGAATTTTCGATCCGGAGCTAACGAGCTGTTAGTGATGATTCCAAAATCTACCGACAAGCAAGGTTTTGGCAGAAAGGGACTTTTTAGAGCAGACTCAAAATTTGAAGACAAAAAGTTTAAAAGGACACGGGGTTTTTCCTTAATTTTGGATTTTTAAAAATATACCATGATGATGCGAAATTTATTTATTGGTTCACTTTGCCTTTTGGTAACGACAATATGGGCGCAACAACCCACGGGAAGCTGGAAAGGTGTACTGGATGCCGGGATGCAAAAGCTCAATATTAACCTTCATATTAAAAGTTTACCCGATAATAAATTTTCCGGAACATTTGATAGCCCCGATCAGCACGCTTTTGATATACCACTGTCTTCAGTTGGATTGGAAAATGGACAAATCGTCATTACCGAAACCTCTGGAAACATTCGCATGGTTTTGGATTTTAAAGGGGAGGACAGTTTGAGCGGTACGTTTACACAGGGCAATCAGTCTTTTCCCATTTGGTTTGCCCGCGCATCTGCCGAACAAATTGAAGCTGAACGCAGACGACCGCAAGATCCCGAAAAACCGTATCCGTATGTTCAGGAAGATTTGTCATTTGTGAATGCCAATGGTGATACGATTTTCGGCACCCTAACTTATCCCGAAGGCAGGGGGAAATTTCCAGGCGTGGTACTCGTTACTGGAAGTGGTCCTCAAAACAGAAATTCTGAAATTCTCGGACACCGTCCGTTTTTGGTGCTTTCTGATTATCTCACCAGAAAAGGCATCGCAGTTTTTCGCTACGACGAGCGCGGAGTGGGGGAGTCCGGCGGTGATTTTGACGAAGCAACAACGCTTGATTTTGCGGAAGATGCTTCATTGGCGTTAATAACCATGGCCAATCACAAAAAGGTACACAACAAGCGGGTGGGGATTTTTGGTCATTCGGAGGGCGGACTTATTGCACCCATTGTAAATCAAAAACATCAGTCGCCAAACTTTATGATTTTAGCAGCAACCCCGGCCATTCCCATGGATCAGTTACTTTTAACGCAACAGGCTTTGGTACTGGAAAGTCAAGGATATAGTCAAACGCAAATCGAAGAGCACACCGGAAAATTTCGCGATATATTTCAGTTGATTCAAAGCAGCCCGGATTTAGAAACTGCCGAGAAGAAGGTTCAGTCGTTTTTTCAGTCAGAAATAGATCAAATAGATGATCCGAATACGCAACGTGCCATGATGGCCGAAGTCAATTCCATTAAATCCAGCATGCTAAACCCGTGGTTTATTTTTTTTATTAAATACAATCCCTTGGAAAGTTTACAATCTATTGAGGTTCCAACACTGGTTATCAACGGGAAGCGCGACCTACAAGTTCCCTCTTCAGAAAATATTCCCGCCATGAAAAAAGCCTTTTCATCGGGTAAAAACCCGCCCGTAGAATACAAAGTGTATGAAAATCTCAATCACTTATTCCAAACGACTGAAACCGGCGCCCCCGATGAATACGGTAGTATCGATGAAACTTTTAATGAGGCGGTAATGGAGGATATTGCCAATTTTATTATTTCTCAGCGAAAAGGCAAAAAGGTAAAGTAGTCTTTGCTAAAGAAAACCCCAAAGAACTAAATCTTTGGGGTTTTTGTTGATAACGAAGATACTATTTCACAAAAATCTCCTTCAATTCATTGACGACATTACTCCGTCCGGAGATGGTAATTTCACCAATGCGTTCGGAAATTTTCTCTACGTACTCCATCTCTTTTAGCTTCCACAACATTTCGTTGTCTTGCATCAACTTGGCGGTGTTGAGTAAACTACGGGTTGACGCAGTTTCCTCTCGACGCATAATGCTGTTGGCCTGCGCTTTCTTTTCTGCAACCAACACTTGGTTCATGATGTCTTTCATGTCGCCCGGCAAGATGATATCACGGATGCCGGCGTCGGAGACTTCAACCCCCAATGCCTTGATTTTATCGTTGGTGGCCGCTAAAATCATTTCCGCGATTTGATCTTTTTTAGACAAAAGCTCGTCGAGGTTGAAGCCACCAATGTATGCGCGAAGCGATAATTGCATCAGTACGTACAATTGGTTTTGGAAGTCCTTGTTGTCGATAACGGCCTTTTTAATTTCCTCAACACGGTATTGTACGAAGAAATTAATGCGGATTCCGGCTTTGTCTTTGGTAAGCAATTCTTGTCCGGAAATCTCAAGGTGCTGCCGACGAAGGTCAACGGTCTGTAACTCCATAGAGATGGCGTTGTTCCAAAAATGGTAAGTGCCCGGTTTCAAAATGGAGTGGAATTTTCCATCGACAAACAAAACACCGTTGTGGGCATTGTGTACGTTGAACTGACGAACAAACGGTCTCATTAAGGTGTGTTGCAATAAATGGTTGGAAATATCCGAAGGAATCTCGACTACGGTGCGATCCAACACACGAAAGCTGAAAGGATGAAGGTCTTTCCAAAATCCGTATTTGCCCTCCTGAAGCACGCAATAAAACTTTCCGTTTTTATGAAGTAAAGCCAAGTGATTGTCGGGCACTTCCAATACTTCCAGTGCTTTGACCATTTTCGGACTTTGCATCAGAATGTCGATGTCCACTTCTGAAGACATAAGGTCTTGTACTTCGTGAATTTCCACACGACTGATACTAAAAATCCAGTGGGTGCCTTCATGAAGAATGCTTTTGACTTTTCGGTTTTTGATAACCATTCCCACTTGGGATGCTTTAATGGTAATTCTTTTCATGATGTACGTTTTTAAAATTAAAAAAAGAAATCCGACCGGATTCAACCACCTTTATCTCGACGGAAGCACACTTGAAGTTTGGTTTATTCGCGGGGTTGATGGTTTTATTCGGGAGCAATCCCGGCACACCTTCAAGCACGTGAATTAGCCAAACAACAGCGGCGCACTTACTGGTCGGATGCGGGTTGTTGGTACATTTTGCCGAAGCAATTTGTGACAACCGGCCAAATCCGACGGATTTCAAAACACATTCGTTTAAGGAGCGAATGCACCTCCAGTCAACCTACATTTACAGTGTAGTGCTCTGCCAACTGAGCTAACGCAAACCGAAATTGCGTGGAGGAATCGAACCTCCGCCTGAGCTATTGCTCTAACCATTGAGCTACTGCGTACATGACGCAGGTGGGAGTCGAACCCACAACCCACAGCATTGGTGGTCGTTTTGAGGAAAACAACCGGAAACCATCAAATGGAGGTGCACAGTACAACGCAATCCGCCGGGGCGAAACGAATACAGCAATGGTGCTATACAGAAACACACATCAGGCCTCCATCCAATATTTTAATCCTCACGGCTGCCGTTGTCGGCCATGCGAACCATTTTTGGGGTAAACTTGGCCACTACATCAACGAGGTCTTTTTGGGCCTCCATGACCAAATTGATGTCTTTATAGGCCATGGGCGCTTCATCGAGTCCGGCTCCGATAAGCGTAACTCCATGGTCTTTAAGTATTGCCTTGAGGTCTGCTCGGGTTACCGACTTCTTGGCTTTGGTACGGCTCATTTGTCTGCCCGCGCCGTGGGAAGCCGAGTTGATGGCTTCGGTTTCGCCCTTTCCGCGTACCAGAAACCCAGGGGCGGTCATGCTGCCGGGAATGATGC
>JAFIEY010000185.1 GCA_020832345.1 Cryomorphaceae bacterium | reverse complement strand
TGATAACAAGTATCTTGCGATAGCTTCAAGTCCGTATTTAAAAATACTAATCGCTCTTCGTCCGTGTTTTTTGATTTTAATTGGCTTTAGTTTTTGGTCAATATGGTCGCCAACCTTGTAGCACCACACAAATGCAATCATTGTTAGCATAATTAATTTTTCCAATCTATCCTGGATAGTTACATGCGTGTCTTCTAAATTAAAGCCGCTAGACTTAAAAGCTCTAAACATTGATTCAATTTGCCAACGCTGCGCATAATACTTTATAGCTTCGTCGGGCTTATTGAATGAAATTATTATCAGATAATCCAACTTTCCCTCTTTAATTGTTTTACAACCTGACAAATAACAAAGCTCACCCTTTATTTCAAATATTTTTGAAAAATGAGATATTTGCCCAATCTTTAGCTGGTTGAAATAATGCCAAGCTGGTTTCATTGTTTGGTTTCTTGGGCACTTAACCTTAAAGTTATTCCGCACCCTGATAAAGTAGCGTATCCTGTTATCATTTAGGAATCCAACCCATTTTTTGCCAATAAACTCTCTGTCAGCAATTAGGCAGTCAATACAATTGGTGCCAAATAAGCAAATGAATTTGTTCATCAGATCGATTCGTTCTTGTGTATTTGAGTTGCCTTTTTTGTCAAGCATTTTAAACATCAGAGGAAAAGAAACATTTTTGTAACTAACTGCAAGCATGAGAATATTAATGTTTGCATCACCAAGCTTCCAGTTGGTTCGATCAATTAGAAGCACAACAGATTCGTTTTTAGGAATCAGTTTGAAAATAAGCTTTGATACCAAGTCCATGGGAAGCTCAACCTTAGCCATAAATCGTTGAATTCTTCTATAATTACTCAATGCATTAGAATTATTATCAAATGCATTAGAAATTTTTGAATAATTAACGCTACAAGATTTGCATAGCGCAAGGACAAAAAGATTAATGAATCGGATCCTGGCTAAATTTAGATGTTCTCCGAAAACGTCTATAAACAATGCTAGGAAGTCCGTATCTTTGCGGTCTGAACTGGTGTTTTTGATTGGGGGCATTTGTTAAGGTATTTTCCCCTAAAATACAAAACACCAGTTTATTAAAAAAATATTTAGATGTTTATATTACCATAAAATTTTGTAGTTTTATTTTTTGTCGTGTACTTAGAATCATATATTTTCATATTTCCTCCTTCGCCTGCCAATATTCTATAAAATTATTTAGCCCTATCCAAGCACGCAAATCTCAATGATACTTTGAAATTTGCATGGATAAATTGCACACAGATATTTAACACCCCCAACCCTCCAATAAAAAAAACATTCGTTCCAAAAATAAAAGCATTTGTGGCCACATCCTCGCCACGAAAAAAGAAAAAACCCCGCATAAAATGCGGGGTTTTAATTACTTCCGAAAAAGGGTTTTTATCGGGCAATATTAAATTTGATTTTCTTATCCATTTCTGGAGAAACCAAGCGGATAAAGTAATGACCTGATGGCAGGTTGCCAGCGTCAAGACTTTGATACTCCTCAGTGGCATTGGTAAATTCTCCACTTAGGACAACCTGACCTACGGTGTTGTAAACCTGATACTGTACTTTATCCACAAGGATGTCAGTAAAGTCAAGATTGATCACACCGTTTGAAGGGTTAGGGTATAAGCGAACCTCGTTTTTATTGAGTTCGGATTTTCCGGTGGAAAGCTGTCCGTCATGGGCATTTCCTGATTGAAGGATTTCCTTTGAATTGTTGTCCTGAACCCAAAACATTACACCTAAATTTCCAAAATTTTCCACGGTGTGGTTGGTAGCATGATTAACCGGGTTTTGTGCACTTGGAGGAAGGATGTATGAACCATTGAAAGTATAGGTGAAACTATGAGATTGTTTGTCGTTTTCAACGATGTTGGGTAAAGGATCGCCCTCATCACTGGTCATGAATTTTTTAAACACATCATAGAATACACTTTCACCGTTGTTTTTCGCGTTGTTTGTCGTCACCTTTTCGTAGATAGCGGCGTACAGACGAATATCACCTGACATGTTGGTCAATGGGGTGATATCAATCTGAGCATTTACGGTTTGTCCGCTCACTTGAAAGGCCGCGCGGAAGTACAAGAAAGAAGGAACGTCTCTAAAGCCATCAATAACGGGTTGTGTAGCTTGTCCGGCATGCTGATCCCATTGTCCGTCAATTTGCATGCGGGGCACTGAACTTACACCGTAATAGGTTCTACGTGTTTGCGCTTCGAGTGTAAAGTATGGATCTCCCGCTCCAGGCCAGCTCATTTGGTACTTTAATTTGTTAAATTTACCCGGGGATTGTTGATCCATTAATGCCTTAAACGATGCGTTTGCAGGCGCACACGGACCACAAGTAGATGAGGAGAACACTTCCATCAATGGGTGGCGCTGGGTAAAGTTAGACACCACCTGTACGGTTTTATATGCCGTGTCGTTTGCAGGGTTTTCGTCAGCTCCTCCGTTGATGTTAGAAGCCCAGAATGCAATGGTATAGATGCCGGAGGCAGCCGGAGTCCAAGCAGTGGGGTGGGAAACCGTTGCCAATTGATTGGTTTGAATATTAATGGAAGGCGCAGCTGCGGTAACAGGTGAACCGCCATTAATGCTGTAATTTAGCGAAGCACTGGTTACGGTATTCGCACCAAAGTTGGCCAATTCAGCCTGGATGGTAAATGGCGCATCTCCCATTACGAGAAAATCGGGGATAACAACTTCTGCACCGGCCATGTCGCGGTCGGGACGGGTTCCTGGCATAAACTTGTAATACCAGTTGTCCGCATCCGTTGGGTCAGTACCTGCCTTGGGGTTGATGCTTGGAGATCCATCCACACTCACAGCACTTGTACTGTTGAATTGAATGCCCAAGGTAAGGTTTTGAACTGCACACGCGTGACGTTGATCCACAATGTAGATGTAATTCGTGGTTTCCTCTAAAACAATCGACCAGTACGTCCAGCAGTTTACACCCGGAATATCGTAGGAAGAGAAAGTAATCCAGTGCTGACGATTGGGTGCATTACCAAAGGTTTTTGTAACGATTTTGTCGTTAGCTCCGGGCGCCTCCAAACCCCAAACCATAACGGCATCACTTGGTACCAATGGAGATGGAATTGCAGTGTTGGCACTTGGAGGTAAAACGGCAGATGTAACATCAAAGGTTAATACACCAGAGGTGCTTACCTTATATTGGGTAACTGGGCTCCCGTTGAACTGAAAACCAAAGGGAATGGTCGCCGTACTTGACCAAGCAGGGGTTGCTGTACTTCCTGGGTGGATTTCTGTCCACCCACCAGGAATGCCTGCACCCACCGGGAATTCAGCATCTTGATTTAATCCACCGGGATTTCCGGGAGTTATTGAAGGCGTATAATAATACTGCCCGTTCATAGCGTATTGACCAAAGCAAAAGGCTAAGGCCAAAACCATTTTGTACATGTTTTTCATAATGGTTTTTCTTTTTTAGGTTAGTTATCTTTCCATCAACATGAATTTTATTGATGGAACATGTTTAATTGCCAAAAGTAAACAAAAAATTAATATGCAGAAAATTTATTGTGAATTTAACTATGAAATTATGCAATAGTCATTTTTTTGAACAATTAACGTATTCCTATTATGGTTATTTAAATGGTCTGATTTACATTTTAATTACACAAATACAGCAATTTACGAATAATAAATGTTTAAGTAAAAAGAAATTTACCGACCCCACTTTGAAATTGAATTTGCATTAATGTTTTATTAACGGCTACTTTTCAGTCCAAAATCGTTAGAAAAGATCTTATGCAACTTCGCAAAACGGCGTAATCTGCAACCTCAACACAGGTTTTATCTCGTTCCACCAAGGTCGTTTTTAGCTTAATCAAATAACGGTCTGCCGAGGTGGGAAAGACTTCAACCTTGCCTCGAACGTGTTGGTTTTGAAGATCGAGAATGAAAAGCTTAAACGCAGGGTATTTGTCATCCTGTAATAGTGAAGCATAAATATGAACCCGGTGGTTGTCAAATACCAGCTCATCGGTCATCCAGTATCCACTTTTTTGCCAAGCATCCGGTAAATCACCCTTTTCGTATGCATAAGCCGCCTTTAAAATAATGGCCTCGGCAGAAAAGAATTTCTTTCGTATATTATACAATTGCACCAACTCTTGTTGCCCCTCCCAAAAGTTGGGAAACAACTGGGTCAGCTTTTCAAAATAGGATTCTGCCAATAGTAAGTCGTTTAATCGGTAGCGCGCAATGCGCCCGCAATCGTATAATATATCCCGGTCGTAACGACTTGTTCCCAAATGCGGCAAGTAATTTTCGTAAAGTCGCAGGGCATTTACCGGCTCTTCCATTTCCAAATAACATGTACCCAGCATAGAAATGACTTTGGGATTGTTGGGCTCCCACTTTTTCAACCGTCGATATACTTTGGCAGCTTCTACCCAGTCTTCAAAGAGAAACAATGCCGCCGCTTGGTCATGAAGTATCGACAGATTATTGGGCGCAAAAGACAAGGCCCGATCAAATTCGTTCAGCGCCCCAATAATATTGTTTTGTGCCAAATAGAGTTGTGCGTATTGTTCGTGGAATGTCACCCCGGTTGCACCCGACTGATATGCTTTGGCAAAGGCTAGTTCGGCTACGGCAAACTTTTGTTGATTTAAAAGCGCAAATGCCACCAGCACTTGTTCGTCAACGTCCAGGCTGTCCATATCCTTAAAATAATTTACAACCGATGGGAAATCACCCCCGTTGTATAATGCTGTAACGGATGGCTTTTTTTGGGCTTGGAGCGGTTCAAGAACCGAGAAGAAAAGTAAAAAGGTTATTAAAGCGGTTCGCACAGTTTATTCTTTCGATGATTACTCATATCTTTGAGCGGAACAAAAATCCGTTCCGTATGCGCAGCACAAAATTAGGTATTTCAGCATTGCAATTTGCCATCCATTGGGAAAATAAATCAGAAAACCTAAAAACCATTGCCAGATTTCTCGAGTCAATGCCCGTGGATACAGACTTGGTGGTGCTTCCTGAAATGTTTTCTACAGGATTTAGCATGCAACCCGAAAACCATGCCGAAAAAATGGATGGATTTTCGGTAAATTGGTTGAAGAACATGGCGGCAAGGTACGGCGTTTATATTTGTGGAAGCCTTATTATTAGTGAATCCGAATCGTTTTACAACAGGTTTATTTTGGTTGACCCAAATGGTGCTTTTTCGCAATATGACAAGCGCCATTTATTTTCAATGGCCGGTGAAGAAAAAAAATATGCTCCCGGAAATCAAAGGCTGATTTGGGAGGTGAAAGGTTGGAAAATTTTGCCGCAAGTGTGCTATGATTTGCGTTTTCCGGTTTGGAGCCGCAATGATTTGAATTACGATCTGGCCATTTATCCCGCCAATTGGCCCGAAAGACGAGACTATCCCTGGAAAACGTTGTTGCGGGCAAGGGCCATAGAAAACCAATGTTATGTGGTAGGCGTAAACCGCGTTGGCGATGACGGAAATGGCGTTGCCCACAATGGTTGCTCGGCCATTATTGATCCACTTGGCGCTGACCTCCACGCTGCCGAACCCAATATGGAGCAATGGATTTACGCGAACTTGGAAAGTGCCACACTGGAAAAAATCCGCAAATCCTTTCCGTTTTTATCCGATCGGGACGACTTTCGTTTGTTGTGAGGATTCCGGGATTTGCGCAATGGTCAAATAAAAGTCACTCTAGTACGGATTCACTATTTTCTTCGAAATATTTTTGGGCGCCTAATCGGGCTGTCCACTCCAACGCCTCGTACCGCTCCCCACCGGGTCAGCAGCGTGCGGGGTCTGCTCGTCCCTCACAGCCTCCGCCGCTTGCGTCCCGGTATGGGGAGCGGTACTGCGGGGTTTCCGTTCCCATCCCGGGCGCAATGGTTTCTCGATAATCTATGAGTCCGCCTTCAAAGCCTTTACTTTTTACCTTATTGTACCACAATTTTCTTTTGACCTACCCCCTCCTCTGTTTGGATACGGTAGAAATAACTTCCGGTGGCAAGATCGCCTAATTTGACTTGAATGTTCAAATCCTTATCCGGTGAAATCCCGGAAAACACCTGTTTTACCTTTTTACCTTGAAGATCGAAAATTTCAATTACACAATTGGTTCCGGGTATTATCCCTGATACACTAATTTCTTGATGTCCAGAGACGGGATTGGGAAATACGGAAAATGTTGGTGATGTTACCTTGTGACCCGTAAGACCCAAACCGAAGTTTTCTGTAAAAATAATTACGCCATCAGCACCGGTTATTACAGCAGAACTATCGCTAAATACATGGCACGCAAAAAGCATTCTTTGAATCCCTGGTGAAAGAAAGCTTATATTTTGAGTAAACCAATTGGCGCCTCTGTCCGGTGAAACGGAAAGATAGCCACTACCACCAATAAACAGGGACTTATCAAAACCTTCCATGAAGCGAAGCCCTTCCTGCTGTTGATAAACAAATGCCGAATCTTTACCGGCTGTAAAATCTAGTTGATTAATCCTAAATGACGGTAATCCTAAGCCATGTCTTGAAGCGACCGAAAAACAAGTATCAGCATCAGGACAAAAAACTCCATGAGAGGTATTTGTCGAAGGCAAAAAATCAATAGTTTGCCAGGTATAACCTCCATCATCAGACTTATAGTAATGCCACATGGTACGAGAAAAATCTAGATTAAATTGGTGGGAAACCGAAAACCCAAAAATGTTTTGGTCATCCACAAATCTTCCCTGAAGAAATAATGTAGAATCCTGTTGATACCGCATTTCCCATGATGCCCCTACATCATCTGAAACATACCAATAGCCTGCACCATGAAAAGATTTATTCCCTACAACAAACACTTTTCCATTGACACATTCAAGAATAAAAAATCTTGTGCATTCCAGCGAATCTCTTATGCTCACCCAATTTGCTCCCCCGTCAAACGTTTGGTAAAAATTATTATCTGTTATTCCAAAACCATTGAGAGAATCAACAAAACAAGCTTTTTTTAAATCGCTAAATCCCGGATTCATACTCCAACTTCTACCCCCATCGTAGGTGATAATTTCAGAATCTCCTTCTCCGGCAAACCCCACCGAATCGTTGATGAAATAAATATTATCTAATATGTTGAATGTGGGAGAAGGTATTTGTACCCACTGCGCAAAAACTAATCCCGGCAATGCAAGTAAAAAAAAGATTGAGGTCTAAAGATTGATACTTATATTTGCTGAAAATTTACCACATCATGGAATCATTTAAAGGACAAGGCGTTATTGAATTTTACAAACGTTTCAGCAATGATATGGACTGCTTAGCTTATCTAGCT
>JAFIEY010000184.1 GCA_020832345.1 Cryomorphaceae bacterium | reverse complement strand
TCCACTCTAAAAAGGATGATTTCAATCAAAATCGACGCGGAGGGGATTTTTGAACCGCAGCTAACCAGCTGTTAGTGAGGATTCAAAAATCTACCGACAAGGAAGATTTTGGCAGAAAGGGACTTTTTAGAGCAGACTCATATTTTTGATAGGTGGGAAATAAATTTAGACCTAATTTAGGTACTTGTTGAAAATGCAGAATGCAAAATGCAGAATGCAAAATGCAGAATGTAAAATGTAGTATGTAAAATGTTTTAATCGGGTGTCGTGATTTCTGAAAAAAAGCGATGCCCCAATGTTCTCGGTCTTAAAAATGATCAATTGTCCATTGTCAACATTGTCAATTTTTCTCGGTTTCTCGCAACCCATACGAATACCGAAAAAGGTTCGGTCTCAAAACGACTAAACACCTAAACGACTCAACGCCTAAACATTCAATCCCATTGCACAAATACTCTCGGTTTCTCGCAACCCATACGAATACCGAAAATAGTTCGGTCTAAAAACGACTAAACACCTAAACGACTCAACGCCTAAACCTTAACCCCATTGCACAAAAACTCCCGGTCTCACGAAACTTCTACGAATACCGAAAATAGTTCGGTCTAAAATCACCCCCTAACCCTCCCCCACAATACTTCCGCATCGTCTTTCAAAGCATACTGGGTCGCGTACAGGAAGTTGAGCTTTTGCAACTGAGTGTTGCCATTGGCCGGGGTGCGGAGTTGGTCGCCCTGACTGAATACCCCCGGTGGAAGCACAGGTAATCCCTTGGCGACTTCGCCTTTGCTGTAACCTATCCAGGTTTTTCGTCCAGTAAATACGGATATGGCGCTAGATAATATGAATCCCGGTCTTTTGGCTATAACCACCGTTAAGGGAAATAACAACAGCAATACCCCGGATGAAATGAGGTCAAATAGCCGCTTTTGTCGGCGAAACATGGGGATGAATAGTCCGCGAACATCGTGCATATAGGTCTCCCCCTGTTGGTGAATGCTGTTGCTGCCGATGATGAACTGACTGTCGGTCGGCAGGATTTTCACTTCCAACCCAAAATCTCGGATTTCCCGCATCCGATTCATGATTTCGGTGTGGGTTAGGTCTGCCGAACAAAACACTATTTCGTTGGGCCGGTAGGTGGAAATCAAACTTGTAATTTCCGACCAATCCCCGATCTGCCAATCGCTTTTTATTTGCGTCTCATTTTCGGGAATCCAGCCGATAAAGGAGGTAAATTGCATCGCATCACGGATGATTTTTCGGGCGCGTCTGGCCTCGCTTTTGTTGCCCACCACAAAAAATCTTCGCGAAACTTCACTTTTTTGCAATAACCTTCCTTTGTCAAACCAGTCCGCCGCCAAACGATTGACGGTGAAAATTGCGGCGGCACACACGGCTCCCATTAAGATTAGGGCACGTGAAAATCGCCAATCTTCGGATAATAATGCGTAACCTATCAATAACCCTAAGGTTCCGAAAGCCACCGCCCGAATGGCTGTGGTTTTCCGTTGAGGCTTATCGTAAGCGCCTTGTAAATAAGCAAATAACATCCAAATCAATACGTACGCAGGCAGGACAAAATAGGAAAATATTTCCGGGTACTCCCCGCCACTCACAAAGCGGTGATTTCGCTCCCAATAGTGCTTTAAATACATCAAGGCGCCATAGGTGAGTACGGCATCCGCAAGCGGTAATCCCAATTTTTTAAAGATGCGCCCCATTCCGGCAAGTACCGCCCGAAAAACGATACCCATTTGAATAAAGAGCAAATAAATTCCCGCTTCGCTGCCTTTAAAATGTTTCCGGGCAAAAATGGCCATGGCTTTGTAAAATACATACACGTAGTTCAGACTGCCCTTCTTCGTGCTTTCGCCCTTGTAATGAATAATCTCCGAATCGGCCAAGTAATAATTTTTAAACCCGCCAAGCTGCACCCGATAGCTCAAGTCAATGTCTTCTCCGTACATAAAAAACACCTCGTCCAGCAGACCGATTTTCTCCAGCGTTTTAGCCCGCAACAACATATATGCTCCGGCCAACACATCCACTTCCTGGTTTTCCTCCGAGGATAGATGTCCCATGTAATACTGCGCAAAAACGGGACTTTTCGGAAATAGGGCAGTCAATCCGATGATTTTGCAAAAGGCAACCCAGGGCGTGGGAAAGCCTCTTTTGGATTCGGGTAAAAATCCGCCGGTTCCGTCGATCATGCGGATGCCCAATGCCCCCGCATCCGGGTGGTCGTCCATAAACTGCAAACTCTTGACAAATGTGTCCTCCCTGACAATGGTGTCGGGATTTAACAGAAGTACATATTCACCTTTCGATTGTCGAATGGCTTGGTTATTGGCCACGGAAAAACCGACGTTATTGGTGTTTTCAATAATGACAACGTCGGGAAATTTGTTGCGAACCATTTCCAAACTGTCGTCGGAAGATGCATTATCCACCACAAACACCTCGGAATCAATATTGGCGGTAGCGACTTGTACCGATTGCAGACATTGCTCCAAAAAGTAGCGCACGTTGTAATTGACTATGACGATGGAAAGTTTCATGCTATTGCGCAAAGTGATTTTCGAATAAATCCCGAACGATACCGTCTGATAAACCGATTTTTGGCACGTAAATTTTCTCGGCCCCCGACCAGGTCATGGCGTTGATAAATATCCGCAATGCGTGGATTATGACATCGGCCCTATCCTGGTTCAACCCTATCCTGACGATGAGTTCCTCTTGAGAAAATCGACTTAAAAACTCGTGTTGCCCTTCAAGGTAGTCCAGCGTGAGTGAACTGCCCGATGGTTTTCCGGTCATTTTTAAGGTGCGATTGATGTTTCCACCACTACCCACCATCACCGGTTGGGTCAAACCATCTGCGTGATTAAAAATCCAAGACTTCATCTCCGACCAATGTTCGGGCTTTACCCCTTTTTGGAGTAATCGAACGGTTCCGATATCAAATGACTGTGAAACCGCGATTTTACCGGCGCGAAAGATGGTAATTTCCGTACTTCCCCCGCCGACGTCAACGTATAAGAAGTCGCGGGCATCGCTGACCATTTTTCGCAAAAACTCGTTGGATAATATGAGTTTGGCCTCCTCTTGTCCATCAATAATTTCGATGTGAATGCCCGTTTTTTGTTTGATATAATGGCGTATTTCGTCGCCATTTGCTGCATCGCGCATGGCACTGGTCGCACAGGCGCGGTATTTCTCCACATCGTTGACTTTCATAATGCCCGCATAGGCATCCATGGCATAAATCAGCTTCTCCCGATTTTTTCGCGAAATTTTGCCCTTTCCAAAACTATCGGCACCCAATCGAATGGGCAATCGTACCAACTGGCTTTTGCGAATATGTGATTCCCGTTGATAGTGTATCACATTGGAAATCAACAATCGAATTGAGTTGGATCCGATATCTATGGCGGCCAGTTTGGAAATCTTCATTTGGACAATTTAATTTAGGTGTCAATGCGTCTCTCAGTATTTATGGGTAAAAACACAATATGGGCGGGAGACCCAACGCATCGACCAATAAAAAGGAGCAGGTATATTGTGTGGTGTATAATTCGGTTAATGTGCCAAAAGTACGGAGAAAACCGATTCAAAGCCAAACCAATTATTCGGATATACGAAAGTTTGATCCCAGAATTAGGGGGAAATTACTGTTTTGGTGGCCGACGGGAAAATCAAAATACACGGGTATATTCAGTGCATCAGCATGACTTTGAATGATTTCACGTGCATCTTGGCCAAAAGGCACATCGTGATCGTTCATATCCGCCATGGTGCCCACGAGGAGATAATTAAACTTTTGCAAATATCCCGATCTTCGGAAAGCCCACATCATCCGATCGATATGATACAAATATTCGTCCACATCTTCAATAAACAATGCCGCCCGTCCTTCCGGTTGTGAAAGCAAATCACTGCCATTCATGCTGTAAAGCATAGATAAATTTCCACCAAAGACAACGGCATCGGGAAAATAAGCATTGGCTTGTGGGACAGATTTCAGCCAATAATCGTTGCCTGCCCCGCCGGTAAGTACTTGGAGCGTTTGTTCCCGTGCATCAGGCAGGGTATCTTCAAAGAGCCCGGCCATAAATCCGTGAAGACTCATCACCCCTTCTCGCTGAAAAAGTCCGTGAATGGCGGTCACATCGCTAAATCCGATCAACCATTTTGGATGTTGAGAAATGGCGTTGGCATCAATCATATCCAACATGCGAATGCTACCGTATCCGCCCCTTGCGCACCAAATCGCCTTGACATCCGGATGGTGTAGCGCAAAATTAAAATCTGCTGCCCGAAAGGCATCATCTCCCGCAAACTGGTGAAATTTAGGCCCGATGGTTTTACCCAAAATCACGCGGTATCCGGAATTTTCCAGCCAATCCACAAACGGCTTAACCGACTCCCGCGTAGCGGATCGCGCCGTTGACAATAAATATATCGCATCACCCGGACGAAGAAATTTCGGAATTATCATAATTGCATCTTTGCTGCAAAAATAAGATGATTGTTGGGAATTTAGAATTGTGAATTACGATGAAGAATGTAAAAGGCAGCAAGTGACTGGACGTCATACGGGGGTTTGGGGGTTGGGTGCGGGAAAGGGGGTTGGGTGCGGTTTGGATTG
>JAFIEY010000183.1 GCA_020832345.1 Cryomorphaceae bacterium | reverse complement strand
GAAGATTTTGGCAGAAAGGGACTTTTTAGAGCAGACTCACTAATTAAATGTTAGTGAGGATTCATAAATCTACCTACAAGAAAGATTTTTGCAGAAAGGGACTTTTTGGAGCAAACACAAAGTTTTTGCTTTTGATTTTATGTCGGTAAAGACAAGGAAAAATTGTTTAACATGACCTGTTCAAAACCACTGGGAATTTTCCACCACTTATAAAGCGGCACACCTTAATTTTGCCCATTAGCAATTATTTTTACTTTCATGGCCAAAAAGGCAAAAACAAATAATAAAGTCGAGAAAAAGCGATTTGAACTCAACCAGAATGTTGTGTATGCTTTGGGTGGTTCACTCATCGCTTGCGGTTTATTTCTCGTGGTTGCGCTACTGAGTTACTTTTTCACCTGGAAAGTTGACCATTCAGAAATTGATCTGGGTTTCTGGGCAATGATGAAAGATCCCGATGTTTCCATTAAAAACCTCGGTGGAAAACTGGGCGCTTCATTGGCCCACAACCTCGTTTACCTAGGTTATGGACTGGCGGCTTTTCTCTACCCGTATTATTTTCTGCAATGGGGTCTCCGCCTCCTTTTTGATGCACCAAAAAAGCCCATGTGGCGAATCACCGGAAGAACTTTGTTTTTGTTGATTTGGATACCCACTACCCTGGCCTTTCTCTTGCCGGATTCTTTTGGATTATTGTTTGGTGTACGCGGGCTTTTTCTCGATAATTTGCTGCAACAAATCGTTGGGCCCTTTGGTACCGGAATTTTAATCCTCGTTTCTTTTGGCATTTTTTCCGTTGTCGTCTGGAAACTTTCTCCCATTAAAATCAAACAATGGTTTTCTGAACGCAAAAAGCGAAATTCGGAAACCTCAATCGCAGAGGACAAACCTCAGGCAACTGTGAGCAAAGGGGTAAACAAGGAAATAATTGCCCCGACAACATCCAAGGCTGAAGAAAGTCAAGCGGGAAATATCGAGCAAGACCACGCATCCGTTTTGGAAGTAGAGTTAGCCAAAGAAGACATAGAAAGTGAAAATACCGATGATTCTTCAGATTGGGAAACCATCACCCCGGAAAAATCCAAAACTGAAGATTCAGACGATGGCATCTTAGAAGTAGAACAAGTAAAAGAGGAGGAAGCTTTAGACGATAAAGAAATTAAGCGCAAATTAAAAGAATTCGGTGCGTATGACCCTACCCTGGATTTATCGCGCTTTCAGTTACCTCCATTGGATTTATTAAAACAATACACTCAGGGCGATATTACCATCGACAATGAGGAGTTGGAGAAAAATAAGGTGAAAATTGTCAACACCTTAGCCGATTACAAAATTGAAATTGCCAAGATAAAGGCGACCATTGGCCCTACCGTAACCTTGTACGAAATTGTTCCTGCCGCCGGTGTGCGTATTTCAAAAATTAAAAATCTGGAAGACGACATTGCATTGAGTTTGGCAGCATTGGGAATTCGCATCATTGCGCCTATTCCCGGTAAAGGAACCATTGGTATCGAAGTGCCGAATCAAAATCCACAAATGGTGGCCATGCGAAATCTTCTCGCTTCGGAAAAATACCAAAATACGAAATTTGAACTTCCCATTGCCTTGGGGAAAACCATTTCAAACGAAACCTTCATCGCAGATTTGGCCACCATGCCCCACCTCCTGATGGCAGGGGCTACCGGACAGGGAAAATCCGTGGGACTTAACGTAATACTCACCTCTATCCTCTACAAAAAACATCCATCACAGGTGAAATTTGTACTGGTTGATCCCAAAAAAGTGGAGCTGACTTTATTCAATAAAATAGAGCGGCACTACCTGGCAAAATTACCCAACAACGAGGAAGCCATTATCACCGATACCAAAAAGGTTATTTACACTTTAAATAGCCTTTGCATTGAGATGGACGAGCGCTATGACTTGCTAAAAAATGCCCTGGTACGAAATATCAAGGAGTACAATACCAAGTTTATCGAGCGCCGATTAAATCCCGAGGAGGGACATCGCTATTTACCCTACATCGTATTGGTCATCGATGAATTTGCCGACCTGATTATGACGGCAGGTAAGGAAGTAGAAACACCCATTGCCCGCTTGGCGCAGCTGGCACGGGCCATTGGAATTCACCTTATTGTGGCCACCCAACGACCTTCAGTAAATGTTATTACGGGGATGATCAAAGCCAACTTCCCGGCCAGAATAGCGTTTAGGGTTACTGCAAAAGTGGACTCTCGAACCATTCTCGATGCGGGCGGTGCCGAACAACTAATTGGCAAAGGTGACATGCTTTTATTTAAAGGCAGTGACCTTATACGTATCCAATGTGCTTTTGTGGATACGCCGGAAATTGAAGCCATTACTGACTTTATTGGAAGTCAGCAAGCCTATCCCGAAGCCTACCTCCTGCCAGAATACGAAGGTGAAGAAAGCGAAGGCTCAGAAGTCGATTTATCTGATCGCGACGCCATGTTTGAAGAAGCTGCACGGGTTATTGTCCTAGCACAGCAGGGATCTGCATCTTTATTACAGCGGAAATTGCGTCTGGGTTATAACCGCGCCGGAAGACTAATCGATCAATTGGAAGCCGCCGGAATTATCGGTCCCTTTGAGGGTTCAAAAGCGCGGCAAGTAAACATTAAAGATGAAGCGAGTTTGGAACAGTTATTGAAAAATCTGAACTTGTAAAATATTAAACTTTAAAAACATAAACCCATGCGTAACTATTCTTTTTTAATCGCCCTTTGTATCGGTTTTTCCGTTAGTGTGTTTGGACAAAATACTGCACAGCAAGCCAAAGACATGTTGGAAAAAGTCTCCCAAAAAGTAAAAAAAGCCCCCGGCATCGAAATAAATTTTACTTATACCTTTGAAAACCCCCGCGCCGACGCTTCCATGAAACAAGAAGAAAAGGGAAGTATCGTCATGGCTGGGGAAAACTACCGACTTCAGTTTATGGGCATCGACAGATTGGCGACCAAGGATAAAATATATACCTTTTTACACGATGATAAAGAAGTTCAGGTAATGGATGCAGACGAGGAAGAAGAGGGTTTTTCTCCCGGGTTTATTCTCGATATGTACAAAAAAGGCTTTAGTTATGCCATGGGAAAAACCGGCACCATCAATGGTAGAAAAGTTCAACACATTCTCCTTAAGAGTTTGAAGTCTTCCGATATTGACGAAATAGAGGTCGTGGTTTTTACCGATGATTTCCAATTGGCTAAACTCATTGAACGCGGAAGAAACGGCGGCATCACGACCTTTACAGTCAACACCTACAAAGAAATGACCACCACACCCAATCTTACATTTTCCCGTAAAGCCTATATGGCCAAAGGGTATTACATCGCAGAATAAAATCACGCCCATTGAAGGTCCTGGACAAATACATATTAAAATCCTTCATTAGACCATTCACCATCACATTTTTTGTGATGGTGTTTTTTCTTTTGATGCAATTTGTTTGGAAATACGTTGACGATTTGGTCGGCAAGGGTGTGGAGTGGTATTATATTCTGGAACTGCTCATTTACATTTCCGCCACCGTAGTGCCAATGGCCCTTCCGCTCGCAGTGCTACTTTCGAGTCTGATGACCTTAGGAGCCTTTGGCGAGCACAATGAATTGGCGGCGATGCGCTCCAGTGGAGTTTCCCTACTGCGTTTGTTTCGCGTGTTGGTCGTTTTCTCCAGCCTTGTCGCCATCGGGTCGTATTTATTTGCCGATAATGTAATTCCCGTGGCCCAGTTTAAAAGTAAATCCCTTTTGAGAAATATCACCAAAAAGAAACCTGCCCTAAACATCCGACCGGGTATTTTTTACAATGGAATTGAGGGATACAGCATTAAAATTTCCGATAAAACCGGGCCGGAAAACAACGAACTCAAAAACATCATTATTTACGACCATACCTCCAATATGGGCAACGTAAAAGTAACCACAGCCCAAGAGGGATTAATGGAACTTACCCCGGATAATCGATTTATGGTCATCACATTACAGGATGGACAAAGCTATGAGGAGCACTTTCCTTCTAACCGTGAGGATCGGGAGAAAAAGCCATTTTCTACCGCACAATTTGAAAGAGCAATCATCCGGTTTAGTTTGGAAGACTTTGAATCCGGTGATTTGCGTCAGGAAACCAATAAGGACTTCAATATGCTCAACAACAATCAATTGATTGAAGCTAAAGACTCGCTTAACCATAAGCTTTCCAACACCAAAATGGAATTCAGCAAAACCATGCTCGACCGGTTCGGCTTTACCAGTCCCAACAACCGATCGGACTCTCTTGGCCCCCTGAAGCCTGAAATACTCGAAAACTTTGATCCCCTGCGGAGGAAAATGGCCATTGAAAATGCCATGCGAATTGCGCGTAGCAATCGCTCGTATTACGAACAGCGAAACGTAGAATTTCGGTGGCGTCATCGGCACATCACCAGACACATGATCGAATGGCATAAAAAATACGCCCTGGCATTCGCCTGTTTTATGATGCTCTTTGTGGGTGCTCCTTTGGGTGCGATTATTCGAAAAGGAGGAATGGGCATGCCGCTGGTAATTTCCGTCGTAATTTTCATTTTCTATTACGTCATGTCTTTTACATTTGAAAAACTCGGAAGGGAGTTGGTTTGGCATCCCCTACCCGCCATGTGGATAGCCAACTTTGTGTTTTTCCCCATCGGATTATTGCTCACCTATAAAACAGCCAATGACGCAGAATTTATGGGTATGGAATTTTGGGTAAAAATCTGGAAAAAAATCATCAAACCCTTAAAGCGAAAATCATGAAAGTATTGATTGTTGCCAACAAATACCCATACCCGGCGCGAGATGGGAGCAGCATAGCTTTAATGAGTAGTATAAGGTCGTGGGTACGATCCGGATCAGAAGTGCATTTGTTTGCCCTCAATCCGCGAAAAAGTCAGGTTGAGCCGGATCAAATGCCCGAAGATCTAAAGGGAAAAGTTCGCACCTTTACCCACGCGTTAGATACAGACGTAAATCCGTGGGGTGCGGTTAAAAATCTATTGGGAACCAGACCATATCACATCAGTCGGTTTTTAAAAGAAGAAATTCAGAATCATCTGGAACAAGTTTGCCGCCAGGATGATTATCAACTGATTCAATGGGAAGGACCTTTTATGGGTGAATATTTTGAAGCGGTAAGAGATTCTGTAAAAACCCACTATTTGCGAGCCCACAATGTGGAACACCGTATTTGGCTTAGGGTGGCGACCAATCAAAGCAATCCACTTACCAAGCGATATTTGCGATTGCAAGCAAGGCGCCTTAAGCGATTTGAAATGAACTTCTGTGAAAAGATGGACGGAATTTTACCCATTAGTACGGTCGATGCCATTTTCTTTAAAGAACATTTTCCCAATAAACCCCGGCATGTTTTGCTTCCCGGTGTTGAAGTGGCGACCTACCCGCAATGGAAGGAATCCGAAACCACGGATAGCGCTGTGGCTTTAGCGAGTTTTGACTGGGCGCCTAACCGCGAAGGCATGGAGTGGTTTTTCAATCGGGTCACTCCCCTATTGCCCAAAAATGTTAAAATAAAAATTGGCGGAAGGGACATGCCGGCACATTGGAAAAAACAAAACAATTTATCGCTTATTGAAAATGTAAGTGATTCCAAGGCGTTTCTCTCCAAAGGAAAATTCAATTTCATTCCTCTGTTGAGTGGAAGTGGTATCAGAATTAAAATTGTGGAAGCCATTAGCATGGGAATTCCACTGGTTGCCACCTCCATAGCTGCTGAGGGAAGCGGACTCTTACCCGGTCTGCATTTTTTATGTGCAGATACCCCAAAAGAATTCGCTGATGCTATGGTTTTACTCGCGAATTCACAGGATATTAGGCTTCGCCTTTCGAGGGAAGCTCGTACCTTTGCCCTTGAAAATTACGACCTGCAAAAAATTGCCGCCGACTTATCAAACTTTTACCGTTCCCACCACAAATGATTTGGATCCCGGTTTTTTGGATTTCACTTTTGGCCATAGCCCATACGTATTTAGGTTATGCGTTATGGCTTAGATTGGTTGGAAAAGGTAAAAAAAACACTTCCCCAAACACACCTGAAAAATGGCCCCGGGTGGATGTAATTTTTGCTGCTTACAACGAAGAGAAAGTACTCGAAGAAAAACTTCGCTCCGTTTTGGCAAGTGATTATCCCAACGATAAGTTGCGGATAATAGTGGGCAGTGATGCATCAGAAGACAATACAGATACAATTTTAGAAAAATTCAAAGCGGAAGATGTTCGTTTGGATTGGAAAAGATTTGGTGGCAGAAGTGGGAAATCCCATATTATTAATCAACTCGCTTCGGAAAGCCAAGCCGATATTTTAATCCCCACAGATGCCAATATCATTTTTTCAAAAGATAGTGTAAAAAACTTAGTACGCTGGTTTCAGGATGATTCCGTTTCCATCGTCGGGGCCTCCATCAACTATCAAAGTCCAGATAATAAAGGGATTGCCCCACAAGAAGATTATTATTTGAAAAGGGAAAACAAAATCAAAGAATTAGAAACTGCCTGTTTCGGAACAGCCATGGGCATTGAAGGTGGATGTTATGCCATTCGGAAAACGGCATTTAAGCCCATTCCAAAAAACTATTTCATGGAGGATTTTTACCAAAGCATGCAGGTTTTGTCCCGAGGCGAAAAAGTTTTAGTGGATGGAAAAGCCTTGGTTTATGAAGATGTTTCTACCGAAATTGGGGAAGAGTACAAACGCAAAGTTCGTATTTCCATCGGCAATTTTCAAAACCTAAAACACTTTGGCGCTGTGGTATTTAAAAAACCCTATCCCCTGGGCTGGGTTTTCTTTTCGCATAAAATCCTGCGTTGGCTGACACCCTTTTTCCTGCTGGCCATGTTTGTAAGTGCCATGCTTTTGGCATTTAGGGGATTTCAGTTTTACCAAATCATGATGGCCCTCGCGGTGTTATGGGTCGCAATTACCGTAGGACATGTAAAGAAAATATTTAAAGCCGGTGGAATACTCGCTTTTGCCGCGCATTTTCTTTACATGAATCTCGCATTATTTCACGGATGTATTCAATTTATAAAAGGTGTAAAAAGCAATGTCTGGCAACCAACAAAACGAAAGCAAGTATAAACTCAACAGCATAGAAGAAGCCATTTCCGATATCAAAGCCGGAAAGGTAGTGATTGTTGTAGATGATGAAGACCGGGAAAACGAAGGAGATTTTGTCGGTGCAGCCGAAATGGCGACACCGGAAATGATCAACTTTATGGCCACCAATGGTCGGGGGCTTATTTGTACGCCTCTACCTGAAGACCATTGCGATAAACTGGGTTTAACGCCCATGGTGCAAAACAATACCGACCCACATCACACGTCCTTTACCGTGAGTATTGATTTGCTCGGTCACGGAAACACCACGGGTATCTCAGCCGCAGATCGCAGTCGAACCATAAAAGCCCTGGTCGATCCGAAAACCAAACCGGAGGACTTTGCCAGACCGGGTCATATTTTTCCCCTAAGGGCCAAACCGGGTGGTGTACTCCGCAGAACCGGACATACGGAAGCCGCCATTGATTTGGCGAGATTGGCCGGGTTAAATCCCGCTGGCGTCATTGTGGAAATCATGAACGAAGACGGTTCCATGGCCCGCTTGCCACAGTTGTACGAAATTGCCAAAAGACTTGACCTCAAACTAATTAGCATTGAGGATTTGGTCGCATTTCGCATGCAGCACGAAAGTTTGATTCATTTGGAAGACAGTTTCCAAGTGCCCACTGCTTACGGAGAATTTACTTTATTTGCCTACCGTCAAACGACAAATCAACAAATTCATTTGGCGCTAAAAATCGGTGAATGGGACAAGGAAACTCCGGTGGCGGTAAGAATGCATTCCACCCAAGTAGGATCTGATTTACTTGGGATTTTAGAAAATGACCCAGGTATTCAACTCGACAAGGCACTAAAAGCCGTGGCCAAAGAAGGCTCTGGGGTCATTGTTTATATGAACCAGGTCAACCCGCAAAACAACTTACTGAGTCGTTTAAATCAATTTAAATCCAAACTTCAGGGAGATTCAACCGCTGCAAGATCTTTGAGCTTTGGAAAAGACCCCAGAGACATTGGCGTCGGTGCACAGATCTTGCATCAACTCGGGGTAAAAAAAATCAAATTACTCACCAACAACCCAATAAAACGGGTTGGTGTGGTTGGTTACGGTTTGGAAATCATCGAGAACATTAAAATGTAAACCCAAAAATTCATCATCATGCGCAAATTAGCTTTGGCCCTATTCCTATTGGGAAACACCCTGCTTTCGCCGGCACAATCGCTTCCTGAGAACACCGTACTCTACGACAAAAATGGAGAAAAAATCACCATTGAAGAAATGATTACCAAGTTGCTCGAAGCACAAGTCGTATTGTTTGGGGAGTTACACGGTTTGGAAGCCACCCATATCATGGAGCAAATAATTGCCAATGAATTATTTAAAAAAGTTGGTGATAAATTAATTCTCGGTGGCGAAATGTGGGAGCGCGACCAGCAATTGATTGTGGATGAATATGTTCGTGGGCTAATTACCTTAAAACAATTTAAGGGAGATGCGCGACTTTGGCCCAATTTTGAAAAAGACTATCTGGCTTTTATTAATATTGCCAAGGAAAACAACCTGCCTTTTATTGCAACCAATGTACCGCGTAGATACGCATCGGTACTTTTCCACGAAGGCGTTGAGGCCCTGGATAAATTCAGTAAGGAAGCAAAATCCCTAATGCCTAAATTGCCGTTTACCTTCGACCCCGCTCTACCCCTTTACGCAGATATGGAAGAGCAAATGGCCGGTCATGGTCACGACAGCAAACATCTTTCGCATTCTCAGGCACTAAAAGATGCAACCATGGCGTATTGGATTGTCAATAATATGAAAAAGAAAAACCTCTTTTTTCATATCAATGGAGAATTTCACTCCAAAGAATTTCAAGGGATCTACAATTATATTCGCCAAGAAAAAAAGAAATGGAAGGTGATGAGCATCAGTAGTGTTATGCAAATAGATGTTCATGCTTTGGAGGATGATAACATCATGCGGGCAGATTTTATTTTTGTTATTCCCGCTCCGGAGGAAGTGAAAATGCAAGAGGAATTAGCCGAAGATGATGAGGTGACCATTACAGTCCCCGACGAAAAAGAAGATCAAAAGGAAGAAAAAGAAATCAAGCAATAATTGTCATGACAGCTCTCAAAGACATCATTCGTGTGCTGGAGAATTGGGCGCCCAAAAGCCTTCAGGAAAACTATGACAACGTTGGTTTGCAAATTGGAAATCCGGATGTCAAAATTTCCAGGGCTTTGATTACCCTCGACATCACCGTCGAAGTTTTGGAAGAGGCCATTGCGGAGGGATGCAATCTGATCATCGCACATCACCCACTTATTTTTCGGCCACTAAAAAAAATTACCGGAAGCAATCTGGTAGAGCGCTGTGTTGAAATGGCCATCAAAAATGATATTGCCCTTTACGCCATTCATACCAACCTCGACAACGTAAACAACGGCGTCAATAAAATCATTGCCGATAAACTACAATTAAAAAACCAGCAAATTTTACAACCCGGGAAATCCGTACTGAGAAAACTGGTTGTATTTGTGCCGGAAAAAGACAGTGAAACCGTGTTAAAAGCCATGTTTGACGCAGGTGCTGGTACCATTGGTAATTACGACGAATGCAGTTTTCAGCTATCGGGTAACGGTACTTTTAGAGCGGGTGAAAACACCAATCCCCACGTAGGAGAAAAAAATATTCGTCACAGCGAAAAGGAAATTCGGATAGAAGTAGTCGTGCCAGAAACCAACTTAGGATCGGTCATAAATGCTATAAAAAAAACCCATCCTTATGAAGAAGTTGCATACGACATTTATACCCTGGAAAATGTGCATCCACAAATAGGTGCAGGCATGATTGGTGAACTACCCGAAGCAGTTGAAAGCGTTGCGTTTATTGAAAAAATTAAAAACACCTTTAATTGTGGTGTGGTAAAATTCACCAAAAATGGTCCCCGTCAAATTAAGCGGGTTGCATTGTGTGGCGGGTCGGGTTCTTTCCTCATTTCGACGGCCAAAGCACAAGGTGCAGATGTTTTTATCTCCGGAGATATTACATATCATTCTTACTTTGATGCAACGGAAAAATTTATGATTGTGGACATTGGCCACTATGAAAGTGAACAATTTACTTCTTTAGGAATTATGCAATTTTTAAAGGAAAAAATGCCTAATTTTGCCACACTTTTAACCAAGGTAAATACAAACCCTGTAAACACCAAATAACATGGCCAAGGAAAAAACCACGGAAGACAAATTACGCGACTTATACGACTTACAAATTATCCACTCTCGTATTGATGAATTGCGCTCAGTTCGTGGAGAGCTTCCCCTCGAGGTCGAAGATTTGGAGGATGAAATTACCGGATTAGAGACGCGCTACAAAAAGGCCGAATCTGAGCTGGAAGACATACACAATGAGATTGCCACCAAGAACAACCTCATCGAAGAGTGTAAGCAAAAAATCACCAAATACGAAGAGCAACAAAAGAACGTGCGCAACAACCGCGAATTTGATGCCCTTAGCAAAGAAATTGAATTTCAGCAATTGGAAATCCAGTTGGCCGAAAAGCGCATTCGTGAGTTCTCTGCTCGCATCGATGCTAAAAAAGAGGTATTGGAAACGGCTCATGCCAAAATTGAAGAGCGCAAATCTCACCTCGAATTTAAAAAATCTGAACTCGACAGCATTCTAAAAGAAACTGAAAACGAGGAAAAGCTTTTAGAGAAAAAATCTCTGGAGTTTGAGAAAAATATCGAAGTTCGTTTGCTCAAAGCATACAAGCGCATTCGCCAACGCGCTAAAAACGGACTGGCCGTTGTTCCCATCGAGCGCGGCGCATCTGCCGGTTCATTTTTCACCATTCCTCCACAACGTCAAATGGAGGTTGCTACCCGCAAACGCATCATCACCGATGAGCACTCCGGTCGCTTTTTGGTAGATGCTGAACTGGCCCGCGAAGAAGAAGAAAAAATCCATGCATTGATTGCCAAAGGTTAAATTATGGCTTTGCGAAGCATATTAAAATGTATTAAGGGGATGACCATAAGGTTGTCCCTTTTTTGTTTTTTGTTTCCCCAAAGCCATATTATTCAAGCGTATAATCCGCCAGGAAAGGTATATCAACAACAGTACGCCAAGCTGTGGCAACTTCGACTTTCAGAGGTCAACGAGGGATTAAAGGGCGCAGAAAGTGCGCATATCAAAGGGCTGCAATTATTTGCCGAAATTTATATCCGTGAAAATTCGGATATCTATGAAAAAAAATTACCTGAATTTCAGGCGCAAATAAAAATCCTCAAAGCCGACCCCTCCCCTTTCAGTCAAACAGCCCACGCAGAATTGACCATGATGCAAGCGGCTTTACGACTGAAATTCAACCAATATATGAAAGCGGGTTTTGACTTTTGGAGTGGGTATCGCAAGGCCAAATCAAATTTTAAGGATTTTCCAGATTATCCGCCGGCTAAAATGATGTGGGGAATTATTGAAGCCGGACTGGGCAGTTTACCGGAACACATACAATCCTACCTAAGCATCATCGGTTTTTCCGGCGACGTGGAAGTCGGACTTGAAATGCTCCACAAGGCTTTACAGACCACAAAAACAGGAGAATGGAATTACGCATATCCATTGATGGGATTGGCGTATGTCTCGGCCAAAGTGCAGTTGGACAACGACCAAAACATTTCACTTAAAAGCATTGGATTAAATCCTTCGCAGTCACCCATTCTCACCGCCATTGAAGCAAAAATTCTCTTTGATAGGTCGCAAGCTGAAGCCGCATACAACTTACTCGAAAACAGAAAAGGCCATCCAAACGAAATCCCTTTTCCCTATTTATTTTACCTGCAAGGCAGAATGGGCGTTACCCTCCAAAACCCCAAGGGAAACAAAATGTTGGAGTTGTACCTTTTGGCCAATGAAGGTCAATTATTTATCAAATCATCCCATCGGTATTTGTGGTGGCACTATCATTTAAAAGGCAATGATCAGAAGGCGGAACATCACCGAAAAAAAATATTGGAGGAAGGCACCACGGAAACCGGGCCGGATCAACTTGCACAATACGAAGCCAATAAACGACTAAATAAACATTTACTCATCGCGCGTTTGACATTTGATAGAGGAGAATTTAGAAAATGTCTTTCGCATTTAACCGCTAAAAAGGCCGATGAAGTCTGCCAAAGCGATGAAGAAAAAGGGGAGTATTATTACCGAATGGGGCGTTGCTTGCAAAGTTTGGGCAACCGCAATCCAGCCATAAATCGATATAAACAAAGTATAGAAAAATACGGTGATTTGGAAACATTTGAACGTTCAAACGCATTATTACAAATGGGACTACTGCAAGAGAAAAATGGAAATTGTGAAGATGCCATATCGCAATTTAAAGCGGTTACGTCATTCTCCGGGTTTCCATTTAGTGAAGGACAACATCAGAAAGCTAAAGCCGGAATACGACGGTGTAAAAAACAAAAATAAATATGGATCATCCCGACTTTTCGTTTTTAAATGATTTGGTCATCATTTTAGGTTTGGCGGCGGTGGTAAGCGTGGCGTTTAAGCGCTTCCGACTTCCCACTGTGATTGGTTTTTTAATTACGGGTATCGTGTTTGGCCCAGCCGGATTCAAACTTGTCAGCGCTTCGGAAGGCGTTGAAACCCTTGCGGAAGTTGGTGTCATTTTCTTATTGTTCATCATCGGTTTGGAATTTTCCCTAAAGAGCTTGTCCGCCATCCGAAAAAGTGTTTTTGTAGGCGGTGGTTTGCAGGTCGGTCTCACGGTTATTCTGGTCGCAGGAATTTTTATGCTGATGGGGAAAGTTCCCGGAAATGCCGTTTTTGCCGGGTTTATGATTTCCCTGAGTAGTACAGCCATCGTTCTAAAACTGCTTCAGGAAAAGGGGGAAATGCATGCACCTCAAGGCAAAATGGCCTTGGCCATCCTAATTTTTCAGGACATCATTGTGGTGCCCATGATGCTCTTTGCCCCTATTTTGGCTGGTCAGGCAGAGGAACCCGTCAAGGATTTGCTATGGCTTTTGGGTAAAGTAATTGTGCTCATCACCATTGTAATCATAACTGCCAGATACATCTTCCCCAAAATTTTGCACGAAGTGGCACGAACCCGCTCGCAGGAAATTTTCATTCTGGTCATTTTAGTCACGTGTTTTTCCGTGGCATGGATTAGCGCTGAAATGGGATTGTCTTTGGCATTAGGCGCATTCCTGGCGGGACTGATCATTTCAGAATCCGAATACAGCCACCAGGCCATTGCCCAAGCCATCCCTTTCCGGGAGGTGTTTATGAGTGTGTTTTTTATATCCATTGGGATGTTGGTGGACTTAAACTTTTTCTTTGGGCATATCCACTGGATTATATTGTTGACACTGGGCGTGTTTTTGCTAAAAACAACTCTAGTTGGAATGGGTGTGTGGGCCTTGAAATTTCCTGCCCGAATTGCTATACTCACCGGATTATCCCTTTTTCAGGTGGGTGAGTTTTCGTTTATTTTGGCCAAGGTTGGATTGGACTACAACCTACTCGACGGACTTACCTATCAGTACTTTTTGGCCGTGAGTATTTTGAGTATGGGTCTAACGCCTTTGGTGCTAAACCAGCGGGAAAAAATTTGTGCGCTGTTTGAAAAAACCGGTTTATCGCGGCGGGCTGAGGCAAGGCGACAAGACTATCAAAATGAAGAAACCGACGAATTACCAGAAGACCATGTCATCATTATTGGCTATGGCATCAATGGAAAAAACGTATCGAGAGCTGCCCGGTTTGCCAAAATTCCCTACGTGATATTGGAACTCAACCCCGATACGGTAAAGTATGAAAAAGCGAAAGGCGTACCCATCCATTACGGCGATGCTGTTCACCCGCATACACTGGAAAATTTAAACATCGGGAAAGCTAGAGTCGTCGTCGTTGCCATTTCCGATCCGGCGGCTGCCCGTCAAATCATCGTCAACATACGACAACTCAGCCAACAAGTGTATATCATTGTCCGAACCCGACTTGTCAGTGAAATTGAAGAGAATTTGCGTTTGGGCGCCGACTCCGTTATCCCCGAGGAATTTGAAACATCTATTGAAATATTTTCCAGGTTACTTCACAAATACATGGTTCCTATACAAGAGATCGAAACCTTTACCAACATCATACGGGAGGACAATTACGACATGTTTAGGCCTGAAAACCACAGCCATCACCTACCCGATCTGACGATTCCAAATTTCACCATCGCCTCCATAAAAGCCGAACGAGCGAAACCTCTTTTTGGCTCCGAGATTTTAGCCAAGATAGGATTGCGCAGCAAATACGGATTGCATTTATTGGCCATCAAGCGCCAAGATCAATTTCATTACGACATCAGCGGTGATACAGTTATCCAAAGCAATGATATACTTTACGTCGCCGGTAAGAAGAGTGATATTGATGTTTTTTATCACGACATGAAGGCTTCGGGCGGGTATAGTTGAGATTTTTATGGGAACGGGGTTGGGTGCGGTTTAGATTGTGGAGTTTATTTGCGGGGTCGGAAGTATTAGGTCGGAGGTAGGTGGTTGGATTGGTGATTGGTGGAGGGGTGGTTTGTGGATTG
>JAFIEY010000178.1 GCA_020832345.1 Cryomorphaceae bacterium | reverse complement strand
CAAACCGCACCCAACCCCCATTCCCGAACCAAACCCCTCACCCCGCGATAAATCGGCGGCGCTATCGGGTCGATAATCCTACCCCACATACATTCGGCATCCAAGACGATTAAACACTTAATCCTTAAACAGTTAAACCTCTATGTACCGCCCACCATCCTATCCTGACACAACCCCCAGCTCCCCAGCTCCCCAGCCTCCCAGCCCTTCAAATTACATCCACCATCCAAACCGCACCCAACCCCAATTCCCGAAAAAAAACGCCTAAACCCATAAACAAAAAACCCGTATTTTTGCAAATTAAAACACTTCCCTCAAAAATTCACGCATGCCCGGAAAAAACCTCCGTTCAAAAAAAATAAAAAACCTCCTTATCATTATATCGGTCGTTTTGCTATTGGGAAGCTTGGGGGTTTACACCACCATTATTTTACCGGTCAATAAAAATCTGCCAACCCTCGACACGCTTATTATTCCCGATAATGCCGTTGCATCTTCAGTGAGAGACCACCTAGGGGCGCCCATTGGATATTTTTACCAAATCCACCGATTGCCCACCGAATCCGTGCCCGAACAGGTTGAGCAAGCACTGATAGCCACGGAAGACAAGCGTTTTCTCGAACATCATGGGATTGATTATTGGGGATTGGTTCGGGTTTTCTGGGGTATTGTCACTTTTAATTCATCAGCTGGTGGTGGCAGCACGATTACGCAGCAACTGGTCAAAAATATTTACGGCAGAAATCTCAATGAATCTTTTGCCATGCCACGGGCCAAATACCGCGAATGGCGACTAGCGCTCAAAATAGAAAATCAATTTAGTAAACGAGAACTCCTGCTACTGTACCTCAATACCGTTCCCTTTGGCGATGAAGTATATGGACTGGAAACGGCTTCCCATCATTATTTTGGTCTTCCTGCATCAAAATTGGAAACCCACCAAGCCGCCACACTTATCGGGATGCTTAAGGGAAATAGTCTATATCATCCGCGTAGAAATCCCGAAGCGGCCATCAATCGCCGAAATGTCGTTTTAAGTTTGATGAACCACGCTGGATACCTCACCGCCGACGAGACCAAATATTGGCAAAACAAACCCCTTGGTGTGGTTTCCATTCCAGCAGATGACTATATAGTATTCGGTTACGCCATGCGAAAAATCCGAAATGAAGTGGAAAGTCTTTTAGCGGGAACTGATTATAATATCGACCGGGACGGACTTCAAATTATCACCAGCATTGATAAAAAAATCTCACAGGAATATTTCACCCACGCCATCCACCAGTTGCACAATTGGCAAAGCAAGCGGTCGTTTTCCAATCGACTTTCTCCTGCCCAACAAACCTCATTTGAGCAAAGGTTACAAAAATCACCTAATTACGTCAATCTCACGGACAAACAATTTCGAGAAAAAATTTTGGAGATTCGGGAGCGACATCCGCACAACCATTTGGGGCAAATGATTTCCATCACCGGAAGCCCGGTGGATTCAATGGTTTATATCCATAACCTTCTCAAATTGGGTGCTACCGCAATCGACCCAAATACGGGAGCTGTACGCATGTATTTCGGAGGTCACCACGCTCGCTTGCATCCCTACGACCACGTACAAAGCAAACGGCAAGTTGCATCAACCATAAAACCCCTCGTGGCACTTCACGCATTACAGGAAGGCCATTTGGGTTGTGATTATTTTGAAAACACCATACCCGAAGCCGCAATAGATGAAGGTTGGGCACCCAAAAACGCCGATCGAAGCGACAGTGGATTTTACAGTTTACAAGGCGCACTAATTCATTCCGCTAACCTTCCCTTTGTCAATTTGGCTTACGAATTGGATCTAAGTGCGCTGCATCACACCATGACACAATGTGGTTGGTCACAGGAATTAACCGAAGATCCCAGCCTGGTTCTGGGAAGTGCTGAGAATTCCGTTTGGGAAATGGCCGGAATCTATGCGGGTTTTGCCAACCTGATTGGAACCCCTACCCCATTTTTCGTAGAAGAAATAAAGACGGCAAAAGGGGAAACAATTTTTAAACGAAAAAGCACAGAACCACAGGTTTCGGGAATCGATGCTATACACCGTGAACAGGTAAACCAGATACTTACGGATGTTGCAACAAGAGGCACGGCAAGAGGTGGTAATTTTTCCCGGGGATGGGCAGTTAAAACAGGCACCAGTAACGGCGGAAACGACACCTGGACAATAGCCTTTACCCCCGAAATCGTATTTGTCAATTGGATAGGAAATTCCGATCGACATGCCCACAATCCCGGACTTCATTCGGGGACACTGGCGGTGCCATTGGCGGCAAAATTCTCACGGCTTTATACCTCAGAACGATTATTTGAACCAATGGACTCCGTTGCTTGTCAGGATTTTACCATGGATCCACCCAAAGAGAAAAAAGGCTTGTTTGATTTTCTGAAAAAGAAAAATGACAAACCGAAAAACAAAAAGTCATTTTGGAATCGTCTTTTTGGAAAAGATTAAACCTTGAGTCTGCTCCAAAAAGTCCCTTTTTGCTAAAACCTTCCTTTTTGGAGTGGACTCAACTTTGTCACGAAAATAACGTCACTTTATAGGTTTCAACGTCATTTTGACAGCTAAAGCCAATCGGCACATCATTTGGTCATTGGGGTTCAGAAAAAATTAAACCCATATATCATGCAAAAAGGAAACATCAACGTTACCGCGCAAAACATTTTCCCCATCATCAAAAAATTTCTGTATTCCGATCAGGAAATTTTTCTGCGCGAATTGGTCTCCAACGCAGTGGACGCTACCACCAAAATCAAAACCCTCGCCTCCATCGGTGAATTTAAAGGTGAACTGGGCGATTTGAAAATCGAAATTAAGCTGGATAAAGAGGCAAAAACCATCACCCTTTCAGATCGCGGGGTGGGTATGACTGCCGAAGAAATTGAAAAGTACATCAACGACATCGCTTTTTCAGGTGCCGAAGATTTTGTCAATAAATACAAGGATCAAGCAGCCGATAAAGGCATCATTGGACATTTTGGTCTCGGATTTTACTCCGCCTTTATGGTGGCCAAAAAGGTTGAAATTTTTACCCGATCTTTTCAAGAAGGAGACAGTGGGAGTCATTGGAGTTGTGAGGGCAACCCGGAATTTACCCTGGAGAATTTTAAAAAAGAAGACCGCGGAACTGATATTGTGCTTCACATCGCAGAAGATGCCGAAGAGTTTTTGGAAGATCACCGGATTCGTCAGCTTCTCAACACCTACTGTAAATTCCTTCCCGTTCCCATAAAGTTTGGAACCAAAGAAATCACGGAAAAAGACGAAAAGGACAAGGAAATTAAAAAAACCGTTGATGACATCGTCAACAATCCCAATCCCGCGTGGATTAAAACCCCCATCGATCTTAAGGATGAAGATTACAAAAGCTTCTACCGGGAATTATATCCCATGACCTTTGAGGAGCCTTTGTTCCATATTCATTTGAATGTCGATTATCCTTTTGACCTGACCGGAATTTTGTATTTCCCCCGCATTAAGCCCAACATGGATGTGCGTCAAAATAAAATTCAACTATACCAAAATCAGGTATTCGTAACAGATTCCCTCGAAGGTGTGGTGCCCGATTTTCTCACCTTACTGCACGGGGTCATCGACAGCAAGGATATTCCACTAAACGTAAGTCGCTCGTATTTGCAAAGCGATGCTCAAGTCAAAAAGATTTCTGGTCATATTACCAAAAAAGTTGCCGACAAACTCGAGGAACTCTTTAACCAGGATCGGGAGGATTTTGCTAAGAAATGGGAAGATATCAAAGTATTGATTGAATACGGAATGCTTTCCGAGGACAAGTTTTTCGACCGCGCCAAGAAGTTTGGACTATACAAAGATTCGGTGGGAGCTTACCATACCATGGACGAATTGCGGGAGAAACTGAAAGAAAACCACATCGACAAAGATGGTAAAACTGTCGTATTATATGCTGCGAATGCAGAAGCTCAACACAGTTATATCAAAAAAGCCGAGGAGAAAGGTTATACCGTGATCATCATGGATACACCGCTAACGCCTCATTTGGTGCAAAAATTTGAAACTGCACTGGAGAATATCAGTTTTGCACGTGTGGACAGTGCACCCGTAGAGCAGCTTATTCAAAAAGAGGATAAGGACAAAGAAAGTGCGCTAAATGATGAGCAAAAAGAAAGTCTGAAAAAATCCGTGGAAGCCGTTATAGATGCTAAAAGATATACCGTGAGTGTGGACAGTCTGAGTGAAAGTGAGGATCCTGTACTCATCACAATGCCTGAGTTCATGCGCAGAATGAAAGACATGGAAGCCACAGGTGGAGGCGGATTTTACGGCATGGCAAACTTACCCGAGACCTATAATCTAATATGGAACGCCAACCACCCACTGACCAAAAAAGTGGTAGAGGAAAGTGATGAAGAAAAGCGCAAATCCACCATACAGCAAGCCAATGATCTGGCCATGCTCAGTCAGCAACTCCTCAAAGGAGAAGCTTTGGAGAAATTCATCAAGCGTTCTTTTGAGTTGATTTAAAAATCATAATAGTTTTTTCCAAGTTAAATAAAAAATCCTTCGTAAAACCGAAGGATTTTTTTTATTCAAATATCAACTGATTGAGTAGAATAAAAGCAACGAAATGTATGGCGGGTTCTTGCGAAGACTATTTAGAACTGGTCTATAAAGTCCAAGTGGCTAGGCTAGAAAGTTCGAGAGCGAGGCTTGCGACCCCGATAGCTATCGGGGGAAAAACAGTGAGTTTACTTAAATTAAATGACTGGATTTTCATCCGAGCATAACGAAGCTATCGGACTTTATAGACAGCCACTATTTAAAATACTACGCCTAACGATAGCTGCAACAACCCATACCGACTCCTATTGGCCTCTTCGGTTTTAAATGTCCGCGAAATTCCGGTATCATAACTCAAGGAAGCCTCAACAAAACGAATGCGAACCCCAACACCAAAGGCCCACCCCCACTGAAGCGTTCGGTAATCATTGTCCATTATCTTTTCGATGACCTCCGATTCACTAACCGTTAGTACCGCCATTCCCGAAGGACCGGTCTGCACAAAGGCACCGAGCGTACTGTTGTCTAAAATTTTAAAACCGCCCAAAAGCGGAATACGAAAATGTGAAAAATTAGCCGTTCCACTTACCTGACCGCCGTCATTGGCCGTGTATTCCAAATTGGTTTCCGTGCCTACAAAATGTAAACCGGGGCGGAAATAAAGCCTTCCACCCAACATAACATCTGCGCCAAACTGGAAGCCTCTTCGCATAAACGAACTCGCATCAAACTCACTTCCGCCGTCCGGATTATTGATGAAATAACCATTTACACCGCCACCCACATAGATAAACTGGGCCGCAGAAGTAAAAGTCAAAATACTGAGGATAAAGGCAATACCGAAAATCTTTCTCATGGTAAACGTTGAATAATGATGTAGATAGCTTTCATTTTACACTGCTTCAAAAGTACAAATAAAAGTTGTTTATTATGTTTTAGAAATGTAAAAAATCTTAAAATTAGCGTGTTACCGTGATTTGGGAATTTGGTTGTGAAGGGGATTTAATTTGTAGATCATATTAGTATTTAGGAAACTTAGAAGTCGATATTCTTTTGCCTATCAGATAAGCAATTGGTTTTAGCTACTATTATTGAGTCTGCTCTAAAAAGTCCCTTTCTGCCAAAATCTTCTTTGTCGATAGACTTTTGAATCCTCACTTGCTCCGGTTCAAAAATCCCCTCGATTTTGATTGAAATCGTCTTTTTTAGAGTGGACTCATTATTTAAAGAATTTACCGAACAATAATTACCGTTCCAATTTTCTGCACCGGATCGCGCATTTCATAATGAGCAACTATTCTGTAAGTATAAACGCCAGCTGGTAAAATTTGTCCGTTGAAGGTGCCGTCCCACCAATTGTTGAGGTAATCATCAGACTTAAAAACCCTTTGCCCCCATCGATTAAAAACTTCAACTTGCGTGTTTTCCTCAATTCCCCCAATTATCCAAAGAGGATTT
>JAFIEY010000176.1 GCA_020832345.1 Cryomorphaceae bacterium | reverse complement strand
TAACCATCAACCATTGTCCATTAACCATTGTCCATTAACCATTAACCATCAACCATTAACCATTAACCATTAACCATTAACCATTAACCATTAACCATTATCCATTAACAATTAAATCATGAGAAGTTTTGTGTTTTTGATGTTTGGTATAACACTAGTTTTATCAAGCTGTATCGACGATGATCAATCGGGGGAAGACCCAATAATAGTAAGTGGTGCGGAAATTTGTGGCATAGACACCATCTTCAAGGACATGCGAGATGGGCAGACATATTCCATCGTGCAAATTGGCAATCAATGTTGGTTTGCCGAGAATCTTAATTACGCCACTTCAAATAGTTGGTGTTACGCCAAGGATTCAAGTAATTGTGAAATATATGGGCGTTTGTACAATTGGGAAACGGCAAATACGGTTTGTCCGAGTGGTTGGCATTTGCCTACCGAAGACGAATGGTTAGAATTGATTGATTTTCTCGGTGAAAATGCCGGCGGTAAAATGAAGCACACGACCGGCTGGAATGCCCCCAATGCCGATGCTACCAACAGCAGCGGCTTTTCTGGTCTTCCGGGAGGGTATCGCTACGATGATGGTTACTTCGACGGAATTGGTAATTATGGATATTGGTGGAGTTCAACAGAGAATGTTGGTGTGAACGCAATTCGGTTTTATCTAGATCATGACAATGGCTTTATTTATAGTTACAGTTATGATAAAGGGGTGGGATTGTCTTGCCGTTGCGTTAAAGATTGATGTTTGAGTCTGCTCTAAAAAGTAACTTTCTGCCAAAATCTTCCTTGTCGATAGACTTTTGAATCCTTACTAACAGCTGGTTAGCTCCGGCTCAAAAACTCCCTAGATTTTGATTGAAATCATCCTTTTTAGAGTGGACTCATGTTTTCAGCGTCAACAACCACCGGAGGGATGAACATGATTAGAAGACAGTGCTGATAAAATCATCGACACCCCTACGGGGTTGATCGTGTGTGTTGTGATTGCTATAAAAACGACGACCCAATGGCTTCGGTCTCTCGCAATCTCCTCGAAAACCGAAAATCGCTCGGATTAAAAACCTACGGACTAACAAAATTTAACGAAAAATGAAAATACGGCGTGTTTCCGATGGCGTTGTTCATCCAGAAATCGGGTGCGGCAGAATTTAACCCAAATGCCCGGGTGAAATCGTCTTCACCCGCGGCGAGTTCATCGATGTGAAATGAATAATTAACCCGGTATCCGGCCTGGATGCTCGCCCAGAAAAATCCGGTAACCTGAAATTGATAGTCGATGCGGAACTTGATCTCTCCCCTACGCAGTTCAATACTGTTGTTGGGATCAGTGCCATAAACTTCCGAAACGGTGTTTAGTCGATGACTGGCGCCGTCGAGTTCGTAACCAAAGAGCAGCAAGCTTCGCGGACTGAAGTTATACCTTCCGTGAATACGCGCCGGTGCAAGTGCTTCAAAGCCCCAGGTTTTGCTTCGGGAGGTCCAGTTGTACATGACAACGGGAATATAATTCATCGCACCTACCCTATAGGTTCTCGAAAATCCTACCGCCCATTGTTCGTAGTCTGAGGGGCGTTTTCCCCATAAAATCGCCCCACTATAGCGCAGGTATTTTAGGGATTGTAAATTAAATCCAAAGTCGCCGGCCATATCGACCTGGGTTTGCACCAAAATAAAAGACTTGCCTCCGTTGATTGGTTTGTAAAATGTGTTGACCCAATTGGCCACGCGAACGCCACGGTTATCGAGCGATTTGGCCACTTGCGCTGCACGGATTTGTTCGGGCAGGTCGGGACTTTCGGGTCGGTCGCTCATACTATAACGAAAATCGGAGTAATTGATGCCCGATTGCCAAATAAAACTCGTACGGGAAATGATGGGAATATTTGAAGTGAAACGCAAACCACCTGTGTATTGGGTGTTGGGTTCTAAAAGTGGATTTTCGCCGTTGGCATCGCGATCCAGCATCATGGGATAACCCATGTGGGCATCCCACCCCAAGCTAAAAAATCGCTGCGGACTAAGGCCCACAATCTTGGCATCTGCCCATAATTTCGTTGGGCCTTCATCGGCTACTTCAAAATCGCCGTACATGTCCCAATCCTCATCATCTACATCTGTCGTGTCCACTTGGGGAAATGCTGTAAGTGGTACCACAACCAAAAGGCATAGGTAAATATTCTTCATTTATCATTGAAATTAAGAGTCTGCTCTAAAAAGTCCCTTTCTGCCAAAATCTTCCTTGCCGATAGACTTTTGAATCCTCACTAGCAGCTGGTTAGCTCCGGCTCAAAAATCCCCTCGATTCTGATTGAAATCATCCTTTTTAGAGTGGACTCAATTAAAAAAAGCCGCATGACTGTTTTCAATCATGCGGCGATTATTGGGTGTTATTTTTTCATTTGCAAACGCTTCCACTCATCGGTTCTTCCAAAGGTTTTAACCCCGATATACCCGCGAATATCCAGCGTGTTGTCGTCTTTCAACTTAATGACACAATTGTAGGTTTTGCCGTTTTCCGGGTCATAAATGGTTCCGTTTTCCCACACGCCATCCCCAACGTATTCAAAATCCTTGAGCATTCTGTATCCGCGCAATGGTACATTTTGCATGGATGGATCGGGATTGTTTTTGTCCAATTTAGGCGCATCGGTATCCGGGTCGATGGGTTCGCGCAACCACACAATTTTACCGTAATACTTGCCGGAAATTTTATCGATTTTAATTCGAGCCTTCCCGTGACTGGGTTGCCAAACTCCGATAAGGGCATCTCCGTCCTGTGCGTCTTGCGCGGGGAGTTCAACTGTGGTTGCCAAAACGGCAAACAGTGAAAAACAAAGTGATTTAATCAGTTTCATAGCAATTATTTTTTTGCAGTTAGGGTTAATTCAAACATCAGTTCCGCCTCAATAACAAAATCATCGTAATAATCTTCGAGGATATTGAAATCGGCGACAACCGTTGGGTACTCGTCTTGAAAAAAAGATGCCAAGTTTTCTTGCTTGTCCGCAACCTGTACATTTTGCACCGCATCCATAAAGCCTACTTTTTGCATTCCGTAATTTTTGGAGGCGAGCTGAATGGTGAGATTTTCGACCAGTGCTGCATCTTCAATGCTAATGGTGATCTCGGTCAAACGGGCTTTTTTAATATCGTTGACATCTTCGAGCCCACTGACCATTTTTAGCATATCTATGTCCCATTCGAAAGTTGCCGTATTGGAACCTTCAAACAGTGGTCCCATCGCCGTAAGCGTAATCGTGCCCGAATGAAACTCGACTTGCTCAGTTGGAGAACAAGATTGAAAAAGAATAAAACCGAGCGCTGCAATAAAGAACTTTTTCATGGGCTAAAATTTTATGATGGGGCATTTCCCCGAAATTAATTTCCGAAGTAAAGACGGAGCGAATTTACCATTCTTTTCCGAATTCCAAAACTAATCCACGGAAACTTTTCTCACAAGAAATAATTTTAATACCCGCCAAAACCGTATTTCGACTCGGTAGAAAAACAATGATTTCACAAATTCTCTAAAAACTTGTCAATACCTTATTGTAAACTTACTTTTGCACTTTGGTATTTGCGGTCTTCCCAAAAATTTGGACTTCCGCCAATTTTCATTTAGCTGCGCCTATTTCATGTGGAAGACCATTGCTCGAATTATCATTAGATATCCTTTTTGGACACTTGCACTGGTGCTTTTGTCGTCCGGTTATATGGCTTATGAAGCCTCACAAACCCGTATTTCTCACCAGTTTGGACGTCTGCTTCCGGTTACGGATACCGCCTACATCGAATACGAACAATTCCGAAAAACATTTGGCGAAGCCGGAAATACTGTCGCCATTGTTGCCGCACCTCCAGCGGGTATTTTCGATCACGACTTTTTACATCACTGGCGAAATTTGGCTACTGAACTGGGACAACTCGAAGGCGTTTCTTCCGCAACCGACCTGAGTAGGCTGGTCACCCTCCACCGCAATGACGAAGAAAAGGTCTTTTTTACACTGCCCCTATGGGATGAAAATCAAACGGCAGATTCCTTCAGAGCGGCTTATCTCAACAGTCCGTTTTACCACGGCATTTTCACCGATGATGCGCTGGAGAATACCCTTTTACTGCTGAGGCTTTCTCCGGAAATTATTTACTCACCGGGCATCATCCCACTGATTGAGGAGATCAAAGAAAAGGTGAAACTTTATCAGGAAACCCATAACACACCACTATATACCAGCGGACTACCCTATATCCGTATGGCCAATACCCTAAAAATAAAAAGAGAGGTTTACCTTTTCATATTTTTGGCCCTATCCGTTACCGCCCTTATCATGTTTTTGTTTTTGCGCAGCTGGAGGGCTACCATGATTTCAATCGCCATTGTTTGCATCGGGGTGATTTGGTCCTTTGGTCTTATCGCTTTTTTCGACTACGAAATCACTTTGTTGAGCTCACTTATCCCGCCAATCGTAATCGTCATTGGGATTGCCAATTGCATTTTTCTCATCAACAAATACCACTCGGAATTTCGGCAACATAAAAATCGCGTGCTCGCACTGCAACGTACAATCACCAAAATCGGCAACGCAACTTTTATGACCAACGCGACGACCTCGCTGGGGTTTGCGGCGTTTATCCTCACCGATAGCATCATACTTGTCGAGTTTGGACTGGTTTCAGCCATCAACATTTTTGTGGTTTATGTGCTTTCTCTGGTCATCATTCCGGTGGCGTACAGCTTTTTCCCGGAGCCGAAGCGTAAACACTATCAGCATTTTGACCGTCGATGGCTTCGCAAAATGGTTTTCAACTTAGACCTTTGGACCCAAACCCGCAGAAAAACCATTTATGTTGTAAGCGGAATTGCCTTGGCACTTTCTCTAATTGGCATGAACCTGCTCTATACTTCGGGGAGTTTAACCGACGACTTTTCCCGACGAGATCCGGTTTTTAAAAATGTTAAATACATCGAATCTAAATTTAAGGGCGTTATGCCCCTGGAAATTTTAATTGACACCAAGAAAAAGCGATCGGTATCTCAGGTTAAAACTTTAAAGAAAATTGATGAACTCGAACAAAAGTTAGAGCAGTATCCGGAATTGAGCACCCCGTTGTCGGTAGCGCGATTGGCGCGATTGGCCAAACAGGGCTACTACGGAGGAAATGCAGATTTTTATGAAATTCCCACCGGACAGGAACGAAACTTCATTTATCGGTATATTCCACGTGACAATCCGGAAAACGCCAAACTACTCAACACACTTACAGACACCAATCAGCAGGTGGCCCGTATTTCTCTGCAAATTCAGGATTTGCCCACCCCGGAAATGCGAATTTTACTGGATACCATCATCAGTGAAGTTCATTCTGTTTTCGATCCGGAATCCTACGACATTACGATAACCGGAGCTTCGGTGATATTCGTAAAAGGAACCGATTACCTTATCCGCAACCTCCTCATTAGTTTGAGCTTAGCCATAGGTGTCATTCTATTCGTCATGGCCTTTTTATTCCGATCCTGGAAAATGATCATCGTGGCCCTATTGCCCAATATTCTGCCCCTATTGCTCACCGCAGGCGTAATGGGGTTTGTGGGTATTCCGCTAAAACCTTCTACCATCCTCATATTCAGCATTGCCTTTGGTATTTCAGTTGACGACACCATTCACTTTCTGGCAAAATATCGACAGGAGTTGAGCCTGCGGAATTGGAACATTGTAGAATCCGTAAGGGCCAGTTTGCGCGAAACCGGAATCAGTATGTTTTACACCTCCATTGTTTTATTCTTCGGATTTTCTATCTTTATCGCTTCGAGTTTCGGCGGTACGGTAGCTTTGGGCATGCTGGTGAGTTTTACCCTCATCGTAGCCATTGGCGCCAATTTGCTCTTACTTCCCTCGTTGATTTTGAGTTTAGAAAAATTCCTAACCAACGAAGATTTCAAATCGCCGCCGGTTCGGATATTAGCACGAGAAGAGGAACAGGAAGACTAAACTTTCGCTAACATTATTAAAATTTTCATTATGAAAGGAATTATACTCGCCGGTGGTTCCGGAACCCGATTACACCCACTGACCCTTGCCGTGAGCAAACAACTAATGCCGGTGTACGACAAGCCCATGATTTATTATCCATTGGCAACTTTGCTTCAGGCTGGGATTCGGGAAATTCTAATCATCACAACACCTCATGACGCGCCGATGTTTGAAAAGCTCCTCGGGGATGGAAGTCGCATCGGCTGTTCGTTTTCCTATGTGGTTCAGCACGAGCCCAACGGACTAGCGCAGGCATTTGTTTTGGGGGCTCCTTTTATAGGAAATGATCCGTCTGCCCTTATTTTGGGCGACAATATTTTCTACGGCTCCGCCATGGAGCAAGTCCTTCGCGACGCAAAAAATCCCAGTGGCGGCGTAGTTTTTGCCTATCAAGTTAGCGATCCCGAGCGATATGGCGTAGTGGAATTTGACAAAAACCAAGTCGCCATTTCCATTGAGGAAAAGCCCGCAAACCCCAAATCAAAGTTTGCCGTACCAGGTCTTTATTTTTACGACAATGACGTAGTGCAAATTGCCAAAGATTTAAAACCATCCGCCAGAGGAGAATACGAAATTACCGATGTAAACAAGCATTATCTCGCCATGGGAAAATTAAAAGTCGGGATACTGGATAGGGGAACAGCCTGGCTCGACACCGGCACCTTTCCATCGCTGATGCAGGCCGGCCAATTTGTTCAGGTAATTGAAGAGCGCCAGGGATTAAAAATCGGTTGTATTGAAGAAATCGCCTTCCGAAATGGTTTTATCGATGCAGCCAAATTGGAAGAAATCGCACAGCCCTTGATCAAAAGCGGTTACGGTGAATATTTGTTAAAAATTTTGGAAGGGTAGAATTACGGAATTTTTTTATATCTTGCAATATGCAAACATCGAATAATAAAAAATGATTGCGAGGGTTTAATTGAAAAATTTAACCCATGTAAAACTATATTTTAAAAAAATATTTTGGCAGTATGAGAACTTTTACACTTTCCATTCCGGCAATTCTGTTTCTATTCTTTTGTTCCCCTTTCATTTTTTCACAAGAATTAATGGTTGAGCGAAATTGGCCATTTACCCTTGATGAAGTAAAAGCCATTTGTGCAGATGATGATGCTAACCGTATTTACCTTGGAGGGAATTTTAATTGGGCAAACAATACAGGGAAAATGTCCTCACTTTTATTCACCATGGATAAAATTGACTTAACGCCCAATTATGATTACCCCAGTGATTTTTCTTCTTTAGGGCCATATAATGCCATTGCTTCAGACCAAAATGGAGGATGGTTTATGGGCGGTTTTGCCAGTTCTTACGGGAGTTTAGGGCCTCAATTAATTTTCCATTTAGACCATACCGGAAAAGTTTCAAATTGGTCTCCAGATATTTTCGGGTCATCTATTCAACGCATGAAAAAAATTGAAAATCAATTATTTATTTGGGGGAATTTTCAGCAAGTTTATGGACAAAATCGAACGGGATTTGCTGTGATTGATTTGGATAATGACACCATTTCCAATATTATTTCATCCGTAAATGGATTAGTAAGTGAAGTAATTCAGGTTGATAACGATATAATTGTCGTGGGTAACTTTTCTTCTATCAATGGTGTGCCAAGGGATAATTTCGCTTCAATCGACCTTGCGACAGGCAATGTAAATGCATGGTCGATTACCTCAAACTCAACCATTAGAGATGTTTCGTATGAAGCAACCTCGAATCGTTTTGTGGCTGTTGGTGAATTTACCGAATTTGGCGGATTGCCCCGGCAGTATTTCGCGAGCTTTCTGAAGAACGACACCATTCCGGAAACAGCTAGCCTGACATTCCCACCACAACAAAGTGTTTTCTCTTTAAGTGCTGTTGCCATCCATGATAATAAAGTTTATTTGGGTGGCGGATTTGATACTATAAATAATATCCCGATATCAAATTTTGTAAAATACGATCTCGACTCAGATAGTGTAGCTCCCATGCCATTTACCCTTAATGCACCTGTAAACCAAATTATTGTTGATGATGGAGTCCTTTATTTTTTTGGGAACTTTAATGAGGCAAATGGCCAAAATGTGGGTCGATTAGGCATGATCAACCTGAAAACTGACACACACACCTTTTTAACTTTCCAACAAACCTCAGGGGTTTTTGGCTTTGATGTCTTTAAAGGGTTAATGGGGTTTTCGGGGATTTTCAATTTTGTTTCTCGGTATGAGCATGTTGCTCATTTTGCTATTATTGATCAGGAGAAAAAAGAAGTATTAGATATAGACCTAGAAATAGACGGCCCCGTTCATGCCATTACTTTTCATGACGGAATCATTTACATTGGCGGCAACTTCACTGAAGCTCGCGGCAATGCGCATATTAATCTATTGGCCTACGATCCGGAATTAGACTCGATTTTACCATGGTTCCCTGAGCCTAATAACATTGTTCATGCGCTACATGTCTTAAATGACAAACTTTATGTTGGCGGTGATTTTAACGAAATTGATCAAGTGACAAGAACCAATATCGCTGGATTTAACTTGCCTTCAAGAACAATAACTAGTACATCGTTCATAAAATAAGTTGACTTATTGGTTTAGTTTTGTATCTTTGCAAAAAAAACCATGAAATACAAAAAACGCGGTCCCATCCAATGCTCGAAGGAAGATTATGAGCTACTGATGAAAATATCAAGAAGTCAGACAGAGTCTGCTAGAAGAGTTAGAAGGGCAAAGATTTTTATAAAATACATTGAAAATAAACCTGTCGGGCAGATAGGGGGAGAAGTTGGGATATCCAAAGAGGCTGTTTACAAGACCATTGATAAGGCTTTAGCCTTCGGTCCTATAGCTGCGCTCGAAGATCTTTCAGGCAGAGGTGTTGGAAAAGGAATCTCCGATGAAGCCAGAGCATGGGTAATCTCTTTGGCTTGTCAATCCCCTAAAGACTATGGTTACGCTCATGAACTCTGGACTATGAAATTGCTAGCCGACCACGTTAAATCTCATTGTAAAGAAAAAGGTTTTCCTACATTGCAGAATGCTGGAAAAAGTTTGGTTCACGGAATACTCAACAAGGCAGGGATCAAGCCATACAAGATTAGGTATTATCTGGAAAAAAGGGACGAGGAATTCGATAGGAAAATGGCAGATGTACTTGCCGTCTATAAAGAAATCCAGTTAATGAACGAAGAAGAAGCGAGAAATGAAAACCACCCTGAGCGCAAAGAGACCACCATCTCTTATGATGAAAAGCCCGGTATACAGGCAATAAAAAATATATCGGCACAATTACTTCCGATTCCTGGAAAATACCCTTCCGTAGGAAGAGACTACGAATATAGACGCTTGGGGACTCTAAGTTTGCTAGCTGGTATCGATTTACACAGCGGAAGAGTCATTCCCTTGGTTGAGAAAAGGCATCGCAGCAAGGAATTCATTGAATTTCTCAAGAAGCTTTCCTCAACATACCCCGAGGACTGGACTATAAGGATCGTGTTAGACAACCACTCATCACATAAATCAAAAGAGACTATGGAGTTTTTAGAAACGATGCCAGGGAAGTTTAGGTTTGTATTCACTCCAAAGCATGGCTCTTGGCTAAATCTAATTGAAGTGTTCTTTAGTAAGATTGCTCGCGGATTTTTACGTGGCATAAGAGTGGACAGCATTGAGGAACTAAAGGAAAGGATCTACTCGGGAATAGAACAATCAAACAAAGAACCCGTAGTGTTCAAGTGGAAATATAAAATGGAAGAATCTTAAAAGTCAACTTATTTTTAGAACGCTCTACTAG
>JAFIEY010000172.1 GCA_020832345.1 Cryomorphaceae bacterium | reverse complement strand
TGATAGGCTGACCTATTTCCTTTTCTATCTCAATAATTTCCAATTCTGTCAAAGGCCCATAGAAAACAACTTTAGAAAATTTCAATAAATTCTTTTTTAATTCATTAAAATACTTATTGTAATCCATGTTGCAGTGAATTTTATTAACACAATTTATTTTTTCAAAACACAAAACTAAAGCTATTTTTTTGAATAACGTGTTTTGAAAATATTGTCCTTTATTACGCTATTAAATGTGACTACCCAAAAGAAACCTACCACACGCTTATTGCAATTTAACCAGTCGGATACGTTTTTCATTAACATACACAAATAGCCCCATTTTCCCAATTTTTCTTCCCATCATTGATTTGAATTCCTCCAATATGTGTGATGGGACTTCAATTTCAACTTGGTCAAAATACGAAAAGGTGCTGTCATTTATTTGGCGGAGGGTATTATTCATTTCTTGCTCTGTGGGTTCAATTTTGTGGTAATATCTGTTTGGATCCAGAAATAGTTTGAATTGAGCAGAATCCGACGCCTTCGTTTTGGCGATGATTTTTTCCAAAGCATATTCATAACGAGTTCCATCAGATAAATTAGATCCTAATTTGACTTCTTTTACGCTCAGCTTATATGTGTAACCCCAAAGGAATTCAAAGCCCTCAATATACGTTGCATCAGAATCCGGTGAACGCAATGTTAATCTCTTAAAATGTTCGTAGTTTTGAAAAGACAAATAAGGATCAACCGTAATGGTTTTATAATTTACCGTTTGAGCAAATGTAATATTAGCAAAAACCAAAATCAGGGAAGTTAATGTAATGTTCATGTGTTTAAAATGATTTAGCAGCAATAGGATATATCCCATTTTTATTGTTCTCGACCACAAAATTTTGAGCTGGGATGAAGCCTCCCACTCATTTGGATATCGTCGCTAAGAAATCCATTATATCCAGTGTCCATTCGTCTTTATAATTTGTCAAATAGTTTTCATGTCCGGCTTCTTGATAGATTTTCAGTGATCAGATATATCCCATTTTGATCGTTTTTTCGATAATTCTTAGTGGTAATTCTGTTTGCGAAGGAAAGATTTTGTCATCTTGTGTTTTTCTCATTTATCAATATTTGTTCCACCCATGAAAGTTTTTCAGCCAATTCGTCTGTTTCATTTTCAAAAAATGCTTGTTCAACCTTCAAAATTATTTTTTCGGAAGTCAACCAATTCTTAAACTGATCAATGTTTTTTCTGTTTTTCTCCATGCCGTCAAGGAATTTTTTAGCAAACAAGGTGTGGTGCTCTTCAAACACATAATTTGTCAAATGTTTCACGGACACAAATTTGTCAATTGATTCCCAAGCCTTTAACACTTCATTGAAGTCGGGATAAAAATTAGCGATTGCGTGAAAATAGTCTTTGAATTCTCTTTCTGCTAAATCGCTATTGTCAGTTAGCAAACTATTCCAAAGTTCTATTGTAAAGTCATTTATGGCCTTTTGTTCTTGAATATCCCAGTCTTTCCAATTTGCAATTTCCAGTCTGCTGTACAGTGTCCGAATATCATACGGAGTTTTGAGTTGTGCCGTCAATTCCAATATTCTCGGCAAGTAATATCTGAAATCATTTTCGTCTCCCCAAGTCAAAATGACTTTTCCTACGAACCTTGACAAATCATCCTCAGACAGTTCCCGCAACTTCTTACTTCGCAAGGCTTTATTCCAGTCATCTATATCGCGGTACAGTGGACTGCCTTCCAATTTAGAAAGTCCCTGATACTTTGCGAAAATTTCGTAAATATTTTCAATTGCGATTTTAAGGTTTTCTGTCATTTATTTTCAATGCGGTTCGAGGCAATAACTTGTGGCAGGTTACCAAAGCCGTAAAGTTAAAAACAAAATCGTTAATCCAACCATCACACAAGACGAAGTTCGCTCTGAAACCTCCGTGTTAAAATAAGGAAACCATAAAGTGGTTTAAATACAATACATAACAACCAAAAAAGCAGCAAATCTGCGCTCAAAGATTTTCGTGGAATTTGCAGCAAAAAAATAAGTTGTTAAGCTTGTACACCCTAGGGCGAGGCATCCCCGCGCCAGGGATGGAAGCGGCAGCCCACCGATACCGGGGCCTTACAGCGGCGTGGGCGGCGGAGGCTGCGACGGCAGGAGCAGACCCCGCACGCACCGCCGATGTGGGCCACGGTAAGGTGGCTATAGCGGACAGCCCGGTGACACCCCATCGGGATTCGTTTCGCCTTTCAAAATCGTTCCGGGGTGGCAGGCGCCCTAATGTTTTTTATTGCCATCCTTCTTATTTGGCACTTTTGATTTTAACCTGCTCTAATGATAATCCAACACTACTTTTGTCCTTTAGTCTAAAAACGTTTTGTATGAATAAAATAGCGGTATTGACTTCCGGTGGTGATGCTCCGGGGATGAACGCGGCGGTGCGTGCGGTGGTGCGGACGGCCAACCATTTTAAGATGGAGGTGATGGGCATTTATCGCGGATATCAAGGCGCCATTGAAAATGATATTTTGCCGCTTGGGCCGAATGATGTTAGCAATATTATTCAACGCGGTGGAACTATTCTTAAAACCGCCCGAAGTGCTGATTTTATGACGCCGGAGGGTCGGCAAAAGGCGTATAAGAACCTTTCCGACAATGGCATTGAGGGTTTGGTGGTCATCGGTGGCGACGGTTCTTTTAAGGGCGCCGAGGTGCTTCACCAGGAATTTGGCATTCCGGTAGTCGGGGCGCCGGGCACCATCGACAATGATTTGTACGGTACGGAATCGACTATTGGCTACGATACGGCCATCAATACGGTGGTGGAAGCGGTGGATAAAATCCGCGATACGGCCAATTCGCACAATCGTTTGTTTTTTGTGGAAGTGATGGGTCGGGATGCGGGGTTTATCGCTTTGCGGTCGGGCATTGCCTGTGGCGCCGAAGCGGTGCTTATCCCCGAAACGCATACTTATACGGATGCGCTGCTCCAACAGTTGGAAAGGGGTTGGAATAGGGAAAAGTCGAGCGCCATTATCATTGTGGCGGAAGGTGACGACAGTGGTGGGGCGCAAACGCTGGCCAATTTGGTCAAATCGCGTTTTCCGCATTTTGACACCCGGGTGTCGATTTTGGGCCATATCCAACGCGGCGGTTCACCCTCGGCTTACGATAGGGTTCTGGCGAGCGAATTGGGTTCGTATGCTGTCCGCGCCCTTCGGGAAAATAAAACGAATATTATGGTGGGACGCCAGTCGGGAAAGGTTGTGGAAGTTCCTTTTGCCAAAGCCACAAAACACCACCGAACAATCAGTAAAGATTTGGAGGAGCTGGTCTATTGGCTGAGTGAATAAGTCATGCGTCTGCTCCAAATCCCTTTCTGCCAAAATCATCCTTTTTGGAATGGACTCGGTTATACTTTCACCCAAATGTGCCGAAAAATCTGCCCCTGATAGGTTACCCGCACTATATATTGCCCGGGCTTTAAGCTCCGGGTATTGGGCGTTAATCTGTTGTCTTCCTGTGTATATGTGAGGGGAAACTGTCTGCCCAGCATGTCGATACACGCGATTTCAACGGGCAATTGGGGGACATTTTCAAATGACAAATGTAGCTCGCGACCCGGATTGGGATACAGGCGAAATGGACTTCCGAGGCTTTGCTGCAAAATACGCATCATTTCCGACGGACGCTTGACGGCAAAGTTTCTCAAAATGGTGAGGTTTTCGTGCCACTCATACACCGACCGAGGTATTTGCCAGCGGTGGGTATATGCGGTCATGAATGGGGCTATTCGATCGGTCATGGCATCTATTTCTGCCAAAACGTTTCCCGCACTGAAGGTGGTTCGCATGAGCTGATAAAATCGATCTTTAAACTTTCGCTCAAATTCGGGGATTTCCAATAACGACCGCAATATATGTGATGCCCAATGTCGGTCGGGATCCTCATTAAGCGGATCAAATGGTCGGGTGTAGTGACTGAAGTTGTCGTCGAGGTAAGTACGCATAGCAGCGTCTAAATCGAAAAACATCCAACGCCATCGTCCTCCCGCTGTATCTGGTCGCCAGTACTCTATGTTGTGATGTGGCCAGTCGTAATTGGCCAAATAGATTTGGGCAATCTGGTAGTCGATGTAATTCTCTAAATCGATATAGGTAGCAATTCGCGCCAGCAATAGGGTATCGTCTTTAGGCGTATTGTCGAGGACGGACAACATTTTGGCAAAATGATGCCGGTTGCCGTCGTTTACGACCATGTTGTTCGACAGTCTTTGAATTTGCGCCTCATCCACGCCCGACAAGGCGGAAAGGTAATGTCGGTCTCTCCTTTCTTTGAGAAAATGCAATGCCCAGTATTCTCCGTTAATAAAAACCAAAACCGGACGAAAGGCTAAATACTCAAACCCCAACGGCTTGGTGAGTTCGGTGGTCAGCTCGTCTTTGAAAACGGTTTTGGTCCAGTCGCCCATGGGGGTATTCAAAAGCAATCTGCGGTAGAATTGGTGGTTCCGTTCGGAAAAGAACGGATAGTCGAAGTGATTTTTCCCGTACTGATTTCTGGCGTACAGTCGTAGCGACTTTTGCCCCGATCTTCGGGTAATTCCGCCGTTGATTCGAACCCCGATATTCTGGTGAACAGCAGCTGCCCCGGTGGAATCAAAATACGAAAAAACCGCTGGTCGTTCCGTTTCCGGTCCGCGGCGATAGGAATTTTCAAATTTCGAAGTGTCGAAATCGATGCCGGGAACATATATGCCTTCGTGATGGTCGAAAAGGTAAATCGGATCGATGATGAGGGAAACGATGGGTGCTCCGACAAACTGCGGATCGTGATGACCTGTCCAAAATGATCCGGTAATTTCCGGGCCGCAGGGCATTCCGTTTCGGAAGGGACGGACGCGCAAGGCGAAAATCTTGGGCACTGCGCCCTTGGGTGGCTCCCAAAAATGTTCCACACCACTACGGATTTCTGATATGGTATTGGGATCTTCTTTTCTGTTGTGGATTTGAATTCCGTTATGGTAAATATTTGCGTTGGTATCGGGTACAGTGCCGTCTGTGGTATAATAAATTTCCACATCTGCGTCTCCACCCAAGATCTGCAACTGAAAGGGGTTGGGATAAAACCCTTGTTCGTGCGAGAAATTTAAGTCCACCTGCACGGGCGGGAATCCGTTGATTTGATTGGATACACCGGGGGTTGGGGTATAAAAAACGTGCATGCCGTTTCCACCGTCGGGCACCCTTCCATAACTTTGGTCGGGCAGCAGGGAAACCGGTGGGTATCGATCGATTAAATTGCCGTCGGCATTGGTGAGTAAAATGGGCTCCCCTTCCCTACTGATGCGGAAATTGGTGTGCATCTCTTCTCCATAAATGGTGTCTTTTCCACTGGCCCAAATCAATAGATATGCGCCGGCTTTTAGGGTTGTGGTATCCGGGAGTTTCCACATTCGCAAATTGTTGTCCCTATCGGAAAGATGCCAGCCGCCCAGGAAAATATCTATATTGCTGCCGTTGTAGATTTCAATCCAATCTTCGCGATCACCATCCAAGTCGGTAATTCCCTCTTGGTTGGCCGCCAAAATTTCATTGATATAAATCTGACCTCCGGCTTTTGAGAGCATCAATAGAAAAAATAAAAGGTGAATACGCCACATATTTTAAAAAATAAAACCCATCATTATTCCCATAAAATGAAACCGCAAGGGTTCTACATTAACGTGATCCATCAATTGGGTTCGGAGCGAGGCGTTTTGGTGCACCCATTGCAGCCCAAATTGAAAGGTCAGGTCGTTTTCCAACTGATGATTATAGCCAAATGTGGTGGAGAGAAACCAACCGCCGCGGTACTTCATATCGTCCAGCCGATTATAGGTGCCATTAAATCCCGGACCATATCCCGATTTCACATCAAAATAAAACCCGGATGGATTATCGGACAATCGCGCACGCATTTGTACAAAAACAGGCACAAAGGTTTCTCTATTCACGGCGATAAAGCCCATGCCACCTCCCAGAGAAAGTTGGTTTTTCACTTCCTTTAGCATGGATACATTGCCGTAAACACCGGAGCGAATGATGAGCGTATTGCGAAAATATCTGGGATAGTAGCCAACTTTTCCACCGATGACAAAACTCGTCTCCGTGTGCACTGTTGCTGTAGATTGCCCAAAAAGTGGCAGTCCAAATGTCAAGCAAAATATTACAACAGCTGTTCTCAAAAAATTTTCCTGCAAAATAACGGCGTAGGGATTTATCAGCAAAGTGGATAAAAATCTTCGATAAAAAATGTGTTTCGCCATTCGGGGTTTTGTGGTAAGGGCTATATTTGTCAATGGCACCCCAGACTAATTTTGACTATGGAAGACAAAAATAAAGCGATAGAAAATCTTTGTACTGCCGAGGGTTTAGAGGTTATGCATTTGGGTAATTTGGCGGAAAAGTTTACCTGCTTATGCTGTGTACAGGCTTTTAACGAACGGGGTCACGTTGCAGATTTTCAGAAAAATATATCGCCATTTGTGGACGGTTTTGTTTTGCTCGACGACGGCAGCACGGATGGCACAAGCGAAGTTTTTGATTCCACAAACATGATTGTCCACCTGCGCAGAAAGACCAACAGTGATTTTGACGATTTATCCAATAGGAATGTTTTGTTTAAAATTGGCGAAATTCTGAATGTCCATTGGCTTTTGTTTTTGGACATGGATGAAAGACTGGATGCTTTTTACATCAAACCCTTTCACAGGCTATTACAAACTTCTAAAGCCGATTTAATCCGGGTTAGATACGTTCATGCCTGGAACCACCCCGACCAATACCGGGCGGATTATCCCTATTCGAATAACGGGGTTCAAAACAGGTTAAAGCTGATTCGCAAAAAATCAAAAATGCAAATCCAATGTGAAAAAAAGTTACATTTTGAACTAATTCCCTACCCCAACGGTTTAGAAGATTCGTCGGAGGTCTTGGTCATTCACTTGGGTTCATTGGACCCAAAAATCAGGAAACGGCGATACGACAACTACAAAAAACTCGATCCGAAGGGTGCATTTCAATCATCCTACGATCACCTATTAGATAGCGATGTTCCCACAAAAAACATCATCGACTTACGTATAAATGAAATCGGGGAAAAGACGGGCCGCGGCATCAAGAGCATATTATCAAGATTACAAAATCTCTTCCGATGATGTTTAGCGTTGTCATATTAGTTCATAGGTTACCTACGAAAATCGCAGACTGTTTGCGGAGTTTATCCGAGCATTCAGGCAACCTTATTCGCGAAGTCATTGTGGTGAATGACGGCGGACCGGAAGAAATTCAAACAATGGTGGAGAAATTCCAAAATCCATGGTCATTAAAATACATTCGCAACGCAAAAAACCTCGGGGTTAGTGCAGCACGAAATACGGGGGTAAAAAATGCCACAGCGCCCTATATTTCGATTTTTGCCGAAAACTACACCATTCAACCCAATCATTTTCAGATGGCGGCAAACCTGCTTGAGAAACATCCGGTGGTGGCCTCGAATGTTGTGACCAAAGGACCAGGCATTGGGCCAAAAGCCATAAATGCCAATTACCAATTTGTGATAAAAGAATGGACATTAACCCACGGCAATGCCGAACCGCATGGATTTATCGGGGTCAACTTTCCCGCCGGAGCAGCCTCGTCTTTTCGCGCCGAGGTTTTTGAGGAAATCGGTCTGTTTGATGAAAATTTAAAATCCAGTGAAGACACCGATTTTAACCGGAGAATGGACGATGCGGGGATTAGGCGCATTTATGCACCGGACATCTTGGTAACGCGCTGGGAGAATGAAACCATTTTTAGTGTTGTAAAAAAACAATTCGGTTATGGTCGGTCCTTATTTAATTTTCGGGAGAAAAACAAAGAGCAACACTATATTCGCTACGAAATAAAACACGGGCTTTACATTGTGAAACGCTTTGCCCAAGTGACCAAAAAATATCATGTATTGCCATTGATGTTCATCACGCATTTTTCTTTGCGAATGGGCATCTTAGTCGGAATCATTAAAAAAAGATTGAAGAGCAATCGTTCAAAAAAAAGCATCACAAAATAAGGTTTTGCTAAATCAAAAAATTAATCTGGTTTGAATCAACTATTGGAAATTGCACAAAAGGCCGCGTTTGAAGCGGGAAAAATTATACTGCGTATTTACGAACAGGACTTTGAGGTTTTTGCAAAATCCGATAAAACCCCACTCACGGAAGCAGATTTGGGCGCACACCGGGCCATCGAAGAGATTTTAGCACCCACCAATATCCCCATTATCAGCGAGGAGGGTTTTCACACACCTTACGAGGAAAGGAAATCCTGGAAGCGATTTTGGCTGGTTGACCCCCTGGACGGCACAAAGGAATTTGTCAAAAAAAACGGGGACTTCACGGTGAATATCGCATTGATTGAAGGCGGTGTTCCAACCCTTGGGGTCATTTACGTGCCCGTACACAAAACGATATATTCGGTTGCTCCGGGCGAATTACCTGTTCGCTACGATGACGTCAGCAACATGGGAGATTTACTAAATCCCGTTATCCTTCGGGGGCAAAACAATCGAGACCATATCGTTGTGGCCGGAAGTCGATCGCACACCTCCCCACGAATGCGGGAATTTATAGATGAATTATCTGCGAAGCATCCCGGGGTACAATTGACTTCCCGTGGGAGTAGCCTGAAAATCTGTTTGATTGCGGAAGGTACGGCAGATATTTATCCCCGCTTTGGCCCAACCATGGAATGGGATACCGCAGCGGGTGACGCCATGTTGCGCGCGCTGGGAAAACCCATTTGTCAATATCCCGAAGGCAAACCACTTGTGTACAATAAAATAGATTTGCACAATCCGTGGTTTATTGCCGGGAAAATACCGGAAAAATCGAAATGATTTAGGAACGCAGTACCGCCTCGAATTCTTTTTCAAGCGCTTGAATAATACGCTGCATACTCTTATCGATTTGTTTATCCGTAAGGGTTTTGTTTTGATCCTGCAGGACAAATGAAAGTGCGTAAGATTTTTTGCCGGATTCGATGCCCTTCCCCTGATAAACATCAAAAAGGTTAACTTGACGCAGCAATTTGCGTTCGGTATTACGCGCAGATTTTTCCAAATCGGCATAACGCACGGTTTCGGGTAAAATCATGGCGAGGTCGCGGCGAACTGCGGGAAAGCGCGATATTTCTTCAAAGCGGGTTTTCTGTTTTACCATCATTTGATAAATGGTGTCCCACTGCAATTCCGCTACAAATACTTCCTGATCGAGGTCAATCTTCACCGCGAGATCGGGATGAATAGGGCCTCCTTCTCCCAAAAAGGTGTTTCCGGAATACCACGCCACACCCCCATCGATTAGCGGATTTTCTGAATCGCGATAATCGTCAACCGAAATATTCAAGGATGCCAAAAGTTGATGAACCGTACCACTTAGGTGAAAAAAAGTACTTTTCTGACCCGGAATCAACCAGTTCTCTGAATGGGTTTCTCCGGAAAGTAACATCCCGAGCAGGCCAACTTCGACATACTCACCGTCAATTTTCCGATAGGATTTACCCCATTCAAACAATTGCAGGTTTTTGTTTTTTCTATTGACATTAAAAGCGGCATTCTCACCCAGTCCGGGAATAAGGGAGGTGCGCATTACCGCGAGGTCGCGGGACAGTGGATTGAGCATAGGCACCACACCGTTTCCACTTTGATACTTTTCGCTGGTAAGGGAGTTGTTTACACATTCAAAAAAGCCTTTACCGGCGAGAATATGACTGAGTTGTTGTTCGTACCTAGCCCGTTGGTTGGGTTGTTTTCCGGAAAGCGTTAGGGTCATTTTTCCGGGCAGGGGGATATTGTTAAAACCGTAAATCCGGAGAATTTCTTCCACGATATCGGCTTCTCGTGTGACATCAGTGCGGTAGGCCGGAACTTGTACCACGAGGGTGTTTTCGAGGTCGCTTTTTATTTTTATCTCTAAATAACTGAGGATTTCTTTGATGGTGGCCGCAGGTATTTCCTTGCCAATAAGTTTTTGAATCCTATCGATGCGGATTTTTACATCCGTGGGGGATATGGGTTTGGGATAAACATCTTCAATCTCCATGCTAATGGTTCCACCGCCATATTTTTGGATGAGCAAAGCCGCGCGTTTGAGGGCGAAAATGGTCATCTCGGGATCTACGCCGCGTTCGTAACGAAATGATGCATCTGTATTCAATCCGTGACGGCGGGCACTTTTGCGAATACTCACCGGATTAAACAAAGCACTTTCAAGAAAAATATCCACAGTTTGTTCGTCCACCTCCGCGCGGGCACCGCCAAATACACCAGCCAAAACGAGGGGACCTTTTTCGTCGCAAATGCACAAATCCTCATCGGACAAAACGCGCTCAACCTCATCGAGGGTGGTAAACTTCTCCCCTGCTTTGGCCGTTTTAACAATGATGTGATGACCTTGAATTTTCCCTGCATCAAAGGCGTGAAGGGGATGTCCGGTTTCGTGAAGTACAAAGTTGGTGACATCCACCGCCAAATTAATGGGTCGCAACCCGATGGATTTTAATCTGGCCCGGATCCAAGTCGGGGATTCACCCATGGTAATTCCACTAATTTTCACCCCTGCATACCGCATGCAACGGGCTGTATCCTCAATGGTAATTTTTACGGGCTTAGCGTTGTCTTTAGCGACAAAATTGGCCACCGAAGGCAAATTTAGCGGCGTGGCATCTTTTTTTCTGGCCCGCAGTGCTACTTGCAAATCACGTGCTGTGCCATAGTGACTCATGGCATCCGAGCGGTTGGGAGTTAACCCGATTTCAAGTACCTCGTCGGTAAAAACCTCGAATATTTCGGCGGCAGGAGTACCGGGGGGATGTGCTTCCTTGAGAACCAAAATCCCGTCGTGACTTTTCCCTAAACCCAATTCATCTTCGGCGCAAATCATTCCCATGGAAACTTCACCGCGAATTTTGCCTTTCTTTATTTCCAAGGGCGCTCCACCATTGGGATACAGTGTGCTTCCTACAGTGGCCACCAAGACGTGTTGACCGGCAGCTACATTAGGGGCACCACAAACAATTTGAACGGGTTCACCATCGCCGAGATCAACTTTGGTAAGTGAAAGGCGATCGGCGTTGGGGTGTTTGGAACATTCCAAAACACGACCGACTACCACGCCTTCTAATTTGCCGGGAATAGAGGCAAACGACTCCTGTCCTTCCACTTCCAAACCGATGTCGGTTAAAATTTCGGACGCTTCTTTAATGTCGAGCTTAGTCGGGAAATATGACTTTAACCAGTTGTAGGCTATTTTCATGTTTTTACTTTATTACCAACAATGGTCTTTGCAAGAAAACATCATTTTCCATGCAGCCCAAATTTAAGGGGCAAAAACCATTGTCTTTTTTCGGTTGCAAAACTAAGACATAAGCTACCAATCAAAGGGTAATCTATAATTCAATTACTGAGTCTGCTCTAAAAAGTCCCTTTCTGCCAAAATCTTCCTTGTCGATAGACTTTTGAATCCTCACTTGCTCCGGTTCAAAAATCTCCTCCGCGTCGATTTTGATTGAAATCATCCTTTTTAGAGTGGACTCATTACTTAATAATCGAAAAAAAAGACTG
>JAFIEY010000167.1 GCA_020832345.1 Cryomorphaceae bacterium | reverse complement strand
ATAGTGGTAACAATTACCTTATCGGCATAGTCGGTAGAAAGTAAACGCCTTACCAAGGTTTCGGTATTGGTGTTTTCTTCCACACTGCCTTCCTGAAATTTGTTGAACTCCTCACGGGTTTGTCGGTCAAGGTCTTTTCTGTCCACCACAAACAAACATTTTTCAATATCGGGATTGTCCTTTAGTAAGGTAGATGCTTTGAAAGAAGTCAAGGTTTTACCGCTTCCTGTGGTATGCCATATATAACCGTTCCCTCTGTTTTGGTGAATACAATCTACAATCGCTTTCACCGCATAGACTTGGTAAGGTCGCATTACGAGCAATTTCTGTTCGCTCTCCACCAAAACCATATACTTACTTATCATTTCACCAAGTGTGCACTTGGTCAGGAATTTTTCGGTGAAATCGTAGAGTCCGTTTATTTTCTTGTTGTCAATATCTGCCAATTCATACACAGGCAAAAATTGTTCATCTGCATTGAAAGCAAAATGTTGATTCTTGTTGTTGGCGAAGTAAAGCGTTCTACAGCCATTGCTCACAATAAACAACTGCATAAAGCAAAGCAGGGAATTTCCGTAACCGTTTCCCGGTTCGTTTTTGTAATCCACAATTTGCTGCATTGCTTTTCTATGCGAAATGTCTCCCTTTTTCAGTTCGATTTGCACCGCAGGCAAGCCGTTAATCAGCAAAATAATGTCGTAGCGTTGGTGGCTGTTTTCGGTATTGATGCGTAATTGATTGATGACTTCAAAGTCGTTCTTGCACCAATCTTTGTTGTTGACCAAGGTGTAATGCAAAGGCGTTCCATCTTCACGCTGAAAGTATTGTCTTTCACGCAAAAGTTTAGAAGCCATAAAAACATCAGGATTGATGATGTCTTCTCTCAATCTTAAAAATTCATTATCAGACAGGCGGACACGGTTGAGTGCTTCAAACTTGATTCTAAAGTTTTGTTCAAGTGATTTTCTATCCACTATATCAGGTCGATAGACATATTTAAGCTCCGTGAGTTGCTTAATTAATGATTCTTCTATTTGATGCTCTTTAGTCATTATTCTTCTTTCAATAAATCTTTGGCGTTAACGTCCAAAATTTTTCAATTACTCACAAATCGATTTTTTTATTTAAGTGTTCATGAACTTCGTTTCGGTATAAATCTTCAATGCTCGGTTGACTCACGTTACGGGCGTACTCGTTAATTGTGTTGTAACTCTTGTCCAACTTTTTTGCAAGCCAAGTCTGTGAGATACCTTTTTCTTTCCGAACTTCTTTAATTCGGTTCATTCAAAGCCTAAATAATTTTTAGCACGTCAAAGATAGTAAAAACACATTGTTTGATAGTGTAAATGTTCACGGTTTTGTAGTGGGTGGGCAGGGGCAAGCTCTTTTGGTTTTTTTAGCCTTGGATTTCAGCGTTGGCAAAAAACCAAATGTGCTTGACAGAGCGTTGGGTTTTTACACTGACGCACAACTTAAAGCGATTTATCTTAAGTTTTCCATGCAAATATACCCTTCCGGGAATAAATCTCCTTTTGGTTACAGAATATAATTCAATGATCGAGGAAAACTAGAGATAAATCGGAGTTGTACTAAGCCTTCGGACGGCCTATGGGTAAAGTATTCTCGCAGGCTATTCTTTTTCTTTTGCGTAATGCTTTTGGTTGTGTGTAAACATGCCTGTTTTGACTCCATGTTTTTTGTCAATGGTTGTTTTTTTGTTGATGCTCAAATATAGGCAATAAAACTGAATTTAAGCATAAAAGCCGAATGAAAGCCACCGAAGGTTTAGTTCAACGGTTTGCAGCTAAGAAACGTGGGGCATTTCGAAGCGATTTGCTATCCGCCCGCAACAAAGGTAGCCACGAAGAACGAACTTTGCGGAAACCACTGTCCGCCCCATGTTTTCTTAGGTGCTGTTAGCGCCATGTTATTTTTTCTCTTTCTATGTTTAGTTTTTCTTTGCTGTCTTTCGTGTAATTATAAAATTTACGGTAATCTAGCTTGAACTCAATAACAAGTCTTTTCAAGTAGTTGTACTGATAGGAGATTCTTTTTCCTAAATCTGCAATTTGAAAACCTTTTTGGTCAACTCGAAAAATATTAGTTTCAATTACTTTTTCTTGAATTGGTCTTAGAATCTCACGATAAAACTTTTTTAGTTGTCTTGTTCTCGATATATCTCTATGATATCGAATAACTGCATCATTAACTTGGTCTCGGAATTCAGCACAATGAGGATAATTAGGATTCGTGACCCTAACATGTTCTACATAGTCTGCAAGTAAATCCATGTAGTCATTAATCATTTCTTGCAAAGGAGTTCTTAGAATATCACTTTCCTTCCGACAATGAGCGTGATATCGGTCTATTTCAGGTATTAATCTTTCTACAAAGTCAATGTTGCTTAGAAGCTTTGAAAAAGGTTCTTTCTCCTTTATAGCATGAAACAATTTATTGTCATCTATCCTATTTAGTCTATCGAAATCTCCTGTAAGAATTTTCGGTGGAGTAGTTGGTATTCCTGAATCTATGTCAATTGACTGATAAAAGTCTTTGTAGGATTTAGAAAGTTTGTCACAAGTTGAATCAATAATCCTATCAAGAAAAGTTTTAAAAAATAACCGAAGTTCTTTGCGGTCTTCTTTTATTTCGCAATTCTTAATAAAACGGTCAATTAGAATTCCTAGGATAAAAATAGAAAGGGTAGTTGCTACCGTAAAAACAGTGTCATAAGAAAAAAGTCCAAACAACTTGTCGTTCAAGGTGACTTGATTAATTGTCTCAGTTAATTTAGAAATCACTTCCTGCTGTGAAGTTACAATTTCTCTTAAGCTGTCAGAATTAATCTTCTCAGATTTCACATATGTTGAATCAGGTAGCATTTTTTCTTCTAATTGGCGCTAACGTTTCGCAGCTACACGCAGGTGGGGATTTTTAGCACTGAACTTCATTAAAAGTACAGAACTTTGATTTTGCACGTTACTTTCAAAAAAGCACTGAACCCCCACTTGCGTGTAGGTGCTGTTCAAGCGAAACCCGCCTCGCGGCGGTCAGCTTTTGACACCGCAAAATACAACAAAATTCGTATTTTTAGCATCTAATTTAAATATGTTGTATTATGAAAAAAAAATGTCTAATGAAGGGGTAAACGCCCTT
>JAFIEY010000164.1 GCA_020832345.1 Cryomorphaceae bacterium | reverse complement strand
AAATCTAAAACTTGTCGAATGACTGGTTTTTTGTTATTTTTGTTTCGCCTGAAGAGTCCCATAATTTTAAAGTTTTTTGTCGAACTCAAAAATAAGGGATTCTGAGGGCTTTTAAAAAATCAACTTTCGGATGCTAGTGATCAAATTAGAGGATAGTTTGATTTATTGCCTTGATATTTACCCAAAACAAGGCAAACTGCGAATAAATGACACATCAAAAACCAGAAAGAACGAAGTTTTTAAATATGCCCTTGAAGATAAAGAAAATGGTAATTTAATAGAGCTATCCCCAAATGAAGAAACTGGGTTAGATTTTGATAAATTCAATCTCTCAAGTATAAATGTAAAACACTTTTAAAGACCCTTATTCGCATTAAAAAACACCTACTAAAAAGGCTTTAGACCAGATTCCCCCAATGTAAAGGATTCGCTTTATACCAATCATGTATCCTTGTGTTGTACACGCGCAAATGGTACCATAAGAATGAGCGCAATACTTTTAGCTTGGGGACTTACTATTTGCAACTCCAATCACTCAGGAGTCAATATAACTATGGAATAGTTTATAGGTATTGGAATCAACCGAATTTTTTGACCATTCCTTTGCAATGGCATAGATTCTTTGGAAAAACACGTAGATTTGAATTTACCGCAGGTATATCTTATTCGCGCTTTATTCACGGGTATGCTTGGGAGGGCGAAAAAAAAGTTGAACCTAGCGAAAAATATTCAAGTGGACCACGAGGCTCAAAAGACCTATTGGGTATTACTTATGGTTTTGGTTACACCTTTTTGCAACGTGAACGTTTTTCATTGGCTGTTAGATATGGAGTGCTCTGGCAGGTTTATGATTTTCAACCTAATAGCCATTATAAAATATTAAATGGCACAAATTTTATTTCCTCCATGTTAAGCGTTCAATGCAACATGCCTTTAGGAAAATAACAGCACAAGCTACCTATTCATTTGTGTAATTCGTGCCATTCGTACCATTCGTGGCTAAAAAAAGGTGGCGAAGCCTACAGCGATTCGTGCCATTCGTGGCCAAAAAAAAAAAGGCGAAACAAAACGTTCCGCCCTTTTCGTATTTTCTCTGAAAAATTAATCGCGCTTCAAAAACTGACGAACAACGTATTGCAAAATACCGCCGTTTTTGTAATAGGCAATTTCAATTTGAGAATCCAATCTGCACATGGCCTCAAAGCTTATATTACTTCCATCCGACTTTCTGGCCGTAACCGTTAGGGTTTTTTGTGGAATCAAGCCTTCGGCTATGCCTTCAATGCTAAAACTTTCAGTGCCGTCGAGTCCTAAGCTTTCCGCGGATTCTCCTTCTGGAAACTGCAAGGGCAATACGCCCATTCCAACAAGGTTGCTACGGTGGATACGCTCATAACTTTCGGCAATCACTGCACGAACACCGAGCAAAAAGGTTCCTTTTGCAGCCCAGTCGCGCGATGATCCGCTACCGTATTCCTTCCCGGCCAACACAACCAAAGGCGTGTTTTCCTCCCGGTATTTCATGGCCACATCATAAACTGTTCCCGCTTCTCCGGATGGCAAATGAACTGAATATCCGCCCTCGCGGTTGGCTATTTTGTTTTTGATCCGAACGTTGGCAAAAGTTCCGCGCACCATAACTTCATCGTTACCTCTCCGAGATCCAAACGAGTTAAAATCTTTTCGCGCCACACCTCTACCCTTTAGGTATTGTCCGGCAGCAGACGCTTCGGCAAAGGCACCCGCCGGCGAAATGTGATCGGTAGTAACGCTATCTCCCAACCAAAGCAGGGTACGTGCATCTTCTATATTGGTAGGCTCGCTCACCTCCTCAGATAAATTTTTAAAGAATGGGGCTTCCTTAATATAGGTAGAGTTGTCATCCCAGGCAAAAATGCTTCCGGTTGGTGCTTGTAACTGTTGCCATTGCTCGTCGCCATCGTAAATGGTCGCATAGCTTTTCGCAAAGTCTTTTGGCCCTAACACCTGCTTCATTACTGCCTCAATTTCTTCCAAAGAAGGCCAGAGATCGCTCATGAACACATCGTTTCCGTCCTTATCGGTGGCGATGGGTTCGTTGTTTATATCAATATCCACCCGACCGGCAATGGCGTAGGCCACTACCAAAATGGGCGACATTAAGAAGTTCATTTTTACTTGTGGGTGAACCCGAGCCTCAAAGTTTCGGTTTCCGGAAAGCACAGAGCTTACAATGAGATCATTATCTTCTACAGCTTTCGCTATTGCAGGGGGTAATGGACCGGAGTTACCAATACAAGAGGTACAACCGTAACCCACCACATGAAAATGTAATGCCTCAAGATCTTCCAACAAACCTGAATTTTCGAGGTAATCTGTCACCACTTTTGAGCCGGGCGCCAGGGAAGTTTTTACCCAAGGCTTGACGTTTACCCCCAATTCGCGAGCTTTCTTGGCCAAAATTCCGGCCCCAATCATTACACTTGGATTTGAAGTGTTTGTACATGAAGTAATGGCGGCAATGACCACAGAACCGTCGTGAAGGTCAAAATTAGCTTCTTCCCCATCCACGTGAATGGAGCGAAGTTTTTCTCTTTCCTCTTCCATCACCGCGGTGTCCTCAACTGCTCCACCTTCATTTTTCCAACGACCGAGTTGACGTTCAGCCGGTTTTACATAACTACGGCCAAAGTCCCTGAGTAATCCCTCAAACTTATCGTTAAACTCACTGACCAAAATCTTATCCTGCGGACGCTTAGGACCGGAAACCGTAGGCACAACAGTACTCAAATCGAGTTCCACCATGCTTGAGTATTTGATGTTTGCATTGTCGTCCCTCCAAAGAAAGTTGGCTTTGCAATAATCTTCCACCAATTTAATGGTTCCCTCATCGCGGTTGGTATTCCGCATATAGTCGAGCGTACGATTGTCGATGGGGAAATACGTAACCGTACAACCGAATTCGGGCGACATATTGGAAATGGTGGCGCGATCCGGAACGCTGAGGTAGTCCAAACCGGAACCGAAGACCTCCACAAATTTACCTACCACTTTATGTTCGCGAAGCATTTGGGTAATGGTGAGTACCATATCAGTAGCAGTGGCGCCAATGGGAAGTTTCCCGGTTAGCTTAAGCCCTACCACTTGCGGCATAATAAAGTAAATGGGTTGTCCGAGGATGGCTGCTTCAGCTTCAATTCCACCAACACCCCAGGCAATAACGCCGATACCGTTCACCATAGGTGTATGAGAATCGGTACCTACCAATGTATCGGGGAAGACCAAACCATCACGCGCAATGACGCCTTTGGCCAAGTATTCGAGATTCACCTGGTGACAAATACCCATTCCGGGTGGAACCACACCGAAGTTTTTAAAAGATTTTTGCGCCCATTTTAAGAGCTGGTAGCGTTCACTGTTGCGTTCGTACTCCAGTGCTACATTTTTTTTATAGGCGTCTTTTGTGCCGAAAAAGTCAACATTTACCGAGTGGTCAATAACCAAATCAACCGGAATAAGTGGGTTGATGCTATCGGCTTCTTTGCCGCGACGGGCTACTTCTGAACGAATGGCTGCAATATCCACAACGGCGGGTACTCCGGTAAAATCTTGCATAAGCACGCGGGCTGGTTTAAACGGCACATCTTTATCAGATGGGTCTGGTTTCCAAGCCAAAAGCGTTTTGATGTTTTCCTTTGTCACCCCAAAATCATCGTAATTACGCAACGCATTTTCCAAAAGAATACGAATCGAATATGGTAAGTGTGAAACTCTGTGACCATTGGATTCGAGCTGCTTTAATGAATAATATTTCAGTTTGCCATTTGGCCCGCTCAGCTCTTTTACAATGTTAAAAATGTCGTTATTTTCCATGATTTAAAATAAAAATTTTGCGTCGCACTGTACTGCCAACAACCAAAAGCGATTGTTTTAGGGCATCGTTTCAGTGAAACAATTGGGTTCCTTTATAAGGCTGGCAAAGGTAAGTTACACATTATTTGTAAACAAGGGGGTAACAAGTTAAGCAGAAACAATGAAAGCGGTGCAAAAAAGGTGGTTTTAAAATATTTATACTCAACCTATTTGCTCTCCCGAATTTTCTTTGGCAACTTATTCCAAACCAATTCATAAGAATGATCAATCCATGATTTTAGTAAATCCGGCGGAACTTCTTGCATATATACGGTATTCCAATGTTTCTTATTGCTATGGTAACCCGGTATAACACCGGAATAAGCTTCCCGAAGCGCGATGGCTTTTTCGGGATCACATTTTAAATTAATGGCCGGATTCTCCCATTCCAATCCAATGATGGCAAACATTTTATTGTACACTTTAAAAACCAATGTCTCCTCGTCGAATGGGAAACTTTCCGTAACAAAGGGTTTCTTTATGCAATATTCACGGGCTTCTTCAATATTCATTGCAGGTCGATTAAGGGTTTAATGCATAGAGTAAGGGGCGTGAAGGCACAGCATCATTCGCTATGGGCGCTATTTGTAAATTCAACAAATACCTTCCGGTTGGTAAATTGTCGGGCAAATACAAAAACTCAGTAATGGTTTGTCCTGCACGAATTTTTCCTTTCACTGTTCTCACTGATTCCTTTTTAGAAACTGTTTTTTTCTCAACTTTATAACTTTCGTAAAACCATGCAAAATGGGCGGCCAATGCTCCGCCATCCTCCTCTGGATCCACAGATGGTAATTCCGTCATAAAATGATTGACACCGGCATTGGCAAGGGTTCGCATTTGATCAGGCTGAAAATACGGCGGATTGGTTTGATGATAATTTCGCGTATGGCGCTTCGGATCGTTTTTGATGGTTTTTACCAACAATGCACGATAGGGCCAATCCGAATCCGGCTCGGGCACACCACTTAAGTCAACAAAATTGCCATTTACGGGAGCTTCCACTAGTAAAGCGGTGAACCAATAGGTTTTTAATTGGTCGTTAATGAACTGCTGATCCGGTGAAATATGCCCAACACATTCCGTATGGGTGCCCTGACCATGCGGGTTCAGCATTACATCACAAAAATTTACCGCAGCACCCTTCTCTACAGAACCTACCCAATCACCGAAACGAACAGGGGTAATCTTCATCAAATCCGCACCCCAGGCAAGCGGCCCATTATCGGGATAAAAACCCATGCTCAAATCGATTCCCTCATTGAGATTGACGACAAAGGACTGATTGGCAATAGTTATGGTAGCAATCATATTCAATTTTGTTTCTGACAAAAATAGATAATAATTTTTATCGAAAACCTGTAATTTTTGACTGTTAACAACAACTTATAAAACATTCAAAATAATTGCGGTCTCAATATTTAAAAGTAAATTGCGCCCCCTTTTAAAAAACTAATGATTAACTATGGAAAAACGATTGATGTTGTTCCTGTCCATCTTTTTTAGCATGACAGTTCACGCACAAAGCACCAAAATTGAATTCACAGAATACACCTTAGACAACGGTTTACACGTAATTCTCCACCAAGACAACTCCACACCGATTGTTGCGGTATCGGTATTGTACCACGTAGGATCTAAGGATGAAGAACCTGGACGTACCGGATTCGCTCACTTTTTTGAACACCTTATGTTTGAAGGTTCCGAAAACATAAAGCGCGGAGAATACATGAACATTGTTCAGGCAAATGGCGGCGTCCTCAACGCGAATACCAGCCACGACCGTACCTACTATTACCAAGTCTTACCCTCCAACCAACTCAAATTGGGGTTATGGTTGGAATCAGAGCGCATGTTGCACGCCATTATCGACAATAAAGGTGTAGAAACCCAGCGCGAAGTAGTAAAAGAGGAAAAGCGCAGTCGGGTTGACAACCAACCTTATGCTTCTTTTCAGGAGGAGATTTTTAAGCGTGCATACCGCAAGCATCCATACCAAAATGTTCCCATCGGAACCATGGAGGATTTGAATGCCGCCTCACTGGAGGAATTTATCGCTTTTTATAAAAAATGGTATGTTCCAAACAACGCAACCCTTTCCATCGCCGGTGATTTTGACATCAAAGAGATTAAGGGATTAATCCAAAAATACTTTGGCGAAATCCCCAAAGGCACAAAACAGATCAAAAGAACGGAAATAGTAGAACCCCCTTTGGATGGAGAAGTACGCGATACCGTTTATGACAACATTCAGCTTCCCGGTATTTTTATGGCTTATCGCATGCCACCTCAAACGGACGAAGACGCTTATGCGCTCGGAATGCTAACCCAATTGTTGTCATCCGGTCGGTCCAGTCGCTTTTACAAAGAGATCGTGGACAAACAACAACTCGGCCTACAGGTATTTGCCTTTCCCTACAACCTAGAAGACGGCGGATTATTCGTTTCTTTGGCCTTAGCCAATATGGGAAAAGACATCGCGGATTTGGAAGCGGCCATTAATTTGGAGATTGATAAGGTGAAGGGAGAACTCATTAGTGAGCGAGAATACCAAAGGGTGTTGAATCAATTGGAGAATTCCTTTGTTTCACAAAACAGTTCAATGGCCGGTATTGCCGAGCGATTGGCCGACTACCACGTCTATTACGGAGATGCCAACCTCATTAATACGGAAATAGAGCGCTATCGCAAAATCACCCGTGAGGATCTCAAGCGTGTGGCCAACAAGTATTTGACAAAAGAAAATCGTGTGATTTTATATTACTTGCCCAAATCAGGCCAAAATCAATAAACACACCAATAGAAAAAACATGAAGAAATTAATTGCCATCGCATTGGGTGCTTTATTCACCACCACTATGAATGCACAACTCGACCGATCAAAAATGCCAGAACCGGGGCCTGCCCGGGAAATCAAGCTGGGAAAATACAGGACTTTTACCCTGAGAAACGGACTGACCGTAATTGTGGTAGAAGACAAAAAATTACCCCGGGTTACCATGAACCTCCTGGTCAACCGAGATCCAATATTTGAAGGAGAAAAAGCTGGTTACGTTGAAATAACTGGAGAGCTCTTGCGCCGAGGAACGACAAACCGCCCCAAAGATGATCTCAATGAGGTAATCGATTTTATGGGCGCCAACGTATCCACCAACTCCACCGGAATCAACGCAAGTGGATTGAGTAAATACGCCGAATCGCTCATGGAAATCGTCGCCGACATCGCGATTAATCCCGCATTGCCAAAAGAAGATTTCGAAAATATTTTGCTCAATATGCGCTCGGGTTTGGAATCTGAAAAAGATAGTCCCGATGGGCTGATGCGCAGATTACGTGCCGCTGTCATGTACGGCCTTGATCATCCATACGGCGAATCAGAAACCTTGGAATCGCTTGACAACATCACGCTGGAAGATTGTAAAAAGTATTACGAAACATTCTTCAAACCAAATATATCTTATCTGGCCGTGGTGGGTAATGTTCGTTATCGCGATGTAAAAAAATGGGCCAGAAAACACTTTAGAGATTGGGAACGAAATGAAGTACCCGAACAAAAATTCGATGCACCATATACACCGGAAGAACTCAGCGTAGCCATAATTAATCGCAGTTCCTCTGTACAATCAAAAATTGCGGTTGGCAACACAATCGATTTAAAACCAGGAGATGACCACGTTATTCCCATGCGACTGGCCAACCAAATTCTGGGCGGGGGTTCACAAGGTCGTCTATTCCAAAACCTAAGGGAAGACAAAGCCTATACTTACGGCAGCTACTCCTCTTACAGCACCGACAAACTCATCGGGAACTTTTCCGCCTCCGCCGATGTGCGCAACAATGTTACCGATAGTGCAATAATGGAAATTCTCGCAGAAATAAACACTTTGCGCAATGAAAGTGTGGATGCAGAAACCCTGCAAAACGTCAAAAACTACCTTTCCGGTACTTTTGGAATGTCGCTGGAAAGACCGCAAACCCTCGCCCGTTTTGCCCTGGATATCGAGCGATACAATTTACCCAAAAAGTACTATGCCGATTACCTCAAAAAACTCAATGCTGTTACTGCGGATGAGATTAAGTTGGCCGCCAACAAATACATGCGCCCGGAAAACGGATATATTTTTGTGGTGGGTAAAGATTCGGAAATTGGCGATAAGCTAAAGCGCTTTGGAAAAGTTAATTACTTCGACAATGAGGGCAAACGCACCGAAAGACCATCCATCCCAATTCCCGATGGACTTACAGCAAAAAAGGTCATCAGCAATTATTTAAAGGCCATTGGTGCTGATCAAACTGGCAAAATCAAGGACTTCAAAATGCAATTGGTGGCAGAACTGCCCCAAGGTCGTGGAGACCTAGCCGTAAACATTAAGAAAAAAGCCGGGGCAGATGCAAACTTGTTTTTAGAAGAACTCACCGTTGCCGGAAACCAAATGACGAAAAAAGTCTTTAACGGAAAAAAAGCCACCGAAACCCAAATGGGAAACACCCGGGAATTGGACAAGGCCGAAGCCGCTGAAATGATGTTGGAAGCCGAATTCTTTCCCGAGAGAAGTTATGAAGCAGCCAATTACCAATTAAAACTTGCGGGCGCGGAATTATTCAAAGGTAAGATCGTTTATATCGTTGAAATTACGACCCCGAGTGGTTCTAAAATCACCGAATACTACGATGCCGAAACCGGCTATAAAGTAAAGGTGTCACAAACGTTTGATACGCCACAAGGGGAAATGACCCAAGGCACGCAGTATTCAGATTACCGAAAGGTGGGTGATTTTTTATTCCCCCACAGAATGATCCAAAATATCATGGGGCAGGAGTTTATTTTTGATGCCAAAGTAATGGAAATTAATACGGGACTTCAAAACTCAGACTTTAAGTAGTGGCTGTGTATAAAGTCCGATGACGGCGTTATGCTCACCTAAAATTAAGTCATTTACTTTAGTAAACTCACTGAATTTCCCCCAATTGCTATCGGGGTCGCAGGCGTTGCTCTCGAACTTTCTAGTTCAGCGACTTTGACTTTATGGACAGGCTCTAAGTAAGAAGTAGTGTCTGTCCATAAAGTATTCTATGAGAGCGATTCAAGTCAGTTATATGGCCGTAAATCCACTTAGCATTTATTGACTATTCATGTCAGTTAAATTTATTGATTTACAGATAGATGAGTCTGCCCCAAAAAGTATCTTTCTGCCAAAATCTTCCTTGTCGGTTGATTTTGGAATTTTCACTAACAACGGGTTAGCTCCGGTTCAAAAACCCCTTTTGCGTCGATTTTGATTGAAATCATCTTTTTTGGCGTGAACTCAATTCTGGAAATCGACTTGAGACTTGTAAATTCAATGTCAAATAATTGACAAATCGCAACTAAACACTATATTTGGCCATTGGAAATATTTCTGGTAATTGATTCCAAAACAGTCATCATAACCCAAAGAAACCCATGGAAGGTATATCTCTCGATGTGAAAAAAGACCAACTGGAAAAACTGAGAAAACTTTTTCCGGAAGTTTTTAGTGAAGGTAAAATAGATTGGGAAAAACTAAAAGCCACACTAGGGGAAGATTTTACCTTCAGCAACGAACGTTATGTTTTAAACTGGGCAGGAAAAAGTGCATAGCTTTGGATACGCTTTTTACTGGGAATGACCAGTTGAAAACCAATACGGTGTTATAGATGCGGGATGCTGGGGTGGAGTTTAAAACGATATAAAGTCAGACAAATGGAAAAAGAATCTATTGACATATTTCAAAATGGAGCAACCTGGGTTCGAGCTGATTTCCATTTACACACCAGAGCTGATGCGGAATTTAATTATTCAGGGGAAGGTAATAATTTTGTTAAGCAATACATAAGTCAGCTAAAAAACAAACAAATTGGCATTGCTGTTATTACCAATCACAATAAATTTGACAAAGGTGAATTCGTATCCCTGGCCAAAAAAGGCAAAAGGGAAGGGATAGGTTTATTTGCGGGAATTGAGTTTTCCTTAAGAGAGGGCATTCACATACTAATAGTTTTTGATGACAAATGGTATAAAGGAGAGACTGATAACATTAGAAAGTTTCTTGAAAATGCTTTTTACGGAACACCAAACTTTGATAAACCGCCGTATCCAAATTCAAATTTCAATTTGAAAGAAACAGTTGATGCTTTGGATAAAATCGGCCATGACTACTTTATTGTCTTAGCCCATATTGATGACACAAATGGATTATTCACGGAGCTTAGAGGTAGAACCCTAGAGGATTTTGTTAAGCAGGAACCATTCAATAAAGTATTAGCCGTTCAGAAAAGTGCTAATCTCCAGAACTATGAGAAACTCTGTAAATGGAGGAGTAATAATGGTAAAAATATCGCCTGTGTAGAAGGCTCAGATAATGCACATGGAGGAATTGAAGCTATTGGCAATGGAAGAGTAACATATTTAAAAGTTGGTGACTTTAATTTTGAATCACTCAAGTATGCTCTAACAGACTGTAAATACAGACTCCATCCTAAAACAAAGCCTGAAATAAAAAACTCGTATATTAAATCAATAGCGTTTGAAGGGGGCTTATTGGATGAAACAAGAATTGACTTTTCGCCAGAATTGAATACACTAATAGGCATTAGAGGTAGTGGGAAGTCCTCAATTCTAGAAATTATTAGATTCACCTTAGGAATCCCTCTTTCCGAAATCGCTGTTGATCCTAGATACAAGGATGGGCTTATTGAACATGTGCTAAAAAGTGGAGGCAAATCGGTTGTAACTGTTGTAAACGAACATCAGGAAGAGTACCGAATTGAAAAAATTTATGGCCAAAAAGAAGACATCTATAAAAATGGTTTATTGCAAACTGGAATTTCTATTGATGCGGTTTTCGAATATCCGGTTTATTTTGGTCAAAAGGATTTATCAAACAAAGATGCAGATTTTGAGGCAGATTTAATTCAACGTTTGATTGGTTCTAGGTTAAAGCCCGTACAGTATAGAATTGAATCAAGAAAAAGGGATATTGAAAATTTGATTGTGGAAATTAAGAAATTACGTAATCTCAAACAAATCAAAAAGGAAACGTACACGCTTATTCAGAACTCAAAACATCAACTTGAATTATATAAAAAGAAAGGTGTTGAAGAAAAACTAAAACAGCAAACCTTGTTTGACTCAGATGTTTCTAAGGTATCCCAAACTGCGAGAAGTATATTAGCTTTTAAAAACGAGTTGCAGACCTTGATCTCTGATCACGAATATTTTTTTCAGCAAGATATCTCTGGATCTGATTTAAATATAGAACTTTTTGAAAATTTAAAACAATTGGTTGTAGAGCTGAATACTGAATTTGAAAAGCTTAAAACAATTTATACTACTACCAATAAAATTCATCAAAATGTTATTGGAGTGCTTGGAAAAATTAATGAAAAGAAAGAAGGATTAAAAGAAGAGTTTGCTAAAATTAAGCGTGAAATTAATACAGATTCAATTAATCCTGATAATTTTTTGAAACTTAACAGGCAAATTGACACTGCGCAACTTAAGCTAACAGAAATTGAAAAATCTGAGAAATTAAGGAGCGAATTGAAAAATACTCTTCTTGAAAAATTGTCTGATTTAAATAATTTATGGTTAGAAGAGTATAAACTACTCAAAACAGAGGTTGACCGAATAAATAACGCTGAGAGCAAATTGACCATAAATGTTTTATTCAAAGACCGACGAGACAAATACATAGCTAAGCTGAAACAAGTTTTCAAAGGATCAAACATTAGGGAAAATGCTTATCAAGAAATTGAAAGCACGTATAAAGACTTTATTGAAATTTTTAAAGATTCCTCAAAGCTAAATGAAATTCTAAATGAAAACCAAGTCGTAGAATTTAAAAATAGGTTTAATGAAAACTTAGAAGAATTGTTGACCTTTAAAGTGGAAAATAAATTTGTAATTAAGTACAATGGAAAGCCATTAGATAAGCATTCTCTAGGTCAGCGTGCATCAGCATTAATTTTGTTTCTGTTAGCACAAAAGGAAAACAACGTGCTTATTATCGATCAGCCTGAAGATGATTTGGACAATCAAACCATTTATGATGAAGTAATAAAAGAACTTAAGAAAATAAAAGGTAATATGCAATTCATTTTCGCTACGCATAATGCTAATATTCCTGTACTGGGTGATAGTGAAAAAGTGGTTGCCTGTAGTTATGATGAGAGAAAAATTACTATTCATTCGGGCACTATCGACAATCATCAGACTCAACGATTTATTGTTGACATTATGGAAGGTGGTGATGAAGCATTTAATCGAAGAAAGAACATTTACAGTATTTGGAATATCAAAAAAAATAGCAACTAATGAACGCAATCGAATTACTAGACACTTTAAGCACTGGAGAAACCAGTAAGGTGCAATTCAAGGAAAGTCTGCCTAATCCAGAAAGTTTATTGCGTGAAATTGTGGCAATGTCTAATTCACTGGGAGGAATTATATTGCTTGGGGTTAAAGATAGAACCGGAAATATTGCTGGCTTGACAGCGGATCAAGTTGAATACGCAGATAGAAAAGTTTCAGAACTTGCAGATAATATTAAACCTACCGTTTATTTATCGACTGAGGTTGTGAAAGTAAAAGTTGATGAAGCTGAAAATAATGTTTTAGTAGTACATCTAAAAGAAGGTATTAATAAACCATATAAGACCCCTAAAGGTGAAATATATGTAAAACAAGGCTCTAATAAAAGACTGCTCACAGATAACTCAGAAATAATGCGCCTTTTTCAAAGTAGCGGCAATTTAATGGCTGATGAAATGGAGATACATGGAGCTACTATAAATGATGTAGATGAATATAAATTTTCAGAATATTTTAAAAAAGAATTTGGAAGATCCTTTGAGGAAAAAGGTTTGAATTTTGAACAAGCATTAAAAGCAAAACGAGTTCTAAGAAATAATCAACTCACTTTAGCCGGTCTCTTATTTTTTGGCAAGAACCCACAAGTATTAAAGCCTGCTTTTACTATTAAAGTTGTTTCTTTTTTTGGTAATAATATTGAAGGGAAACAATATCGCAGCAAGCCGAAAGACCTCACAGGTACTATTCCTGAACTATTTGATAAAGCAATGAGTTTTCTTTTAAGCAATCTTCACTCTACTCAATCAAATGAAGGCTTTAACTCCCAAGGTAAACTAGAAGTTTCACCTGTAGCCTTAGAAGAACTCCTCCAAAATGCTTTGGTGCACAGAGATTACTTTAAGAATGCTCCGATACGATTGCTGATTTTTGACAATAGAGTTGAAATAATAAGTCCTGGTCGTCTTCCTAACAGTTTGACTGTTGAAGATATTAAGTTTGGAAACCCTGTCATTAGAAACAACCAGTTGGTTGCATTTAGCACGCATACAATGCCATTTAGCGGTTTAGGTTCTGAAATAAAACGGTCTTTAGAAGAGGATCCTGATATTGAATTAATAAATGATATAGAGGGCGAACAATTTATTGTGATAATTCCTAGACCAGCTAAGAACTAATGAAACCTACACGACAAACAAGTTTGACACACAGAGGAATGATCAACCGTGTAGGTTTCATTCGACCTATTGAAAAAATTTTGAACGGATGAAACTCAAATTCGACCCCAACCAAGACTACCAAAAGCAAGCTATTGATGCCATCGTCGATGTCTTTGAGGGACAACCATTGATTAGTAGTGCGTTGGACTTTTCGATGTCGCATGTGTAGTTTGCGCTTTTCAGAAAATGGCGTTGGGAATAGTATTTCGCTGACGGAAGAACAAATTTTGAAAAATGTCCAGGCCATTCAGGAGCGAAATGATATTGACGCTATAACGGAGTTGAAAGGCATGAATTTCTCTGCAGAAATGGAGACAGGAACTGGTAAAACCTACGTGTATCTGAGAACCATTTACGAACTAAATCAACAATACGGTTTTAAAAAGTTGAGTCTGCCCCAAAAAGTCCCCTTCTGCCAAAATCTTCCTTGTCGGTTAATTTTTGAACCCTCACTAACAGCTGGTTAGCTCCGTTTAAAAAATCCCTTTTGCGTCGATTTTGATTGAAATCATCCTTTTTAGAGTGGACTCATCGTTTAATAGCAAGGATTACGAAATTTCAGCCAACCTATATATAGTGTGTGGGGGGGGTATGAGCAATTTTTTGATTCTATAAATGTGTTTCGAGTATGGGAATTTGCTGGTAACTCTGAACATCGCGTGGTATATACATTAACAAGAAACGGTGAGTATTATCCCAAGCAAGAACACTTTTTTGTTCAGGCCTTTGATACCATTGAAGTTCAAATCAAATTTTAAGCGATATGAAAATAAGATATCCCTCGGGCTTCCTTTAGATTTAAAAAAAGCGACAGGTGCACCAACACCTGCCGCCGGAAAGAAATTTCAGCCAACCTTTTTATCAACCAAAATTTCAATAAAAATGAAACGCAAAATGACAACAATTATTAGCACAATAGCTATGTTGCAAGATGTTTTCACGCAGCCTACAATAAGCATTGATTTTTCAGGATTCAAGGATCAATCACGGGCTTCATCGGGAATTCTTTTTGAGAACAATCCAGAGTTTTTTTGGACATTACGGTAAATGAAAATGACTACCCGTTTTCAATATTGAGAATTTCCATAGGATCTACCTCAAGAGCATCGGCAATAACTTTAATCATGTAAATAGATGTATTTATTTTCCCATTTTCAATACGCTCGATGGCCTGAGGATCTTTATAGCATCTTCGTGCAAGCTCTGCCTGACTTAATGCGTTTAGTGCTCTTAGGTGTTTTATTCGTTTGCCTACTAAAATCAAGAAATAACTTTTATTCACAAGTTCATTTTCAGGCCACTAATTTCCAATTGTATGAAAAAAAATACGTCATCATATATGTTGATAAATTTTTATTTTGTATTATTGCATCATCAATCTTTTAAAAAGATTAAAAAAACAGTCTTTTTTCAAAACATTTGGCTAAATAGCTTTAACACTCTCACTCTATGAAAAACTACTACATCACTACTCTCTTAATCCTTTCATCGGTATTGCTATTTACCTCCTGCTATTATGATGACAGCCCGGACGAACCAAAAATAGTTACCACAAAAGTTCACGGACACTTAATGGTACTAGGAACAGAGGAGATCATCAATGATCGACCCTATAAAATTAAATTCATTAATCCTCGAACACGCGAAGTATTAGAATACGATTATACGGACAAGAATGGATACTATGAATTTGAATTTGCATCAGAAAGTGTGGAGCATCCATCCTTCTATTTAGAATTTGATCGAAGTGATTTTCCCGATGAGACATACACACGCGGCATCGCTTTAAAAATCGACACCATATTGCAACCGCCTCCTTATAAAGATGCTTTTCCAGGTAGTTATAAAGGCGATGGTGGCTTCATTGCTGGCTATCAAGGCTGGGCTAACCTATGCCTCGAAAAGAAAGCATGGCTAAAACTTGAAGTTGAAAATGTGGATGGGGATTTTGGGGATCAGATACGTATTCGATATACTAGCTACAGAGGAGATTTAGTAACTTGGGAATATGTATTTCACCACCAACAACATTTTACGGTTATACTACCTGGCGTAGGAAACGTGGACAACTATGTTGACTATTGGGTAACAAAAAACGATTCGTCTATCCCTCTTCAACGCGCAACAGTAAAACTAGGCGAAATGGACACC
>JAFIEY010000165.1 GCA_020832345.1 Cryomorphaceae bacterium | reverse complement strand
TTTCTTTTCAGCTAGATAAGCTAAGCAGTCCATATCATTGCTGAAACGTTTGTAAAATTCAATAACGCCTTGTCCTTTAAATGATTCCATGATGTGGTAAATTTTTAGCAAATATAAGTATCAATCTTTAGACCTCAATTATTAGAAAAGAACGGACAACCCGTTTTATTGATTTATGTAATTCCTTATGGCCATTTCGATGGCAGGACCGCGTAGGCCTTTACCGATAATTACACCGTTTTCATCGATTAAAATGGCGTTGGGAATTGACCCCACGCCATAAATACGTGCGGCTTCGGATTTCCAAAATTTTAAATCACTTACGTGGGTTTTCCATCTGAGGCCATCCTGTTCGATGGCGGCAACCCAACGACTGTGATCCTGATCAAGGGAGACACTGTAAATTTCAAATCCCTTGGCATTTCCTACCTTTTTTTGTCCGTTATATTTGTCATATAACTTAACCAAGTTAGGGTTTTCTACCCGACATGGCTGACACCATGAAGCCCAAAAATCGATTAGGACTAATTTACCTCTTAAAGAGGATAGTTTTATTTTTTTACCATCGGGACTGGGGAATTCGAGTTCGGGTGCAATATCACCAATTCGAGTGCCAACACGTGACTGTTCACTTGTTGAGTTGGCAACAAAACCCAGTCCCATCATCGCAAATGCGGCAATGAGAATAAAGAGTAGCGGGCGTTTTTTTAGATACGTCATTTTAATAAAATTTACAGGACGAAATTACGAAATTTTAATTGTTTTAATCAGTAACAATTTCTTAATTTTTTTTAAAGAAAGAGGGTTTAGGATATTCTCTCAATTTGTGCGCCAATGGCTTTCAAACGCCCATCGATATTTTCGTATCCACGGTCTATCTGATCGATGTTGTGAATCGTGCTTGTGCCGTCCGCGCTTAAAGCCGCGATGAGCAGTGAGATTCCGGCACGAATATCCGGACTGGTCATGGTGGTGGCGCGTAGGTTTACTTTTTTGTCCAACCCGATAACGGTGGCCCTGTGAGGATCACAAAGGATGATTTGCGCACCCATGTCGATGAGTTTATCGACAAAAAACAATCGACTTTCAAACATTTTTTGGTGGATTAAAACACTTCCTCTTGCCTGGGTGGCAACTACGAGCATGATGCTGAGCAAGTCGGGGGTGAAGCCCGGCCAAGGTGCATCGGAAATGGTCATGATTGAACCGTCTAAGAAACTCTGAACCTCATAATGTTCTTGCGCCGGCACAAAAATATCGTCACCTTTCCGTTCCAATTGAATGCCGAGTTTTCGGAATACATTTGGGATGATGCCCAAAAAGTCGTATTGAACGTTCTTAATGGTAATCTCTGATCCGGTCATGGCGGCTAAACCAATCCAACTCCCCACTTCAATCATGTCCGGCAACAAGCGATGATGTGTACCTTCAAGTTTAGAAACACCTTCTATGGTGAGCAAGTTGGAACCAATACCAGTGATTTTTGCCCCCATTCTATTGAGCATATTACAAAGCTGCTGAAGGTAGGGTTCACAAGCGGCATTGTAAATGGTGGTGGTGCCTTCTGCCAAAACTGCGGCCATTACTATGTTGGCGGTACCCGTTACCGAGGCCTCATCCAATAACATATAAGTTCCGGTAAGTTTATCCGCCTCCACGCCATAAAATTCTTCATCGGGATTAATGCGCAATGAGGCACCGAGTTTTTGAAACCCATCGAAGTGGGTGTCGAGTCTTCTTCGACCAATTTTATCTCCTCCGGGTTTTGGGATATATCCTTTGCCAAACCTCGCCAATAGTGGCCCCACAATCATTACAGATCCCCGTAAGGCCGAACCTTTTTTCCGGAAACCGGTGGAGGTTAAGTAATCGAGATCGACATTGTTTGCACGAAATGTAAAAGTGCCCGGTGCTGTTTTTTCCACGCCAACTCCCAGAGATTCCAGCAGACTGATTAGTTTGTTGACATCAATAATGTCCGGTACGTTTTCTATGGTCACCGGTTGGTCGGTGAGCAAGGTGGCGCATAGTATTTGTAAGGCTTCGTTTTTGGCACCTTGGGGGGTGATTTCGCCCTTGAGCTTTTTCCCCCCGGTGATTTTAAATGTCCCCATTTGTATTAACGGTTGTTGGGCTTGTTGTATCTTTTGTTTTTCTTAAATCCTCCTTTGCCACCACTGTACTTTTTTGGTCGCTTGTTTGAGGTAGTTCCGACGCCTTGAATTTGGTTTATGGCCTGACTGCTAATAAGCGGTTTGTCGCTCAAATTGATTTTCCCGAAACTCATTTCTCTGAGATCACTGTAAATCGTGCTGTCTTCCACGTTGTCTTTATTCCAAATAAGGTAAGTTTTTTTCATGTGGTTGGCGAGTGCCAATTCCGCACGACTTCTTTCCTCACCCGGATCCATTCGGCAAACGGTGTCGATCATTTGCAGCACAATTTGACCGTAATGACGAAACTTTTTGGCTTTGGTAGGATACTCCATCCGGTCGGGTGGGGCGGTAAAAGTTTCGGGCTGGGGTTTTGGGTACGGACTGTCCACATCCAGTTCAAAATTTGACATTATGAACAGGTGATCCCAAAGCTTATGCCGGTAATCGGGATTGTCCCTCAAGTGGGGATTGAGGTTTCCGATTACTTCAACAATGGCTTTAGCCGCGCTGTTTCTCTCTTCACGGTCTTGCAGCGTTACAGCATGGGTTACCATGTTTTGGATATTTCGCCCGTACTCGTGCAAAATTAGGTCGGGTCTTTGAGAATTGTATTCCATGTAAACGTAATCTAATTAAAGCTTGTCTATAAAGTGGTAAGGCTATAAAGTTCGAGAGTAAGGCTTGAGACCTCGATAGATATCGGGGAAAAAGCGGAGTTTACGTTTGTTAAATGAGCATTTTTCAGCATTTGCATAACGCATCTATCGAACCATATAGACAGACACTAATTACCCCAGTTTTCGAACCCGGGCAAATTTCATTAATAAAGTTTTTTCTCCTGCTTTTTCAAAGCGGATGGTTGCTTTTGCATTTGGCCCTGTTCCTTCTACACTGATGACCAAACCGCGGCCAAATTTTTCGTGAATGACTCTTTCATTTGGTTTTAAGGTTACCGTGTCTTTTGTTCCCTCCGGTTCACTTTTGGTGAGGGGGCGGAGGTTTTTTCTGTTGACGGCATAGGCGCCGCCTGTTCCTTGTTGCTCTTCGTTGTTTTTGGCCGCCATGGATTTTTTCTTGGGTAATGGGGGTTTATCTAATGAATTGGGTGCGCCAAATAGGCGCGGGTTGCCTTGGTCAAATGGGCTAAACTCCGGAACTTCAAATTGGAGATATTTATCTTCAATTTCGTCGAGAAAACGACTGGGTTCGTTAGCGTTTAGTTTACCCCATCTGTAACGGGTTTGACAGTACGTCAAATATACTTGTTTTTCGGCACGTGTCAAAGCCACGTAGAAAAGTCTTCTTTCTTCCTCTAAATCAGCACGGGAAGTCAGTGTCATGATGTTTGGGAACAGGTTTTCCTCCATGCCAACGATGTAAACAAAGGGGAATTCAAGCCCTTTTGCCTGATGGATGGTCATTAGGGAGACCGCTGGTTCGTCCTCATCTGTTTGCGTATCCGAGTCCGTAATGAGCGCAATTTCGCTCAGAAAATTCTCTAAACTAGGATCACCTTCCTCCGCGTTTTTTTGGTTCTCTACAAAGTCTTTTATAGACGCCATTAACTCTTGTAGGTTTTCGTAACGAGAAACGCCTTCGGGTGTTTTGTCTTTGGCAAGCTCGGGCATCAATCCGCTGTTTTTCGCAATTTCCTCTGCGATTTCGTCAGCGGGCAAACCGCTTTTTACCATGTTGGCATAGTTCTCAATTTTTCGTACAAAATTGGCTATTTTAATGTCCGCTCCACGGTTGAATGTGTTTCCGAAAAATTGAATGTTTTCCGCTATTTCCCAAATTGACTGGTCGCGCTCGTTTGCCAGATGCACAATTTTATCGATGGTGGTGGCGCCGATGCCCCTTGCGGGATAATTTATGACCCGGCGAAAGGCTTCCTCATCCTTTTGGTTGATGGCCAATCTCAAATAGGCCAATAGGTCTTTGATTTCCTTTCGCTGATAAAAACTCAATCCACCGTAAATGCGGTAAGGGATACCTTTTTTACGAAGGGCTTCCTCCAGTGCACGGGTCTGGGCATTGGTTCGATACAACACAGCCGATTGTCCGAAGTTTGCATCCTGATTGTTTTTAAAATCGATGATGCGCTCGGCTACGTAAAATGCTTCCTGGTTTTCGTTAAGGGATTTGTGTACTATGATTTTTTCCCCGGAATCATTTTCCGTCCAAACATCTTTTTCAAGTTGGTTTTTATTATTGGCAATCAAACTATTCGCTGCGGAAACAATGTTTTTTGTGCTCCGGTAGTTTTGCTCCAGTTTAAAGGTTTTTGCGTCAGGATAATCTTTTTGAAAGTTGAGAATATTTCTAATATTTGCTCCGCGAAAGGCATAAATACTTTGCGCATCATCGCCCACCACACAAATATTTTCAAATCGTGAGGCGAGGGCTTTTACAATAATATATTGGGAGTGGTTGGTATCCTGGTACTCATCGACCATGATGTACCGGAAGCGATCTTGATATTTGGCAAGTACGGTTGGGTAGGTCGCCAATAATTCGTTGGTCTTGAGCAGTAAATCGTCGAAATCCATGGCGCCCGATTTGAAACACCGCTCGCAATAAGTTTGGTAAACTTCTTTAAATTTAGGCGTTTGCGATTGCTCATCCTGTTCCCTTAGTTCCGGAAATCGCTCGTACATCTTCGGGGTGATGAGATTGTTTTTTAAACTGGAAATGCGCCCGGCAAGCGTTTTTGTCTTGTAAATGTCTTTGTCTAGCCCTTTTTCTTTGACAATATTTCCTATCAATTTTTTGGCGTCCTCCGAATCGTAAATTGTAAAATTGGAAGGGTAACCAATTTTGGAGGCTTCAGCCCTAAGTATTCGGGCAAACACGGAGTGAAATGTGCCCATCCAAAGGTTTTGACTTTCTGAATTCCCCACCACCACACCTACCCGATGCTTCATTTCGCGGGCAGCTTTGTTGGTAAATGTCAGGGACAAAATATTAAAAGGATCAACGCCTTCTTTTTCCATTAAATATGCAATACGGTAGGTGAGAACTCGCGTTTTACCCGAACCCGCACCAGCAATTATCATGCAAGGCCCCTTCGTGTGAACCACGGCTTCCCGTTGTGCCAGATTGAGTTTTCCTAATATATGTTCCAAGATATCATGCTTTTACCGGAAAGTTTTTTCACTTCCTTTTTCATCCACAAATATACTATGATAAGGGTATAAATCCCCTGTAATTAAAGCCTTTTTTATGGATTTGGAAAATACGAAAAATATTACATATATTTGTTGTCCGAAAAATACTATTTATCACGATTTTATTTTTAGTGATTTTACGCCGTATTAATTTAAATTTTTTCGTTATGATTAAAAGGTTTTTACTCATCGCGTTAATCTTTTGTTTTGGACGCACCGGATTTACGCAATCTAATTGGTCAGATGATTTTTCTGCATTCCCCAACATCTCCGGAAGACAGTGGAGTGGTGATGTGGGTGTTTTTGCACCAGACACGAATATCCTGCAACTCTCCGATTCTGTCGCGAATGAAATTTCTATTTACACCTATTCTACTGCATTCGATAGCGCTACTTGGATTTTTTCGGTGCAATATGATTTTGCCCCATCTTCCGCAAATTTTGCTTCCGTTTTTTTGAGTAGCAGTACGCCCGATTTTTGGGGAGAAACCGAAGGGTATTTTATTCGGGTGGGTGGAGGAAGTCAGCGAACCATTGCTTTAATCAGGAGAAATGGAACTTCAAACTCCATTCTATTTGAATCGGTTCAACAGTTTATGGCTGGCTCTCCACACCATGTTTTAATTAAGGTAATGCGAAGTCGCGGTGGTCAATGGAGTGTTTACTGCGATACCACTGCCACGGGAAATCAATGGATGTCAATTGGAACAGCCGTTGACAATACGTATCCGGCGGGTTTTTACTTTGGTTTTGCATGCCGATATACCGTAACCCGCGCAGATAAAATGGCCTTTGGTCCTATTTCGGTTTCCTCGATCGATTCCGGTGATTCATTGCCCGTTTCAGTGGATCGTGCCCGGGTGATTGAAGCCAATCGAATTGCACTGACTTTTTCCGGTTTACCCGATGCATCTTCAGTTGTAGATGCGGGGAATTACACTACCCCAAATGGTTTTCCGGAAGTTTTAGCCGTCCAATATGATCTCAACAATCCTTTACATGCAGTTTTAGAACTGGATTCAGATTTGCCCCCAAATGAAATTTTTGATTTAGATATAATAGGTATAAACAGCGTGATGGGCATCCTCGGAATTTTTCAATCTTATGAATTGGTTTGGTTCAGACCATCTCCTCGGGATATTATCATAAATGAACTTATGATTGATCCCAGTCCGGCAGTGAAAAATCTCCCCGAAACGGAGTATATAGAATTGTATAACAACGCTCAGTTTCCCATACATCTTCTCGGTTGGCAATTGCAGGTCAATAATCAAGTAAGGCAGTTGGGCGATTACATTTTGCCACCCGATACATTTGTGGTGTTGACGCGTGAGGCTGATATGCAAAATTTTTCACCCAACATTCCGGTTCTGGGCATTGATATTTCTCCAACCGCCTTAACCAATGCCTCGGGTGAGGTTCGACTCTTTGATCCTGAAAATCAACTTGTAGATTTTGTGTTTTACGACGATAGTTGGTATAGGGATATCGACAAAGCATCTGGAGGATGGTCGCTTGAGCATATTTCTGTCCAAAAAACCTGCAGGGGAAAAGTCAATTGGAAAGCTTCAGTAGATCCGGCGGGCGGCACACCGGGCAGGTCAAATAGTTTGGCGGAAAAGGATGTTTTGGCGCAACCGCTTTCGGTTCAGTACATCCAGGTGCCAAACGATAATGTCATTGCCGTGCATTTCTCAGAAGCACTTTCCGGGGATGATCTGACAGATCCAGATAACTATTTGGTTTCGGAGTTGGACATTCTACATGTCGAACAACCCCAAGAAGCGAGTTTGATGTTTACCTTTAATAAGGCGTTAGACGAAGGAAGGAAATACCAATTTCAATTTAAGGTGCTGCCTGAGGATTGTTTGGGGCGACAATTACAAGATACGATTTTGGATTTTGGATTCCCCAAAAATCCCGAAAAGGGAGAGCTGATTATTAATGAGGTATTGCCGGCACCATTTGCCGGTGGGGTTTCATTTGTAGAGATAAAAAATGTAAGTTCATATTATTTGCAGTTGCGGGATCTTCGTCTGGGTAATTACAGTAATTCTGTGGAAAATGACCGCAGGGTAGTGGATGATGCACGGATTTTAGCCCCGGGAGGTGTTTTGTTTTTTGCGACGGATGTTTCGCGGGTCGTTCCGTTTTATACCAGCAGCAATGCGGCTAATGGTGTTGCGTGTTCGATGCCTTCCACACCCAATGAATCGGGCGGAATTGCCTTGATAAATTCCGCAGGTGAAATTCTGGATAGTATGAACTATCACAGTGGAATGCATTCATCCTTTTTACGGGAGTTTAGGGGGGTGAGTTTAGAGCGAATTTCATCCACCATGCCTTCAATGGCAGCTTCTACTTGGGTGTCTGCCGGCGAAACTTATGGATGGGGAACCCCGGGTGTGGATAATTTACAATCTTTACCTCAAGAAGAAAGCTCGGGAATGTTTACCTTAGCGCCGGAAGTTTTGAAGCCCAACAACAGCGGTATAGATGATGTGCTTGAGGTGCGTTTTTTATTACCTGAAAGCGGTTGTGTAGGTGATTTGCAAATATTTGACATAAATGGTCATCAGGTAGCCAAGCCGGTACAACGGGCTTTTTTACCTTCCAATGGCGCATTGTATTGGGATGGAAATCGCGATGATGGGCATCCGTTACAATCCGGACTTTACATCGCAATTCTGGAAGTTGTTCACGCTTCCGGACAACGATGGATTTTTAAGGATGCCTTTGGCGTGATATATTAGGTGTAAAAAAAAATGAGTCTGCTCCAAAAAGTTTCTTTCTGCCAAAATCTTCCTTGTCGGTGGGTTTTTGAATATTCACTAACAGCTGGTTAGCTCCGGTTCAAAAATCCCCTCGATTTTGATTGAAATCATCCTTTTTGGAGTGGACTCAAAAATGAAATTGTTTATTATGACAAAAGAAGATAAAATTAAGTCCTTTGATGTGAATGGAGTATCCGTTCATAATCAATTATTTGGATTACCGTTTGACGAGGCTGAAAGTGATATTATTGTTATTCCTGTGCCCTGGGAGGTAACGGTATCCTATGGTACAGGAACGATGGATGGGCCACGAGCTATTTTTGAAGCTTCCATGCAGGTAGATTTATTTCAGCCACAGCACCCTGATTTTTGGAAAAAGGGTATGTTTATGTTGAGTGAACCCGAGCGATTGCGAAAATTAAGTATGGAGTTACGACCTTTGGTGGAAAGCCATATAGATTGTCTGGTGGCCGGGGAGGAACCCAACCATGAGGTTCTGGATCGAATAAACCGGGGTTGTGAGGAAATGGTAGATTGGGTAGAGGAAACAGCCGGCAGACTAATATCCGAAGGAAAAAAGGTAATCTTGTTGGGTGGTGATCACTCAACGCCATTGGGAATGCTCAAAGCATTGGCAGGTAAACACGAATCCTTTGGGGTTTTGCAAATTGATGCCCATGCAGATTTGCGAAATGCATACGAGGGTTTTACCTATTCTCACGCATCAATTAGTTATAATTTTATGCAGCTCCCGCAAATTGAAAAGTTGGTTCAGGTCGGCATCCGCGATTACTGCCACGAAGAGTTCAACCTTGCTGAAAAGGATCCTAGAATTTCAGTTTTTTACGATAGAGATATTCAGGGAGCCCAGTTTTCCGGACAAACATGGGAAGCAATCTGTAACCGGGTTATTTCTGCTTTACCCCAAAAAGTTTATATTACTTTTGATATTGATGGATTAGATCCGCGCTTTTGTCCAAATACCGGAACACCGGTTGCAGGAGGTTATACACCGGCGCAAATTTTATACTTGGTGGAGCAACTAATTGCATCTGGAAAGGAGGTTATAGGATTTGATATAAATGAAGTCGGTGTAGGGGAAGGGGAGTGGGACGCCAATGTGGCCGCACGTTTGCTTTTCAGTATTTCCGCAACTGCTTATAGCAATTAAACTTCAATTATTTAAAGGAGATTGTTGTGGTAATTTTTCTACATATCGACTTCATGTTATCATTTTGTAAATATTCTTTTGTAGATTGTGGAAATTAAAGCATTGTTCTGTATGTGGTTGTGAAATTTCCCTATCATTTTTAAAAAGGCTTAATATATTGATAACCTGTGAAAAATTTTTACATAAATTTGTCTTTTAAAATTTTTTTGTAAGCTCCGAATGTTTATTTTTGCCTCCAAATAACAACACTACACTTATGAAGTATTTCGTTTCACTGCTCACATCTTTAACAATCTGTTTTTCAGTCTCCGCACAGTCTGCGGATACCACCTCGACTGGTGGTAATGCATCTAAGAAAAACACCTCTTCAACCGAGAGTTACAACGATGACTATTCAAAATGGTCGATCGGTATTCATGTGGGTTCCAATTTCATGATTGGTGACTTGTCCTCATACAATGGATTTGTTAGCCACGATGCTAATTTACACATCAACGGTGGTATGGAAGGCGCCGGAAGCGGTACCTTAACCCGTATGACCAATAGCTGGTGGGGTTTTCGCGGTCAATTGCACTATGGACGACTTTCCGGTCTTCGCGTTGATGATAACAACACGGAACAAGCTTTTCGTTCACGGATGTACGCCGGACAGTTGGGTTTGGTTTTAAATCCTTTTCACGCATTTCGCATTTCAAACAAAAAACCTTCCAGACTAAATGGATTGGTGATGTTGGATTTGGGAGGTGCATTTTTAAATGACTACGCCTATATCGATAGAATGGGAAGTCCAAGTCTTCTAAATTTAGACGATGGATTTTTCACCCCTTTTATTGCTTTTACCGGTGAATTCAAATACGAACTTTTCGACTATCTTTCAATTGATGCGGGTGCGCAGGCACGCATGTTCTTTACCGATAGGGTTGATGCTCGTATGTCTGGAGAGGGTAACGATTTGGGATTATTTACCTACATCGGCCTTACCTACAACTTCGGTAGAAAAGGAAAACAAAAATCATTGATCTTTACTTCACCGCTTAGCGATATGTGGTCGATTGTTAAAGATGTTGAATCTAAAATGGATCAACTTACAACCGATTCTGATGGCGATGGAGTGCCCGATTACTTCGATAAAGATCCTGAAACGCCTGAAGGTGTTGCAGTTGATGGAGCAGGTCGCCCGCTTGATGTGGATATGGACGGAATACCTGATTATATGGACGCTGATCCTTTCACCAACAAAGGTGCTAAAGTAGATAAGGACGGTCGTGAACTCGACTCCGATGGAGATGGTGTTCCCGATAGTCGTGACCTTGAGCCAAATACGCCAAAAGGTGCTTTGGTTGATGTTCGCGGTCGTGAAATTAAACTCAGTGGTGGTGGTGACGTTTCCGACGCATTTATTCCACAAGTTTATTTCGGCTTTAACAGTGCTACGGTAACTGCTGCCAATCGCGATCGCATGGCGACCATTGCCAGAATTATGAAGTCAAATGAAAACATCAATATTACCTTGATCGGCCATACCGATAAGGTAGGAAGTGAAGAATATAACAAACGTCTGGGTGAGAGAAGAGCGCAAGCAGTTAAAGATTTCCTAGTGAAAAACTTTGATATTGAAGCGTCTCGAATCAACGTTGACTCTAAAGGTAAAGGTTCACCGTTAGGTAAATTTAACGACATCAACCGTCGTGTAGAGGTTAGAGTAAATTAAGATATTGATTCTTTTGGATAAAAAAAAGCCGGTCAACTCGACCGGCTTTTTTCGTTTTATTATTTTGACATGCCCTAACTTTACAACTTAAATTTTCGCCATGTATAAAATTTATGCAATTCTGGTTTTTTTTACCTTTTTGGGACACCAAACATTTGGACAAGAAAAACAAAAGTTATCACACGATGATTATGAAAGTTGGAACACATTGTCGGGTAATACTTTGTCGGACAATGGACAATGGGTAACCTGGCAAGTCAACCCGCAAAAGGGTGACGGTATTTTGCACATAAAATCCACCACAAAAGCCATTAAATATTCTTTTGCCCGAGGACATAAACCGCAATTTTCTCCATCCCAAAATTTTCTCGTATTTGAACAAAAAGTGCCCGAGGAGGCTCGTCGAAAGGCCATAAAAGACCAAGTGAAAAAGGATGACCAACCAAAACCTTCTTTGTTTATAGTACGGCTGGATGATTTTCTATTTGATTCCGTTGCTGATTTGTCCAGTTGGGTCATGGCTAAAAAAAATCGCGATTTGGTATTATATACCCTAAATGGAATCCCTGAAAAGCCCGACGCCGATGATGAAGAGGGCACAGATTTCCCCCCGGAGGAAAAATCAAAAAAGAAACCCAAATTACCCAAAGGGGTAAACCCATTGTATTTTGTTAAACTAGGTGATACCCTGCACCATTTTCTGGGACTTTCCAATCTTTTTCAATTGTCGCATCGCGCAGAGGCAATAGTTTATAGCCTGTACTCCGACTCATTGGAATCTTACGAAGTGCGATATTACGATCTGGCTTCCGGTAAAGATTTCCCATTATTATCCGACCAAAAAGATGTCTCCGGGTTGGCCATCTCTCCTCACGGGACTAAGGTGGTGGTAATTTCAACCACTGATACCCTCGATAAAATTGAGTCAACCTATAACTTTCACTTTTTTGAAGTGGTTGCCGAAGCCAAAAGACAGGTTCGCCCCATTTTAAACCTGAATCAAATTTCACTTACAGATACCAAAAAGCTGGACTGGGAAGTATCTCCAGAGACTAAACCATATTTTACAGAAGATGGGAAATTTTTATATTTTGGGGTATATCCAGATCGACCAAAAATGGTGAAGGACACTGCCCTGATTCCCGAAGACGAGGCGCATGTCGATATTTGGACGCCTTATGACCGAAGTTTGTCCACCAGGCAACTCGCTCAACGAAAGAAGTGGGAGAATTATACTCGAACCATGGTTTTTACACCAAGGAATAAATCCTTTTTCCTTTTGGAGGGTTCTGAATTGTCCTCATATCAAATAAAGAAAGACACTTTAACGCATTTACTTATTCACACTATAAATCTCGGGTACGAATCTGGAAAAATATGGGAATTTGAGCGAAATTATAAATTTGAACTCATCAATCTGGAAACTCGGCAAACTTCTGAAATTGCCTTTACAACCTCCGATTATGTTCGTCTTTCTCCGGGAGGGAAATACGCGTATTGGTTTGATCGAAATGCCAGAAAGTGGAAAGTTTACGATATTGCATCCGGGGAAACTCGTGATGTCGGAACTGACATCGATGTTTCTCTTATCAATGAAGAGGTGGATGTGCCCGGTCAAAAACCGGGTTTTGGTGCTGCTGGTTGGACGGAAAATGACAACCGGTTATGGGTATATGGGAAACACGATATTTTCGCCATTGATCCTCATGGACGTGGCGCTACTGTGTTGATTACAAATGATTTTGGACAAAATAATAATTTTCGTCTTCGATATTTAAAAACCCATTCAGAGGAGAAATTTATTGGAGAATTTGATAGGTATTATTTAAGCGCATTTCAATTATTCACAAAGGAGTCAAGGGTTTTTGAATTAAATGCGCAAACCTTGCAGCCCGTTAATTTGACGTATAAAGGAAGTTTGATTAGTTTTTCAGGTGCCAAAACTTCGCCGGTTTTTATGTATAGAACCGGGAATTTCAGACAGTATCCTGAACTGCTTTTGTGGCGGGAAAATCAAACAGAAATTCTCAGTGAAACCAATCCGCAACAATCTGATTATTGCTGGGGTGATGTTTCCTTTGTTGATTATGTTGTAAATGGCGATAGTTTGAGGGGAATGCTTTATTTACCTGAATGTGCTACCTCAGTTCAACTGCCCTTAATTGTGTATTTTTACGAAAAGAACTCAGACAATTTTTACCGTCATACCATCCCAACACCCAGTCGGAGCATCATAAATTTTCCCTATTACCTGAGTAATGGGTATGCCATTTTTGTTCCCGATATTGTTTACGAAACCGGTGAGCCGGGCGCCAGTGCCTATCGTTGCATCATGACCGGGGTCGACACCTTACTCCGTCAACATAAAAACATTGATGAATCTCGAATGGCACTCAACGGACAGAGTTGGGGCGGTTATCAATCGGCCTGGTTAATTACGCAAACGAATCGCTTTAAAGCTGCATTCTCGGGTGCCCCGGTGAGCAACATGACCAGCGCTTACGGTGGAATTCGATGGAAAACCGGGCATTCTCGAATCATGCAGTACGAAGAGGGGCAAAGTAGAATGGGCGTACCCATGTCTGAAGATTTGAAACGCTATTTAGAAAACAGTCCGGTTTTTTATGTGCAAAATATTGAAACCCCCTTACTCATCATGCACAACGACAACGACGGTGCGGTGCCTTGGTATCAGGGTATTGAATTGTATATGTCGATGATTCGCGAAGGAAAAGACGTTTGGATGCTGGTTTATAACAATGAGGAACACAATTTAACACGATGGGCAAATCGAATGGATTTATCAAAACGAGTATCTGATTTTTATGATCATTATTTGATGGGTACACCACGACCGGATTGGATGGAGAAAGGTGTTGGTATATGGGAGAAAGGAAAAATACCAAAAGTTGATTAACCCATTGCATATTCGTATTCTCCTATGGAAAAATTAAAACACAAATTCAAAACATGGTGGCCACTCTGGGCGTTATTGTTTATTACTTTTACGGTTTATCAACAAGTTGGCTCATTTGAATTAATCAATTATGACGATAACCGATATGTGACGGATAATCCTGATATTATAGACTTTAGCTTTAAGGGCATTGTGAAAATGCTTTTTGCACCGGAATATACTGAAGAGTTAGTTCCGCCATTGACTTCCTTGTCGTTGGCCATGAATTACGCCGTACACGAGTTAAATCCGGGCGGATATCACAAGATTAACTTGTTGTTTCACCTCATCAACATTGTATTGGTGGTTGTGCTAATAATGCGTGTTTCTGGCAACAACAAGTGGGCTTCACTTTTCGTGGCTGCTGTTTTCGCCTTTCACCCCTCCACAACGGAAGCAGTTGCCTGGGTGGCTGCCCGTAAAGAAGTGCAATATAGCATGTTTTACCTTTTGGCTGCTCTAATGGCATTGAAATATTGGGAGACGAAAAAAACGAAGCATTATATTGCCGTATTGATACTTTTTATCTTGTCGTATTTTTCTAAATATGCGGCGGCAGCATTTCCGGTTTTTTATGTTGCAATGGCCATCCTTTGGCAAAAGCGGAAGGATTTTAAAAAAGTTATTTTAGAGAGTATTCCGTTTTTTCTCTTTCCCCTTTATAGTGTGTATTTGTCTTTAGGCGGTAGGGCGTTTTTTAATCCATATACCCCTGATGCTTCCAGAGATGCTCTTGAAAGTATTAGTAGTGAAACACTTTACGCTTCCTTCACCTTTTTCCAAAAACTTGTTTTGGGCGGGTATAGTTTATTGCACTATGTCAAGTCATTTTTATTTCCCTTTCATCAACAAATTATTTATCCCTATCCCCAACTGGATGCTGAAGGGAGCTTGCCGCCTAATTTTTTGTTATACCTTTTGGGTTGGTCAATTTTGCTGTTGGCGGGTTTTTATTGGTGGAAAAAAAGAGAAATTCAAAGCAGTTTAGTCGGATTTGGAATAATCTTTTTCTTTGTACACATTGCCTTGGTGCTCCACGTTTTGCCTATTGGAGGTAGGGTTGTTGTGGCCGAACGATATAGTTATTTGCCCTATATTGGCCTGGCAGCTGTGGGGTTTTCCTTTTTAAATCGTTTACCAAAAAACACTTCCATTATTGTTGGGATTGGGTATTTGGTAGTGCTTCTTGGGTTTACCTCTATTCGTTTGCCTCAATGGTCAAATAGCGAGACTATATTTTCAGATTTGGTAGATAAGGAGCCGGAATATGCGACAGGCTTTATTAGTCTGGGCAGCTATTATTATAACGTAGGAAATGATCGAGAAGCGGAACCACTTTTTCTCCGGGCTATAGAAATCAATCCGAAGGCAGAATTGGCCTATCTTAATCTTGGCGCCATATATGTGCGATCTGATCAACTGGATAAGGCACATAAATATTTGTCTAAGGGACTAGAAATTGCGCCAAATAGTGCCGGGATACATTATAACATGGCTTTGGTGTATATCAAACGAAATATTTTGGGCAAAGCATTAAGCCATTTTGAAGCTGTAACCGAACATGGAGGTTATGGGAATTTTCACGGCATGGCCCATTATCACGCAGGAAGGATAAACTTTGTACAGGGTAATTTCAAGATTGCAAAAGAACACTTCACAAAATCATTGTGGACTCAACCGGATTTTGAACATGCGCATAACAACTTAGGAATGACTAACGCGGCATTGGGAGAACATAAAGAGGCCTTGCCGCATTTTCAGCGGGCGTTACAATTAAATCCCGGTTTCTGGATGGCGCGTTATCAACTTTGTGTTTCCCAGTTTGCTTTGCAAAATTGGGATGCCGTGGAAAATTTGAGCAATCAACTCATTCAACAACAACCCAAAGAACCTGCGCCATATTACTATTTGGGACGCGCATTGCACGCAAAAGGAAATGTGGATAAAGGGTGTGAAGCCATTCGTAATGCTGCCAGAGGGGGATTTGAGGAAGCTCAGCAGAAAATGCCAGCGCTTTGTCCGTAAAAAACTTAGGTAGCTACTTGCCACTTATTCCGCCCCCAAAAATAAAATTGTTAATGACACCAAAACCGCCTCCGCCGATAACCAACGTAGGGGATTGAAAAACATCAATGTTGTATGGTGGGGGTGTTTTTGAAGTTTTCCTTTGAATTTCGTAAAAGAAATCAGAAAAAAATTGGTTTAGGTTATCGTAGTTGCCATGCGAGTAACCGATAGAAAAGTGTCCTGAACCGCCGTTGTACTTGGTGCTTTGGGCGTTTAAATTCGCCACAAAGAAAAAAGTTAAAAGCGAGAAGAGTAAGGGGTGTAAATTTTTCATGTGCAAAAAAAATTATTCAGTTCTTTTTTTCAAAGGTACTTCCAGCTAAGGCGGGACGGACTTTGAGGGTATTTATTCTTTCGGCGGTCAAATAATGCTCATTTTTGAATGTTTCCTTGCAAAGAATAGCTTTTTCACAATACTAGTTCACGGCCTTTATGATTCTTCGAATAAATATCTCCTTTCCATCCACCAAACCGCGAATTATGTATTGACCCCGCTCTATAGTTGAGGTGGAGAATGTAAATTCATTTAGACCTTTTTTTACGTCTTTTTTGATTATCTCAGAAATGATTTGCCCGGAAGCACGGTATAAAAACACCTGCACTTCTGCGTCTTCCTCCAGATGAAATTGCACCATAAATCGATCCTCGAAGGGGTTTGGGTAAACCTCGGGCTTGAAGTCTTTTTCGTCTATTGGGAAAACAAAGGAATCTCTAACCACCGTTCCCCGTTGGTCTGTTACTTGAAGGATAACCGTGTCATCCCTGCAAACGCCAAAGATGTCCGGACTGTTGGGTGTCATGTTGTCCAATTCCGGGTGAGATACCCATTGATAAAAGTAGGGTGGTTTTCCGCCTTGGATCTCTGATTTGGCAATTCCCTCGCAAAGGGCTGCGTTGTTGGTCGGGTATATGCGCAGGTGGATTTTAGCAGTATCCGGACTACCCAACTTGTGAATCCAGGTGCCCGATGCATTTGATGGAAGTCCATAAAACCCGGATCCATATACTGTTTCGGGTTCATTGTATTTTCGTTGTAAGCCAAAATAATCACCCCAACGGTCATAAGTGCCTTGTAATCTGCTTACAAAATTTTCTCCTTCTTTAAGTTCTATAATTCTTGAATAGCTACTGTCGTTGGAAAAA
>JAFIEY010000158.1 GCA_020832345.1 Cryomorphaceae bacterium | reverse complement strand
ATAAAAAAGTTGTTTGCTCAAATATACTAATAAATTTTTTAACTACAAACACTATAATATAGTTTTTTATAAAATATTTTAATGATAAATACTGCCTAAAAAATCATGAGGGGACTTTTTAGAGTGGGCTCATAATTTAGTTTGTGATTTATCGGGCAAAGAATTTACAAAAGTTTTTTGGGTAATAGACCTTGATACTGTTATAAAAGAAGAAAATGAAGCTCCAAAGGGGGGGAAATCACCGCTCAAAATATTTGATGAATACAGAATTGACCTCTTCAAGAATTATCCAAATGTTGTTGTTATTGTAAATAATCCGTGCATTGAATTTTGGTTTCTGCTTCATTTTGAAAAAACATCAAAATATTTTAATACTTGTTCAGGTGCAGAAACACAACTAAAAAAGCACTTGAAGAATTATGAAAAGACACAAAAGTTCTTTACAAAACAAAATGACGACATTTATTTGAAATTAAAACCCAATCTAAAAACAGGTATAGCAAACTCGATTGCTCTTGGGAGTTTTGACAATGAAAATCCGAAGCAAGCAATGTGCGAAATGGAATTACTCTTTAAGTCAGACGAATTAAAGAAGCACTTTGAATAGAAAGCCGAACCGCCAACATTCATCCGAGTAAACAAAGCGCCCCACTAAAAAAGCCCCCGAAGTTTTAATTAGGTATAATTTTTTTTCAAAGGTCTAATTGAGCCCACTACTTAGTTGGTTTCATAGTGTTTAAGCGTTTTCGCGTGTGGGTTTCCTGAACTCTCGGGGGCACTTTGTTTACTTCCCGTGCGTAGCTTTACGGGATCCCGTCAACGAAGTGATACGGGAAATCGTCTCTTGCAAAAGCAACCCTAAGGGGAAAAGATCCCTTAGTTGGCTTCAACGGCAAAGGCATTTGTAAGCCAACACCTAAATTTTGGAAAGTAGTTGAGCAAATTCCGCGTCCATGTATTTGCCTAAATTCCATTTTGATAAAAATCCATGATCTTGGTTGGATGCTACGTTTATGTTTTGTCATTTTTAGTTGTTTTTCTTCATTCTACCGCGTGGACTTCCCGGCCATGCTTTTACATCGCTTGATTTTTTTGGACAATATGTGTTATTTGAATGTTGGGATTGCCGCGTATTTAAAATTAGATGCTCAAAAAATACGAATTTTGTTGTATTTTGCGGTGTGAAAAGCTGACCGTTTTGATGCGGGTTTTACTTCGCTGATTATAATTCAATTGAATAGACTTACAGGAATCTTGTGGAACTAAAACGAAGCAGTTTGAGGATTTTACAATTATCACAAGCAAGAAATCCCTAAAACATGACCAATATGAAACTTAAGATTTCGATTTTCGTTGTTTTGTTGGGTTGCAACTCTATTCAGCAAAAGGAAAATACAGACTGTATGGATGTTGTTGTTGACGAAAAAATTGAAATTCTTTCAGACTTTAATAAAAGTTTCTATGATGAAGATTATACAGGAAAAGTTGAAAGCTACTTTAAAAACAATAAAAATCAGCTTGAATGGGTTCTGTACTATAAAAATGGCGAAATTGTAAAGTTTAAAAGCTTTTACGAAAATGGAGATCCGAAAATTATAAAACCCATTCTGTGCAACGCTATACATGGCAACTTGATTTATTATATGGAGAATTCACGTAAGGGGTATGAATTAGCGTATAAATTTGGAAGAAAAGATGGAATAGGTAAATCATACTTCGAAAATGGAAATGTTCAAAAGGTCGTTAGGTTTAAGAGTGATCAAAAACACGGAGAACAGTATGAGCTTTCCGAAAGTGGGGATACCCTATTAGTGGAAGTATTTGAACATGGTGAACTAATAAAATAGAAGTAAAGACCTACATCCTTCAATTTTCTCTAAGAACTTGATCAAATTGTAATTTTCATGCATAAATACAATAATTTCGTTTCGTCAAATCCGCTGGTAATTAAAATAGATTAACGATACTTTACACCATCACCTTTTATGAAATATTTTTATAGGCTTAATAATCTGACTATTTTTTTAATCCTATTTTTAATCCCACTTCTGATTTATTTGAATCTTCCATTTCTAACCGATCTGATGGCACCTTCCATAATTTTCGGATTGGCCTGGATATGGTTTGTTTCAATTTGGTTGTTCAATTTGGTTGGGTTTTTTAAAACCGAATACATCGAAAAGTTTGAAATTAAGTTATTTGAGATTAACCTGCTTTTGCTAAACTTAATTTTTCTTTTTCTGACCACATTGGTTTTTCTTACACTTTATAATGATTGGCCGTTTCTGGAAAGTGTCTTCGAATTTATATCATTTATTGATGATGTTGTATTTGTTTATATTGTTGTCGCTTTTATCACTGTTTTAGTTATAACCGCGAGGGTGATTACGGCAAAAAGGCTTCAAAGAATCCTTAGTTTTCGTGATTATTATAAAATCGCAATTGCATTTATATTTCTGCCCATTGGGATTTTCCGGATTCAGCGGGAAGTAAATGATTTAATGGATGGAGAAAAAAACAAAAAGAGTGGGTATGCTTTTATTGGTTTTACGGTATTAATTGTGGCTGGAACGATTGCGAATTTTTTGGGAAATGAGTTGGAAGTGAGTTTTGGTACTCATGATACGGATGATTTTAATTTCGATAACGGGATGCCAGAACGATCACATCTACAAGATGATACCTTGTTTTATGCCATGAGCGATGCCCTCAAAGCTGATTCCGCTTTTAAGGAAGCAATACAATTATACCATTCCGGGGATTTTTTAGGTGCAATAAACAATATCAATATGGCGATACAGGATGATTCATTAAATACGGATTATTATTTTAATCGAGCGGTCATATTGTTTGAACAATTTGATCAACTGGATGCAGCCGTAATGGATTTGACAAAAGTGATACAAATAGATTCCTCGGATTGGAAGGCCTATCAAAATAGAGGATATTATTATTATCTTAATGAACAGTACGACAAGGCATTATCCGATATAAATATGTCCATCCAGCTAAATCCCGATTTTTCAAATGCCTATCTGTTGAGAGGTTTGCTAAAGGAAAAATTAAACGATTCAATAGACGCATGCGCGGACTATAAGACGGCTGAACGACTAGGAAACGAAGATGCGATTTTAAAATTGGTTGAGTTTTGTGATTGAATTAGCTAAACAAAATATTATGTAACTTTGATTTCCTGTATTTTACCATAAACACATTGAAAAATGAAAAGTTTATTGAATAAACCTTATCTGATTTTTTGGATTTCTATTCCCTTGATTTTGTTAATAGGATTTGTTGGTTCAACCGAGGATTTGGTGGTTAATTTTCACGACGCATATTATGTCATTTCCCTTCTTGAATTAAATATCTTGGTTTCCACTCTTTTTGCAATAATCGGATTCGTTTACTGGATTTTAGCTAAAGCAAACAAGACAATTTCGAGGTGGCTGGTTTTGATACATTTGATAATTACCTTTGACGGGGTTTTACTTATTTTTATTTTATCGCAATTTCACAGGCAACCTATGATGGATGTTGCTTTTAAATAGCAGGTGGAAACTTGAGTCTGCTCTAAAAAGTCCATTTCTGCCAGAATCTTCCTTGTCGATAGACTTTCGAATCCTCACTTGCTCCGGTTCAAAAACTCCCTAGATTTTGATTGAAATCATCCTTTTTAGAGTGGACTCAAACTTTAATAAATTTCTCAATCTGCCACCACCAACTTTCGGGTTTCAATGTGTTGGTTTTGATAAAATATTTGTACGAGATATATACCGGAAGATGGTAGTTCTGAGCGTTCAATTCTTATACTATTGTGTGAAAGGTTTTCCTTTTCTAAACAAATTTGCCCCAAACTATTGATCACGCGAAACTTTGTGTTTTCTGTGTTGAGTTCTATGGTAGTGAAGTCGGAAAATGGATTTGGATAGATGGATAGACGCATGGGGTTGTTGATATGATTTTTAGAACGCAAGGATGGGTATATACCTGTGTTGGTGAGTAGAACACGCCCAGAATATCCCGTTACAACAATGCGTTCTTCATCGTGAAAGTATGCGGCCTTAAGTGTTTTGAAATAGTCATTTGCACTTATCGGCTGTAAAAACCAATTCTCTCCACGGTTTGGTGAACAATATAAAAAACCGTCTTCTCCACCGCCGCAAACGGTGTTTTTATTTCCCGCTAAAAAATACACACCGTGTTTGAAAACGGTGTCAATATCCATTGGTGACCTTTGAAAATTATGAATGCCGGCATAGGTTCTTTCAATCCAGCCGCCACCCCAAAAGGACTGATAACCAATGACCCCGCTGTCTGGTGATGAAAAAAAAATGGACGTAAGGTAGTCATCTACATATACTTGATGATGAACTGTGTCCCAAGTATATCCACCATCAGCGGACGCTGCGATGGTGTGGTTTTGGGGATCTGCTAAAAAGAAGTGGTTTTCGTCGAGGATATGACTGATTCTCGGAGATCTTGTCGGGTGATGATTTCGCAGCTGCCATGTTTGTCCTTCATTAGCTGAAACGTACCAGAAATAACCAGTGGATGGATTCCAACCATTTACGATCACTTGACCGTTTCTTTCCTCTAAATGGTAAAATTCAGAAATATTCAGGGAATCGGAAATTGTAGCCCAGGTAATTCCGCCGTCACTGGTTTGAAATATTTCCGTATTGCTGATGGCAAACCCGTTTAGTCCGCTAGTAAAACAAGCTTTTTTAAAACCGGCATAAGCACCTGTTGCGTTTTGCCATGTCCAACCACTGTCCGTAGTATGGTAACTTACATAATTATTTCCGCAATATCCCACGCTGTCATTGAGGAAATATACGAACTCTAAATTTACGTTGGGCGTTTGACGCTCAATCCATTGTCCATACGAAAGTACTGGTATAATCAAAAGTAGAATGGTTTTTATATTTGGGAAATATGTAATTTTCATTGTAATATTTGTTTGGAAAATGACCTGACAACAAATATAAACTAATTCTTTGAACTAAAGTAGGCGGTCAAGCATTTATTAAACAGATAACAAATTAAAGGACAGGCGTTGGGGATTATTGGTGGTTTTTAGGGTTTAGTTTGCATAAATTTCTTTTCGTTCCAGCACCTTTTTTTTCAGTACGCTCCGGTAGCCCTTGTCTTTGTTGTCGAATTGCTCAATGGGGAAGTTAACCGCATGACGGGTAAATAAATCCCGAATTTCTTCCTTGCCAAGTTTGTGATGGTCACTTAGGTAGTCCGCGATGTGGAAAAATAATTGCGACTGTTCTGCAATGGTGTCCCGTGCCAATTGATGGGCTTTCGTCATTAGTATTTCGGTTTGCTTTTCGACGGTATGCTCCGGATCGCGAAAGTGGTAATTCATTCTTTCGTCGCAGTTGTTTATAAAAACGGGGACGCTGTGCATTCCGCACTCGCGCAACATATCCAATACCATGCGGGTTGCTTTTTGGATGTCGCCGGAACTCCCCGTGGAAATGTTTTCTTTACCAAAAACGAATTCTTCAGCCGCTATGCCCCCCAGGAATACCGCGAGTCTGGGAAGGATTTCGTTTTGAAACTGCAAGGTATATCCCTGATCGTTTAACATAAATCCACCATTTTTTTCATTTGTGGTTTGTGAATAGACGACCACCGGAAGTTGTTTGAGTAAAATACCGTTGCACACGACGTGACCGGCCTCATGTACGGCAGTAACTGCTTGAAAATCGTCGCGCTTACTTTGTCTGAGTGCATGGATTTTGTTGTGTAGAGGGATTTTAATTTGATGAATTTCAAGGGTGTGTAATAGAAAATCAACCCTAATGCAATTGCCTTCTATCTCCATAAAAATGTGATTGTCTTTTTCTTTGATGCGGTTCCATTCGGTACAAATTCTCCCCAAATGGGCTTCGATATAATGCCGGATACTACTGATAACAGGCCGGACACCCTGGGATGGAAATACGCCTTCATCATAGAGAAAACGATTAATACTCAGGTCGAATTCCAAATTGATGTTTTCACTTTGCCAGATAAAATTACGTATGGATTCTAATTTTTGCGAAATGATTTCGGCGTACTGACTGGCGTTAAACACGGGATAAATGATGTGGGTGTTTCCAAGTCGCGCAATTTGTTCGGGGCGAAAACGCTTTTGCAAGGCGACCTTGATGTCGGTAATATTAATTTTCGCCGTTTGGTTGGCAAAACTATCGGCATCGCGGTCGGGGGAGAGGTCGCCGCTTATGCGGAATGCTTCGTCGAGGTTTCCGGAAATAAAAATTAACGAACGGGAGAGATCGATGTATTTTGGTTTTTGCGCACGATTGAGGATGCTTTGCAAAAAATTTAAGGTTTGCATCGCATCCATCGTGTTTAAATGCATGCGCACTTCCGATTCGGTGCGGAATGTGGTGGGAAGGGTCAACTGTATGATGCGCTCTAAAAACGGCGGGGCGAAGTAAAGCGGCTTATCTTCGTAGTACTCGTTTTTGTACAGACTATCGAGTTGGATTTCTTCGCGGAATGCTTTTTTGGCCTGAACGACAACACCATTTTTCACCTTGACATCTGTGTGGTCAACAATATACTCCAGACGCCGGATGGTTTCAATGATGTTTATTACAAAGCTGTGGTTGGGTTCGAGGGGGAATTTACCGGTATCCAAAAGTTGCCAGATGAGATTTTTAGCTGAGCTTCGCAATTCGTAACCATTTTCTGAGATGGTTCGGGCGTGTTGAAATTCGTCGAAAACCATGATAATTGGGTCGTCGAGGTGGGTTTCAAAGGTTTGGGTAAGAATGCGTCGTATGCCCCAATAGCTCTCGGATTCATCACCGAGGTCGAAGGGGAAGAAGCGGTGGTCGAAGCGAATGAGTTGGGCTAGTCTCCGGATTAAAGATGATTTTCCCGTGCCGGTAATGCCCCAGGCGTTGATGATGGCCGGACTGGTTTGTAAATGCGGAAACATAAACCATCCGCTTATTCCATTGACGATTTCGTCGATCACCCGATTCAGCCCGATGAATTCCTTTTTCAAGGTTTCGGAGGCTTGATCCAGTAAAATTTGTTTGTCCTCCAAAGAAAGTTGTTTAGGTGCCATGGTTTTATTTTTTGGCAAATCAACGGCAGGGAAGTGACAGAATTTGTCGTTTACCTAAAGCGGTTATAGAAAAATGAGTCTGCTCTAAAAAGTCCCTTTCTGCCAAAATCTTCCTTGTCGGTAGATTTTTGAATCCTCACTTGCTCCGGTTCAAAAATCCCCTCGATTTTGCTTGAAATCATCCTTTGTGGAGTGGACTCACTGTTTGTCTTTATTCCAAAAGTTTTTATGAAATTGGTTGAGGTTCGGTTTTTCCGCCAGGGACTGGAGCGGATAGCTCACGGCACCGGTGAAGCAGCGGAACACGGCTGGCCGGAGCGACCGGAGTAAGCTCCCGGTCAGCCGTTGTAACGCGCGAAACGGGGCCGTGACTATGAGCGGAAGGCCCGACCCGCCCGTGCAATGGCGGTTTTGGGTACGGGAATGTTGCTGGGCGGGTGGCGGCCAAATAAATTGTATTGTGCTTGTTTGACTGCTATTTTTGCAGACGTACGAAATTTTAGTGGAAAATCACTCAATAATAAATATTTGGAAATGACCATACGAGAAACCATCCTTCGCCACCGCCTAATCATTGGGAAACTCCGCAGGTTTCCCCAATCGTTTGATGAAATTGCCGATTTTTTGGCTTCGGAATCGCGGCTGCAATCTGCCGATTTCAATATTTCTCAACGGACTTTTCAGCGGGACATAAAGGACATAGAAAGTATTTATCAAATAGAAGTAAAATTTGACCGGAAACTGGCGCGGTACTATATAGCGGCGGATTACAACGACGATGCAAAGGATAGGATTTTTGAGGCTTTTGATACTTTGAATGCCCTGAATTTGACCGATAGGTTGTCGGCGCACATTCATTTTCAAAAGCGTACACCGACGGGAACAGAGCACTTATATGCTTTGATTCAGGCGATTAAATCGCAGGTGGAAGTTTCATTTGAACATTTTAAGTATTACGATGATGCGCCTACTGAGAGGAGGTTGGATCCACTGGGTCTTAAAGAATATCGGAATCGCTGGTATTTGGTGGGGCGGGATCACAAGGACGGCAAGGTGAAGACATTTGGTTTGGATAGGATGGTGAAGTTGGAGGTCACGCGACGGAAATTTGAACGGCTGGAGGGTTTTTCACTTGACGATTATTTTCAGTACAGCTGGGGGGTAATTGTGGGAGGAAGTGAAAGACCCAAAGCGGTGGAGTTGCGTTTTTCTCCATTTCAGGGCAAATACATCAAATCGTTGCCATTGCATCCTTCGCAAGAAATACTTATCGATGATAAAAACGAAGTTCGGGTTCGTTTATTTGTGCATCCCACATACGATTTTGTGATGGAAATATTATCGATGATTCCCGAGGTTGAAGTTTTGAAACCGAAATCATTGGTGGACGAGGTTAGGCGAAGGGTTTCTCGGTATAGGGGGTAGTTTTTGAAAACATGAGTCAACTCCAAAATGAATGATTTCAATCAAAAGTGACGCGAAGTGGATTTTTGAACCAGAGGAAGTGAGGATTCAAAAATCTACGGAAAATGAAGATTTTGGGAGAAAAGGACTTTTTGGAGCAGACTAAACATTAGGCATTGAGCGTTTAAGTAAATGCCATATTTGGGCAGGGGTTTTACACCGCTAAATCACCCTTTAGATTTCGGGCGAACGAGTTTTGTGACCATATCAATGGCGGGTTTTACAATGAATTTTTTCTTGGTCGGGACGATGTCTCCGAGCAAAAACCCCCAAGGCTTTAAACCTTCGATGTGGTCAAAGATTACTTTCACGATCGCGATGACGGGTATGGATAAAAACATGCCGGTTACACCCCAAATTGCGCCTCCTACAAGCACCACGATGATGGAAACCAGGGCGTTGATCTGAACCCGCGAGGCGACCACGCGGGGAACTATCAAGTTGTTGTCGATGAATTGAATAAACGAATACATGGCCATTACGTAAAACATGTGTGCGGGGGACTTGGTGACCAGGGCAACAATCATAAATACGAGTACCCCGAGAATGCCGCCTAAATAAGGAATTAGATTTAGGATGGCGCCCAAAACACCCAGTAGAATGGCGTACTCAATTCCCAAAATATACAGTCCGATGGAGTTTAATATGGCCACAATTACGAGTTCGAGGGAAAGACCCACGAGATAACTTTGGATGATTTTCTTGGTGCTTTCCATCACTTCTTCCAGCGCAAAATGGTGTTTGATATCGAATAAGCGCCGAATGAATTCTATAAACAAAGGTTTGAAATACAGAATCATACAAAGATATACCGGAATGAGCAGTGAGGTGGCAGCGAGTTGTCCGGCCATGGAAATGTTTTTGCCGGAGACCATATCTCCCAATTGATTATAACCGTTTTTCAAAATCCAATCTTCTACGGTTGAGGATTGCAAATTGGTTTTGGCCGAGAACCAGTCCAAGAAATCCACACTCATTTCGTTGAACTTGGTTTTCATTTCCGGAATCATTTGGCCAAAACTTGCACTTTGGATAAAAAGCAGGTAAATAATGGCACTCAAAATGGAAAAAGAAAGCGAGGTTACGACCCCAATGGCTAGGATTTTTGGGACTCTGTGTTTCGTCAAAAAGTTGATAACCGGATTGAGTAAAATGGCCAGAATGGTGGCATATACGATGGGGATTAAAATCGCTTTGCCGACCCATAAAGTATATATCAGTGCGAAAAGGCTGATAAATATGAATGCTATTTTTGCATAAAAGGGAAATTTGTGAATTATGGTCCCGTTCATTTATCGGTTTCCTGGTTTGATGCTTTTTTGGCCCTAAAGCGATTGATAATAGTCACAATGCCGGTTTGGATTTTTTCTGAGTTAATGGCTATGTTTTTGGAAACCACAACGCTTATAACGTTGCCCATCAAGCGCTGTAGAATGTTGGAGGAATTACCAATGATAATTTTCTTAGCGATGTATCCCGAACCCATGCTCATCGACAAACCCAGAAGTTCATTTTGCACTTCCGAAGATGTGACCAACTCCTTTAGTCCGTGCTTTAAAAGCTCCACCGGATGCACATTTTGAATGATATTACTCAACTCCTCTTTGAGGATTAGCCCTTGTTCCTTGCCGCGTAATTCCAGTTCAATAATTTTTGCTTTTAGCTCGCTTGAATTGTTTATTTTAGTCATATCTCAATTTAATAATTGTGAAACAAATTGATCCTTAATTTTTCGGACAAACTTTTTATGGGTAATGAGAAAGAAAATACTCAGGATTCCATAGATTCCTGCAATCACGCCAAAGCCGTAATACACCTTGCCCAATATTTCACCGATCCAAAAGGATAGCCCTAAATTGATGAAAAGTCCGAAAAAGGACAATGCGAAGACAAAAAGTGCACGCGATAAAAAACGGGAAGAAACGTCGGCAGTTTTGTCCGCAGCCTTTAGTTTTAAAAGTGCGTAATTTGTTTTGCCGTAAACCTCTGTTTTATTGAGTAGAGATTCTATGATATTTTCTGTTGTTGGCATATTGTAGGGATTAAAAATGGCCAGGTTTTAAACTGGCCATACTATTAAGATTATGAAGGTTTTAAATCAAGTTTACTTGATTTTAGCCGCCACGTCCTGATCCTGATTTAGGTTGATTTGCTCCATCATTTCAGTAAATTGATCCTTGATGAGATCCTTGATGTCTTCACCCTTTGCTAGGATTTTCTTTCTGGTTTTTTTGCCTTTATGAGGCGCAAACAAAATACCTAGAACTCCGCCAATTGCTGCTCCAACAATAACAGAGCCGATTATTTTCCCGATGTCGTTTGAATTTTCCATGTGGTGTGGTGAATTATCCTTTTACTTTTTCTACGACTTCTTTTTTGCTTTTCAAAAGGTCATCGTATTTTTCCTGAATGCTGTCTTTCACTTCTTCACCTTTCTCGAATAATTTTTTACGAGTAGTGCTTCCTTTGTGGGGCGCAAAAAGGATGGCGAGTGCGCCACTAACCGCTGCTCCTATCAATAGTGCCGCGACCATTTTTTCTGTACTGTTGTCTGATTTTCCCATTGTATTTGATTTTAATTGTTACTAGTTTACGAGTTATTATCGAGTTTGCGCCAAAAAGTCCCTTTCTGCCAAAATCTTCCTTGTTGGTAGATTTTAGAATTTTCACTAACAGTTAGTTCCGATTCAAAAATCCCCACCACGTTGATTTTAATTGAAATCATCCTTTTTGGATTGGACTCATTATTGAATTCTTCTTCCTTGAATAATCCTAAGGATTACCGAAATGGCTGCAATCACCAGCAGGATGTGGATGATTCCACCCGTGTGGTATCCGAGATAACCAATGGCCCACAAAATGACGAGGACAACGGCGACGAGGTAAAGTAAGTTGCTCATGGTTTGCACGGTTTTGATTTATCCTTTAATGCGGATTGATTGTCATTGAATACTTCTTCAAGAAAAAAGTTGAAGGGGCTAAATCAAATTGAAATCAACTTGCTTGTAATACGCACCCTATTTGCTTTTCTTGTCGGACAAAGGTATTTGCTGGTCGGGATAGGTTTGTTACATAAATTTTACAGTTGTTTACATAATTTATGCATTTCCAGCTTTTAAAGAAGTCTTAAGGTTTATTTCAAAAAGAAGTTTGGTGTGTTGGTTTTGGTTTGGGGAAATGTTTTTGGGAAGGGGATGTTTTCAGGGACGTTCTAACACCACTGACAGGTGTCTTGCATGTTTTGTTTTATTCTTTTGTGGATTGCGGCTTTGATATGGCTGGAAAACGGACTTTTTTTTGGTCAAGCCCCAAGTAGGACGTCATTGGATGTATATCTGTTTAAAACAACATAAAATCAATCAAGACCAAAAATAGGTTGATAAAATAATTTGGTGTTTGGGAAACGCTTACAGCACAAGCCCCTACAACAACCCCTGCTTTTTCAAAATCTCCTCAACTTTTTCCACCGTCATGGAGGTGATTACTGAAATTTGCGAAATATTGAATCCGTTTTTAAAGCAATTTATAATGACTTCAATATAACTTTTCTCCATTCCCTTCTCCATTCCTTTTTCCATTCCTTTCTCCATTCCTTTCTCCATTCCTTTCTCCATTCCCTTTTCCTCACCTTTATCAAGTCCTTCTAAATAAGCCGTTTCCAATGCAGACTTTGAAACAAGCAAATTCCTTTTGTGTTTTTGGTAGGCTTTTTTCCCTTTAATTGTCATGACGTCAAACTAT